>CALJHL010000306.1 GCA_938075435.1 uncultured Thalassotalea sp. | reverse complement strand
TACCATTCACCACAATATTCATGGTTTTGGCTTTATTTTGACGCAACGTTTGCGTGGCTAGTACATGCTCAACTTCAGAGGTGCCAATGCCGAAAGCTAAGGCTCCAAAAGCTCCGTGAGTTGCGGTATGTGAATCACCACAGACAATTACTTGCCCAGGTAAGGTAAAGCCTAATTCTGGGCCCATTACATGGACAATACCTTGGTTTTTATGGCCCATACCATAAAGTTTTACCCCAAATTCATCGCAATTAATCTCAAGGGCTTTTAATTGGTTTGCACCGTTTACACCGGCAGCACCAATGTCACACTTTTTGGTGGAAATATTATGATCCATTGTCGCAATGGTTCTACTTGGACTGTGTACCGGCCGGTTATGAAATTTCAAATTTGCAAAAGCTTGTGGTGATGTCACTTCATGAACCAAGTGGCGGTCAACAAAAATAAGCGGAGTCTCTCCTGCTTTATCTTCAACTAAATGACGTTGCCATAATTTTTCGTATAATGTTCTAGCCATCTTTGCTTACCTCGGTTCATTTTTTATTAAAGTACAAATATAATCACCCATTTCGGTGGTTGTCTTTGCATTGTCTCGGTGTTCTGCCGACAACAAATCGCCGGTTAACATGCCATCATCTAACGCTTTGGCTACGGCTTTTTCTATTGCGGTTGCAGCTTCACCTTGCTCCAGACTAAAACGCAGCATTAACGCCGCAGAAAGAATTTGTGCAATCGGATTGGCAATACCAAGCCCTGCAATATCAGGAGCTGAGCCACCGGCAGGTTCATACATGCCAAAGCCAGATTCATTTAAGCTTGCTGATGGTAGTAAACCCATAGAGCCGGTAACCATCGCACAAATGTCAGATAAAATATCACCAAACAAATTAGGACATAGCATGACATCAAATTGGCCAGGGTCTTTAACGAGTTGCATGGCCGCATTATCAACATATAAATGTTCAAGTTCTACTTCAGGATAATCACTAGCGACTTCTTCCACTACTTGACGCCATAATACGCTAGTCGCCAACACATTGGCTTTATCGACTGAAGTGACTTTATTGCTGCGTTTTTTCGCGGCTTGAAAAGCCAAGTGACTAATACGTTTAATTTCAGCTCGCGAGTAGTACATTGAATCAAAACCAGTTTCTTGCTCACCTTCACCACGACGGCCTTTAGGTTCGGCAAAATAAATGTCTCCGGTTAATTCTCGAATCACTAACACATCGAAGCCTTTTTCTGAAATATCAGCACGCAATGTCGATAAGTGCGATAGCGATGGCATTAATGAGGCCGGGCGCATATTACAAAATAAGCCGAAATGACTGCGTAAGCCTAATAACGATGCTCGTTCAGGCTGTTCGGTTGGTGGCAGACTGGTCCATTTAGGACCGCCGACTGAGCCAAATAATATTGCGTCAGCTTGTTCACAACCGGCTAGAGTTTGCTCAGGAAGCGCTTTGCCATGATGATCAATTGCCAAACCACCGACATCGAAGTGCTGGCTGTTTACGGTAAAATTATATTTTTCAGCTACTGCGTCTAATACTTTAATTGCTTCAGCCATGACTTCTGGGCCAATACCGTCACCGGCTAATACTGCTATGTTTGCCATTACTATTATATTCCTTGAATTTTATTTTGTTGCTGATCAATGCCCGCTTGCTCTTTTAATAGAGCCACTTGGCGAGCACGAACAATACTATTTAATGCATGAATTAATGCCTGACCGGAGGCGTCAATTACATCGGTTTCTAAACCATAGCCGTGAAAATTTCGACCCTGCCAACTAACCACTAAGTTTGCTTGCCCTAAACCGTCTTCACCTTCACCTTTATTGGAAATTTTGTAGTCAGCGACTTCAAAATCAATATCAACTGCTTGTTTAATGGCTTGATACAATGCGTCAACAGGGCCATTGCCGGTTGCCGATTGAATCTGAACATTGTCACCACAGGCTAATTTAATACTTGCGGTGGCAAAATCGCCACTACCTGAATTGACATTCATGTACTCAATTTTATAACTAGCAGAGTCATCTTGTTGCTGATTTTTGAATAATAATGCTTCTAGGTCATCATCAAACACTTGGCCTTTCTTATCGGCTAAGGTTAAGAAGTCTTGATAAAGATCTTCTAACTCAAAATCACTGTCTTTATAGCCTAACTCTGCCATGCGGTGTTTAATCACGTGGCGACCACTGCGTGAAGTTAAATTTAACTTAGTCTTACTAATGCCGACACTTTCTGGGGTCATAATTTCATAGGTGTTGGCACTTTTTAACATACCATCTTGATGAATACCTGAGGAATGACTAAAGGCATTTGCACCGACAATTGCTTTATTACCTTGCACTGGCATATTACAAATTTGACTCACTAATCGTGAGGTCCGGGCAATTTCTTTATGATTAATATTGGTTGTTAACCCTAAAATATCGGCACGAGTTTTCATGATCATTGCCACTTCTTCCAGTGAACAATTTCCGGCACGTTCGCCTATACCATTAATGGTACATTCTATTTGTCTGGCACCAGCCTGGACGGCAGCAATTGAATTGGCAACGCTTAAGCCTAAATCATTATGGCAATGCACAGATAGTACGGCTTTATCTATGTTCGGGACGCGATTGTATAAATCGGTAATAATACCGCCAAACTCATTTGGTAGGGTATAACCTACGGTATCCGGAATGTTAATCGTTGTTGCCCCAGCCTTAATCGCCGATTCAACCATGCGGCATAAATTATCAATTGGGGTGCGGCCCGCATCTTCGCAGGAAAACTCAACATCGTCGGTGAACCGACGGGCAAATTTAACGGCATCAATGGCCATGGCTTCAACATCAGAAAACTGACGCTTTAGTTTTTCTTGAACATGTACGTCGGAAGTCGAAATAAAGGTATGAATGCGAAATTGTTCAGCTGGTTTTAAGGCATCTGCACAGGCCTGAATATCGCCTTCAACCGCTCTTGATAAACCACAGACGATTGAATTCTTAATGGTACTTGCAATAGTGTGTACCGATTCAAAATCGCCAGGCGAAGAAACCGGAAAACCGACTTCCATTATATCAACCCCTAGTCGTTCTAACGCTAAAGCAATTTGTAACTTTTCATGAACTGACAAGCTTGAAATCAACGCCTGTTCACCGTCGCGTAGGGTGGTATCAAAAATTTTAACTGAGTTTGCCATTACTGTGCCTTTGTTTGATTTTTGCAACGAATTCAGGAATAAAAAAACCCGCAATTATCGTTGCGGGTTTTTGGTAATCGTTAGGTTATTTTAAACAATTGAGAAACGCCCGCGATGTGAATCTAGCAGGAGGTTTTGTAAAATGCGTTGTTTAAAATAAATATTCATTATTATTGCGTTTCTATTCTCAATTTGAGTTAGCTTCACTTTAAGTTTTTTCCGATATTCTGTCAACTATGTTTTGTAAAATATTACACTATAAGTTATTCACAATTTTAAGAATTTAAAATTTAGTTTAGCATTATCGACTTACCCTTGAGAAAATCCTTATATGAACCACGTTTAGCGGTCGCTATAATCGGAAAAATAAACAACATTAACTTACGCCTCGCCGGTCGGCTTAGTATCCTGAACTGCTGTTATTTGAACAATTAAATATTTATTCTATGTCAGTCTTTTTTTATTTATGAATTTCGCCTAAGCATTAATTTTATTTAATACATCTCTTAAAATTGAGCTTGAGGTGTGCGTGGTATAAGGGAAGTAAACGATCTCTACTCCAAACTCAGCAAATTCTTTTTCAATCTTGTTCCACTTGTCAGAGCCCTTCCAATCATCGCCGACAAACATTTTGTCAAACTTTAAATTATTCCACGCTTCTTCTTTGTCGTAATTCATTTGCGGTACGACTTCATCGACAAATTTAATGTGTTCAACAATTTCCATTCGCTCATTAAATGGAATAATTGGCTTTTTGTTTTTTACCTTTATCGATAATTCGTCACTGGTTACGCCAACAATTAAGTAATCACATTCAAGTTTGGCTCGTTTTAGGACGTTTAAATGACCAACATGGAATAAATCGAAGACGCCAGTGGTATAACCTATTTTTTTCATAAAAAAACCTCTAATTATAGTACGCAATGTACAGTAAAGTTGAATAGCTCTACATCGACCAATGAATTGATATACATAGCATTTACTCTTTATGTTACACGCTATTTTAAATTTTTACAGTAAAGTGTGCTGAGTAAGTCGGTTATCAATGATGGTTAATTAAGTAGTCGACGATACGCTCACTCGCTTTGCCGTCTATGTTACCCGCTAATTTTTCAGTTAACGATAAGCGCGCATTTTCTAACATGTCGGGCTGCATATGTTGTTGATTAACTAAGTCGAAAAGTTGTGAATAGCTTTTGGCGTGCACAGCAATATCTGCGTATTCGCCAAAATCTTTATCCATCCGCTTTTTAAATCGATAGTGAAAAATACCACGATAACTCCACCTAAGCTTGAGGAAGTCACACCATACAACGGGTTTATTTAACGCCGCAAATTCAAACAAGGCAGAAGAGGCATCACTAATTAAAATATCAGAGCTTTTTAAAAAAGGAATTAACGAGTAATCAGCCGTTTTTGCTAGATAGACGTTGTCATAGGTAGACCAATGTTCTAATAATGTTTTCTGTTTTATGTATTTATCTTTGGCGATTGAAAAATAATGAGGTTTAATTAGGAGGTTAAAATTTGCAAACTCAGCCGGCCAATCTTTTGGAAAACATTCGATTGAACTCGGATAAAATGTAGGGGCATAGGTTATGGTTGGCTTATTTTCATCAAGACCTAAAGCCGCCATAGAAAAGCCAACATCATCACCATTTATAATTGGGTCTAACTTACAGAACCCGACGTCAATAAATTCATCGTTAGGGTACATTTCCTGTAAACGACTGCATCGATAAAGGCCTTCAACAAACCTAACCGTCATCGCAGTATCTGACTTACTGTAGTAACTGGCTTTAGGCCCTATGCCATGCCCTAACTGGGCAGACTTGCTAACAGTGTGGATTTTGTCAAGAAAACGAAAAGCATTGGCGAAAAATATCCAATCGGCTTTTTGTTGAAGATAATAATCACAGGCTTGCTCCGGGGATGTCACCCAAACACTGGCCAATTGTTGTTCTGCAATGATACCTTTAATGACATCATCATGGATACCATGGTAGAAAACAAATTTTGACTTTATACCTTGGGCTAGCAATTGCTTATACACAGGTAAATACTGAGGCAAATAGTAAAGGTGAAGCACATCAAAAATAACACTTATTGGCTGAGTGCTTTTTATTTCCATGAAGAGTAGCTGCTTTTTTTACCAGTAAATTTCGGAATAATCAAACCCAATAATAGGCCGATAATTAACACTGACGCGCCGTAAATAAACCAGGTTTTCTTGATATCAAATGCTTGCTCGTCTAGTTCACTACTTACTTCTGCAAATTGCTTTTCGATACTGGACTTGTCTTTTTTAATTAACGCCAATTGCGATTTTAATTGAGTTAGATCAGAAGAAGTCTTTGCTAATTTCTCTTTTAGTGAGCTAATTTGCATGGCTTTATCGGTAATGTCTTCATTGAGTTCGGCAAGTACTACCCGTAATCCGGGCGAGTCCGATAAATATTTTGCGTCAATCCAACCGTTTCTGTTTTGTGAATCTTGGATTTGAATATAACCGTTCTGCTCAGCAGAAATAACTTGCACTTCTTCACCAGAGTCAATGCTGCCCAAAATTCGATACTGGGTGCCTGGCCCAGAGTGGAAATAGGTAAATAAGTCATCACTAATAAAGCCAATCTTAGCTTCAGGGTTGTCTTGTGCACAAACTGTAAAGGTGAAACTGAGTAAAACAAAGACAATGAGATTAAATAAGTTTTTCATGAATTGTGATAATGCTTTTTCATTAATTGTATTACCAGATATTAGGTGTTTGTGACCTTTATATCAAGCCCAATGGCTGATTTAACTGGCTATTTTTAGCGGCTTTTTTTATAAGTAAAACGTCGGTACTTGCTAATAATTGAGTTTTTGATTGAAAGCTAGATAAGGCTTTTGTAAAGTGGGTGATTCAATACATCATTACTACACAAGTCAATCATAATAAATGGACACTGAAATAGAGCTTAAATATTTAGTTTTAGGTGACGATATTCCTGCGGTAATCACTAACCTGTTAGAACAACATCAACTTACCTTCGTCAGCCAAACCAAGCAATTACAAAATTGCTACTTTGATACTGCTGATTTATGTTTACGCAAGGCGGATATTGGCCTAAGAATTCGCCACAGCTCGGTAAGTGCGAGTGAACAAACCATTAAAACCGCTGGTAAGGTTATCGGTGGTCTGCATCAACGACCAGAGTATAATGTTGAAATAGTTGGGGATACTCCCGATTTACGGTTGTTCGCCGCTAATATTTGGCCTCTAGGCTTTAAGGTTGCAGACGTTAACCAGCAACTAACGCCTTTATTTACCACTAATTTTGTTCGTATCACTTGGTTAGTCACCACCGCCGAGGGGGAGCAAATTGAACTGGCTTTTGATCAAGGAGAAGTTGCAGTTGGGCAAAAATCTGAATTAATTAGTGAGATTGAATTAGAGTTAGTTTGTGGTGAAAGACAAGCGCTATTTAGTTTAGCTGAAAAATTATTTAAAGTATTATCACTTCGCCCCGGAACAGCCAGTAAAGCCGCTCGAGGCTATGGTTTAGTTTTTCCTCGAGCCGAAGCTAATATTAGCTCGGCCCATACCTTGTTAGATTTATCGATAGAGATGCCATTAATTACCTCGTTTAAAGCTGGCTTTGAACAATGTTTAGCGCAATTACAACAATTAATTAGCCAATTTGTTGCTGATCCAAATTTACTGGTATTAAAAGAAATCTCAGATGTCCTAGCGTTAGCGAGGCACGGCTTATGGTTATACAAAGACTATCTTGACGAAACCGAAAACGCAGCTGTGCGTAAGCAAATTAAAACTGCATTACAACAGCTGAGTTGGGTGGAAACGGCAAAACAAATTCGTGAGTTAACCACTAAAACCGGCAATTATCGGAAAAAAATCGAATACAGCAAAAA
Source organism: uncultured Thalassotalea sp. (assembly GCA_938075435.1). GTDB lineage: Bacteria > Pseudomonadota > Gammaproteobacteria > Enterobacterales > Alteromonadaceae > Thalassotalea_A. Next base: position 5,401 of record CALJHL010000306.1, on the reverse strand, counting down.
TTTGTTAGCCGAATTGAAAGACGAGAAACACACCATTATCGATTTTAACCAAGCCCATGATTTGTTTTATGGAGAACAATTTAATGTATTGCAACTGTCGATGTTGCAATTAATTTTAGCGGATATACCAGAGCCTCAAAATAGCACTTCGCTTAGCGATTTGGCGCCCAGTTGGTTGGCAATTAATCTTGATGATATGAAGCACGCATTGCCTGATTCAAAGGTATTAACACCAGCGGATTACCTCAATAACCATAATCTATTAAGACGCAGTTTATTAACCGATTCCTGGTTTGGAACCTTATTTGATCAACATCGTCGCCAAGAACTTAAAGGACCTTGGTTTGATTTACACTTGGGTATTGATGAATTAGAAACCTTGCAACTTCTTAAAAATCATTTAAACGACTCTCAGCAAGAGTTACCTATCAAACTCATTAATTGGTTAGACGATAAAATGGAAAACTTACTTGGGGCGCTAAAACATTGCCAACATGCAGCCCAAAAATTACCTCCTTATTGGTTGTCATAAGGCGCTATGAATAGCGTTTATCTGGTCTCTAACTGGTGTTTAGGATAATTATTAAGGTTTAAAAAAACGTTGTAACTCATTCAACTCTATATGATAATCGCATTGTTATATTAATAATAATGCGATTATCTACTACTGTCGCACTCAACAAGGACCTGCCGTGCAATTGTTTAAATCGTTATTTATTTCCCTAGTGATGCTTTTTTCTGCTCAAGTTTATGCCGATGCATTAATGAAAAATAAAGCCATGTCTGCTAATACCATTATTGAATTTTATGTCGATGACAATGGAGTACGCGCCGAGTTTGAAATTGGTTTGCCAGAGATTGAAAATTTTAAAAATTTATTACCCGACCCGATTTACCAAGAGTTAAATTTTGGCGATACACCTATGCTGCCAAGGGTGCAAACATTTGTCAGTGAAGAACTGTATTTGTTAAATGAAAATAACATTAAATTAGTCGGCGAGTTAATAAAAATAGGTCCGGCGAAACGCATTTTACGCGACCCGATAAATGGCACTCCCTTACCCATTCAAGATGAAGCCTTAGACGTTGTTCAAGCAACGATTATTTATAAATTCCCGAAAAACACTCGTCCAGAGCAATTGATTTTTGCATCTCCAGTTAGAGGTGAAATAGGTTTTGTGGTATATCATCAGGGAGTTGCAGTAAACGATTTTCGTTTTATTGCCTCTGGTCACTCTTTAAATTTAGATTGGAGTGACCCTTGGTATAGTACCTTCAAATCGAAAAACTTAAAACGCCAGTATTCGTCGCCAATGAATGGTTTTATTTATGTTGAACCGTTTGAGGTACGTAAGGAAATAATTGCCAGACCAAAAGACTTGCAACGTTGGGTTGATCTTGGCTTGGAAGGTAAAAAAATCATAACTGCAGAAATGCAGCAGCAAATAAAACAAAAAGCAGGTGAATTTTTATCGAAACATCACCCAGTAACAATTAATGGCGAAGCGGTAACCGGTATTTTAGAAAGTGTCAATTTCCTAGAGCGTACCTTAACCAGTTCACAAGTAATCGACTCTGGCGAATCGATTGCAGTTGATAGTGCTATCTTAGGCGCTATTTTTGTTTATCCACAAACCACCTTACCAGAAAAAGTGGTAATGACTTGGGATCTCTGGGATGAGCGTATTATTAATGTACCGGTTTCTGCGGTTGATCAAGCCGGTCCATTAGCCTCGAGTTTGCAGGAAGATTGGAATGAACTGGTCTGGGAAAATTTTCTGAAAGATCCAATTGTTCCCACTTTAAATACGGTTGAAGCGCCAGCACCGCAATGGCAAACGTTTATCAACAAAAGTTTGCCAGTGCTTGCTGTGCTGGCGTTATTGGCACTATTTTGGTTAGTTTATGTTGTTAAAAATAAACAAAACAGCCTGGTCGCCGCGGCTAGTTTTTGTTTTACCTTAATCGTCGGCGCACTTGTTGTTAACTTCGCTAAATCTAATGAACCCGACCAAGAACGGGCGAATGCTATTGTTGCTGATTTATTGCACAATATTTATCGCTCTTTCGATTATCGTGAAGAAGGAGACATTTATGATGTGTTGGAACTTTCCGTTACTGGTGAGTTACTCACCGATATATTTTTAGAAACTAAACATAGCTTGGTGTTAGCGAACCAAGGTGGCGCACAAGCAAAAGTAAAAGCCGTGGTTTTAGAAAATATAGAGTTAAAACCAAGTGAACAAGACAATAGCTTTCAAGTTGAAGCTGATTGGATAGTACATGGCGCGGTAGGGCATTGGGGACATATTCATCAGCGCAGCAATCATTATCAAGCGGTGTTGACTCTGGTGGTTGACGGTCAGCATTGGAAATTACAACAGATGATGGTTTTACAACAAGAGCGTTTGTAATTATGGCGTTAGAATTACGTGATATCCAATTTAAATATCCAGATCGTGGGTTTTCATTATGTGTTCCACAATTAACCTTACAAGCCGGTGAAAATATTGCTTTGGTTGGTCCAAGCGGCTCAGGAAAAACCACGCTGTTAAATTTAATCGCCGGTATTTTAAACCCGCATCAAGGCAGTATTTTACTCGATGGCGAAGACTTGACGTTATTAAGCGAACAGGCACGCCGTCAGCATCGGATTCATCGCTTTGGCATGATTTTTCAATCCTTTGAACTACTCGATTATTTAACGGTGCGCGATAATATTTTATTGCAAGCTCGGCTTTGCAAAAATGTTAAAGTCGACAACAATCTTGAAGTCAGAGCCAAACATATTATTAGCGAATTAGGTTTAGCAGATAAATGGCAGCGAAATATAAATGCATTATCGCAAGGTGAGCGGCAACGAGTTGCGGCTTGTCGAGCCTTATTACTCGACCCTAAAATTGTCTTGGCTGATGAGCCAACCGGTAATTTAGATCCTAAAAATAAACAAACAGTATTAAACAAACTGGTGGCCGAGTGTAAGCAGCAACAGCGAATTTTACTCACTGTAACTCACGACCATTCATTATTACCGACTTTCGACCGAGTTATCGACATTGCTTCATTATTAACGCCAGAGAGTAACTCAGCATGAGCGATATATTCTATTTAAGTTTGCAGTACATTCGCTATCATAAAAAAAAGTTAATGGTGCTTACCTTTGCAATTACCTTAGTCAGTTGGTTGCCATTAGCGATGCAAAGCATTGTTGAGCAAACCGCCGAACAACTATCGGCAAGGGCAAACAGTACGCCGTTGGTGATTGGCGCTCCTGGAAGTCCTCTTGAGCTTTCTTTAGGCAGCCTTTATTTTCGGACGAAAACACCAAATAGCTTACCTTATGCTGAACTGGCTAAGGTTGCCGCAAGCGGATACGCGCAAGCCATACCTCTGTATTATCGATTCAACGCCCAAGGTAATCCAATTGTAGGTACCAATATTGATTACTTGGTGCATCGCCAATTACAGATTGCCAAAGGCCGGCATGTCGCTGTACTTGGCGATGCAGTCTTAGGTGCTGATGTTGCTAAAAAAATGGCGTTAGGTGTTGGCGATTATGTTATTTCATCTCCTGAGAGTGTGTTTGATATCGCTGGTGTATACCCATTAAAAATGAAAGTTGTTGGTATTTTGCAGCCGGCTTTTAGTCCCGATGATCAGGCTATTTTTGTTGATATTAAAACGACTTGGGTGATCCAAGGCCTAGGCCATGGTCATCAAGAGTTAAACAATAAAGCATCAATGGCACAAATCCTAAAAAAAGACGGTGATAATATTGTGGCTAATGCATCGGTTAATCAATATAACCAGATCACTGCCGAAAATGCGGATAGTTTTCATTTTCATGGCGACAATAACCAAAGACCGATCTCGGCAATTATCCCTGTACCGTTTGATAAAAAATCACAAGCTTTGCTATTAGGAAAATATTTAGAAGAGCAAGGTAGGGTACAAATTGTTCGAAGCCCGAAAGTGGTTAATGAATTATTAGACACTGTGTTTACGGTGCGCGATTATATCGTAGTTGGTATCGCTATGGTTGGCATCGCCACAGCAATTGTCGCCGCTTTGGTATTCTTTTTATCATTACGGTTGCGCAAAGGCGAGCGCTTTACCTTAGCTCGAATAGGGGCCAGTAAAATTCAAATATTTTTGCTGATGGCCATAGAGGTGATTAGTGTGTTATTTGTTAGCGCTTTTTTTTCGAGTCTACTTATATTGGCTACCGAGAGTTATGGCATTCAATTATTACAAAAATTTTTACTTACTTAACAAGGGAATTCGATGAAAGACAACGTAAAAAAGATATTATTACTGTTGGCGTTTAGTGCAATTACCGCCTGTGGTCCCGCTGTAAAAGTTGAACAGGCGAGTTCGCCAGCCGCCAACGAAATTATCGCCGTTAATTCTCCTTTGGCATATTTTACCAGGCAGTTAGCCGCAGATTTAGTTGCGGTGAACTTACCCTTTAAAAACGATATCGATCCGTCGCAATGGCAACCTAAATTGGACGATATCATTCGCCTCCAACAAGCCCAACTAATTGTTCTTAATGGCGCGGGTTACTCAAGCTGGCTTGATAAAGTTGCCTTGGCATCGGCCAAACTAATCGATACCAATGCTAACAATAAAGCGCAACTGATAGCACTGCCGAAACAAAGTACTCATAGCCATGGTCCTGAGGGCGAACATTCCCATAGTGGTTATGCTTTTACCACCTGGATGGATATGACTCTGGCGAAACGCCAAGCGACAGCAATCAGTGACGCATTGATTAAAACTTACCCAGACCATCGTATTGAAATACTCGACAGAACAACTATCTTGTTAGCCCAATTGAGCCAATTAGATGCCGATTATAACAAGCTTGCAAAGCGACTTGAGGGAAAAACGTTATTTTATTCCCACCCTGTTTATCAATATTTTCAACAAGGTTATAATCTAGCGGGTTATTCATTTCATTGGGAGCCCAATGAAATGCCCGACGAAGAGCAATGGCAGACACTTAGCCGTTTACGCAAAAATAATAGTGATGCGTTATTTATTTGGGAAGACCAACCCAATGCTCAAATTAGTAAGCGCATGAATGACCTAGATTTAGATTTGGTGGTGATAAAGCCGGCGGCAAATCGTGACGAACTCAATTGGTTTACTGAGCAACAACTAAATATTGAACGTTTAATCGCGGTTTTAAATTAACGACATTATTTAAAAGATCCTCGAATAATAAAAAGCCGGCTTAATTAAGCCGGCTTTTTGCTATGTGTTTTCTACTTAATTTAACCACATTTGCAGCTTATTCAGCACGGCTAGCGCATTTTAATCCCAGACTCCAACAGGGTTGAACGATATTCATCGTCTAGCCCTGCCATTTTCTTTTTGGCTGCCATACTGGCTCGTT
>CALJHL010000305.1 GCA_938075435.1 uncultured Thalassotalea sp. | reverse complement strand
GAACTGCTCAACGATTTACCCTTGAGCCAAGTTCGCGGCCAAGTCAGCCAAATGCACACCAATGAGCAAATAAAACCGCTGGCGACCGTTCTATGCCATAAAGGGTATTTAACCCCACAAAATAATAATATGCATTGTATTGGCGCCACGTTCGACAAGGATGATAATGATTTAACATCTCGCCCTGAAGACGATCAATACAATTTAACCATGCTCGCAACCTGTTTGGGTGATGTGGCAGGTTGGTCAATAACTGATGTTGCCGCCAGCAAAGCACGATTGCGCTGTTGTACTCCAGATCATTTACCTATGGTTGGCCAATTACCGAATATTGAGCTGCATAAACAGTTTTACCAGCACCTTAGTAAAGATAAGAATTGGCACTTTTCTGAACCGGCGCCGATTTATCCCGGTTTATACGTACTCACGGGTTTAGGGGCACGTGGTCTAAGTTGTGCACCTTTACTGGCTGACATTCTTGCGAGCGAAATTTGTGATGAGGTTTACCCTGTCGATGATGAAATGCTGTTTAACTTGGCACCAAATCGGTTTGTGATCAGAGATTTGATCAAAAGGAAAAATGAAAAGTGGTGCTAGGTACTAAGTACGCGGTGCTAGGGGAATTAAAAAACAGGTGCTAAGTTCGAGGTGCTAGGGGCAGGTTTTGATTGTATGTGTGAGCCAAGTTAAAGTAATTTAATAAAAATAGTATAAAATAATTCGTCTAAATCATCCTAAACCCGAACAGCGACTGAAACCAGAAACAATACCCGCTCTTGCTTTTACTTAGTACTTAGGACTTAGCACCTATTCCCTATTCTCTATTCCCTTTTACCTCATATCTAGCTCCTATTTCAAATAAAGGCCGGTTTTATTTGCTGCCAAAAATTATCAACAATGGCCTTATCTTGTGGAGACAGCTCAGTTTTTGCTGCCGCCAGCTCCTTTGAAACGACGGTATATAATGATTGACTCAAGCGTTGTTGTTCATCACCAAACGGCACCGCAGCGACCACTAAAAAGCCTCTAATATAGCTACTAGCAAACAGCAAATCGTCGTCATCGTAAACAATTAACTTGTCAAAGTACTCACAAATATTGGCGAGAGTTTGCACTTGTTCAAATTTCATTTTGTTGTTGTTCCAGTTAAGTTTAGTTGGATAAATAGACTTTTAAAAATCTATAATTGTCTATAAGCCTGGGCTAGCGACGGGATATAACACTTGGTCATGAAAACCGGTAACTACCGGGATAAAGCCCGATAACATCGCATCAAGGTCAGTGTCGCCGGTATCGACGATAAGGGGTCGTTGCGCCAAGGCTTGCAGTTTACTCTTACTGGCAACGACAATAATATTGTCTTTGCCAATGGCACGAATAATTCTAGGGCTGAGTTGTTGATTGCCACGGCCAAAAATATGACCTTGACCACCAATAACGGTAATCACTAATTTTACCGCCTGCTTGCTTTCACTAATTGCTTGAAACAGCTGACTTTCGATAATGTCACTAGCAACAAGCTGTTGCTCTTGCACTAAATCAACACCAAGTAAGGTATTGTCTATGGCTAATTCTTCCATAACACTGGCAACCGTTGAGCCTGAGCCCATAATAAATAATTCTTCATCCATTAATTCAACTACATGGGCAGCAATATCCATGAGTACTAGCTCATCGGTTTCTTTGCCGCCAGATTTTACCGCTTGAATGTATTGTAACTGACTAGGTATTTGCATTTCACCATAACGTCGAGCTTTAACGATACCCTTGCGAAATGCTTGCTCGTCAATATCCATGACATCAGCATCGGTTAATGACACCAATTCATTATTAAGCATTAGCTCCACCACTCGACCAGCAGCCGTTGGGGTAAGCGCATAAACACCAGAGTGTATTTTACAGCCCGCGGGGATGCCGAGCACCGGAAATTGACCATCAACTTGATGGCAAACATTACGAGCAGTACCATCGCCACCAGCAAACAATAATAAATCTATCGATTTAGATTGTATGGCTTTAACAAAATTTTCACTGTCTTGCGGGCCAGAGTGCTCGCCAGCATATTGGTAAATAACCTCTACCATAAAACCCAGAGCTCGAGCGCTATTTTCGCCCATTTCATTGGCAGCGGTATAAACGATGATTTTATCTTTATAAGGTAACAAAACTTGTAACGCCAAACTGGCACGCAAATTAGCCTTCGGCGTCGCCCCTAAGGCTAAGGCTTGGGCTGCAGTATCGACACCATCACTACCTTTTAGAGCAACACTACCACCAAGGCCGGCAATAGGATTAACCAAAAAGCCTAATTTAAATGGCTGCATAGAGCACCTTTGTTGCTTGGCTTAGACTGTCTTGCCTTGCTTTATCCACCAGCAATTGAGCGGTAAATTCTTCCGCGGTGAGTTTAAAGTTTGGTTGATAGAATTCAATTAAGGCATTAATAAATAATTGTGCTCGAGTTGGAAAGCCATGTTTAATATAACTTAGCGCTTGCTCTAGTACTCGTTGCTGAAAGGCCCAACGGTTTCCTTGGGCGCCATTTAAATTATCGGTGGAGACATTAAATTTAAAGCCACAGGCAAGGCAAAAAGCCCATTCTAAGGCTTGTGGCTTAACCTCAACTTGTTCAAACTCGGCTTGTTGCTGTACATCACGACCATCGGGGGCATACCAATACCCAAAGTCTTCCAATAAACGCCGCTGTTTTCCGGCAATACACCAATGTGAAATTTCATGTAAGGCACTGGCAAAATAACCATGCGCGAAAATAATCCGATTAAATGGCACCTGCTCGTTAGCAGGCAAATAAATCGGTTCATTAGTGCCTTTTACTAACTGGCTATTTTCAGTTTGAGCAAATTGTTGGCTAAAAATCTGGATCAAATCTTGGTATTTGTGGGTCATTAACGTTAATGCTAGTAAGTCATTTTTGATTGTAGGCATTTTAACGAATTTTAGCCTTATAACCAATGAAATAAATTAGTCATCCAATTCTATAAACAATAAACCTGCAACTTTCTTAAATAGTTACTCAAATATTCTGTTAACTTATAGTAAACTGAGGCTCATACCAAACTTTACTATTCTCAGCTCACAGATGTAGCTTTGAATATGAAACTTGGTATTAATTGTTGTTTAACACTTAAAGGACTTGGAAATAACAAAAATGAAAAAACTAGATGATATCGATTTACAAATTTTAACCATGCTATTCAAAGATGCGGATATCACCAATAAGGATCTCGCCAAGACCATTGGTATGGCGCCTTCCACTTGTTTAGAGCGCGTAAAACGCTTAAAAAGCAATGGCGTTATTAAAAGTTCATTTATTGATGTGAACTATAATACTCTCGGCGGTAATATTCAGGCCATGGCGGCGATTCAATTACAGCCCTACTCTGAAGAAATTGTAAATAGCTTACGTGATGAGTTACTTGTATTACCTGAGATCATCAGTATGTTTCATATGGGTGGTGCCTTCGATTTCTATATCCACATGTCAGTTAAAGACACTGAACATTTACGTAGCTTTGTTTTTGAAGCCATTACATCACGTGATGAAGTCACGAATGTAGAAACATCCTTGGTGTTTGAACATAGCCGCAGCTCGGCAATTCCCAACTTCGTTTAAATAACTAACGGCGCGTTAAAGTTTAACGTGTCCTTTTTAGTTTCTTCATTTTGATTCTATGAATTTCTTAAATATCCCTATATTTTTCGCACTCGTAGATGAGTGCGAAAAGAACAAGGATGTTGAGTTCGGAGAATTAAGCAATAACGGAGTTTAGAGCCACGTAGAATTTAACGTGACTCTGACCCTCGTTATATTAAAAGATGATGCCAACAGCATTGTGACAAGGTCTCAGCAAGGATAAATAGCAAAGCTAGCGTCAGCGCCTATGAGAGGAGAGCGATAAAGGAATTGCAGAGCAATGAATTGCCAACAAAACCTGTCCTCTAACTTCCCATCAATCGGGTTTACTCAATTCAACAACAAAATCATGGATGATTTTTCGAGGTTGGTGCTTTACAGGGATGTTACCTCCAACCGCTTGAATGCTGTTAGAGTAAACACGATTTATGGATAAAGAAGTTAGCGGGCAAAAAGACCTTTTGGTTACTTTACTGTCTTTAGAAAAGTAACTTGCAATCATGGATGAGTGTGAAAAGAACAAGGATGTTGAGTTCGGAGAGTTAAGTAATAACGGAGTTTAGAGCCACGTAGAATTTAACGTGACTCTGACCCTAGTTATATTAACCGTCAAAGGTGTACGGTTTATAATCATTTACTTCTGGGGTGATTTTTAAATACAATTCGTCTGCACGTACTCGACAACGCTTAATTTGTTCGCGAGACAGTTTTTTAGAATCTAAATTCATACTATTTTCGGCATTTTTATAACCGTTAAATGCGGCTACGCGATTCCAGATGTAAGACATTTCCAGATCTTTTTTTACGCCAAGACCATCATAATAAAGTAAAGCTAAATTAAATTGTGCGTAAGCATAATTTTGCATTGCCGCATCTTTATACCAGATTGCCGATTTGTGATAACTTTGACTGACCACATTGCCTTGTTGATACATGATCCCGAGATTATATTGAGCGGCTGCTAAACCATTTTCGGCAGCTCGACGGGTATATTCAAAACCTTGACGGCTATTCTTAACCGTGCCTCGGCCTTCAAGATACATTTGCGCTAGGGCAAATTGTGCTTCGGCAATGCCACGGCCGGAAGCACGTTGGTATAAATCAAATGCTTTGATGAGATCTTTTTTTACGCCAAAGCCATTTTCATATAAACCTGCCTGCTGAAATAAGGCCGGCGGATAACCCAGTTTAACCAAAGGCGCTAATTCAGCATTTGCTTCGTTAAAATCACCGCGATTTATCATGTTAACGGCGTCGGTGTAATCCGCCATCGCCGGGGTAATAAAGCCGACGGCGAGTAACATAATTAACAATTTTTTGTTAAAGCTCATTTAGCTTTCTCCAAAGGTTTTTCACCTTTAAATTATAGTCGGTGATTGGTATAAATAATAATTTTTAAAGTTTAAACCCTATTAGAGTAAGTTTCAATAAAGCATCATATCCTCTAAAGGCTATCCTTGTAAGAATGTCCTTATGCAAAAAAAAAGGCTGCAAAGCAGCCTTTCAATCATAATGTATGCAATTATTTCAAATTATCGAAAAAATTCTTCACGCCATCAAAGAAACCTTGCTCTTTTGGACGATAACGCGCCGCATCTTTACCTTCGCCCATGCTCGCTTGCAATTGTTCGAGCAAATCTTTTTGCGCACTGGTTAGGTTTACAGGTGTTTCGATGACAACTTTACACATTAAATCGCCGGTAATTGAACTGCGCACCGATTTAACGCCTTTGCCCCGTAAACGGAACATTTTACCGGTTTGGGTTTCAGGTGGTATTTTCAGTTTAACTTTGCCAGCTAAGGTTGGTACTTCTATTTCACCGCCTAGCGCTGCAATGGTAAAACCAATTGGCACTTCACAGTATAAGTGATTCTCGTCACGAACAAAAATATCATGGTCGCGAACATTAACTTGCACATATAAGTCTCCGGCAGGAGCGCCCATTTCACCGGCTTCACCTTCACCTGATAAACGAATTCTGTCACCGGTATCAACACCAGCAGGAATTTTTGCTGATAAGGTTTTAGTTTTTTCAACTCGGCCTTGACCACGACATGAAGTACACTTGTCTTTAATTACTTTACCGCGACCTGAACAGGTAGGACAGGTTTGTTGTACCGCAAACAGCCCTTGACGCATTTGAACTTGGCCATGACCATGACAGGTTGCACAAGCACTCGCCGAGGTACCGGCTTTAGCTCCACTACCATCACAAGGATCACAGTTTACGTAGGTAGGAACTTTAAGTTCAACGGTTTTACCTTTAACCGCTTCTTCCAGACTTAGATCAAGGTTGTAGCGTAAATCTGAGCCACGTCGATTACGTGATTGGCCACCACGACCGCGACCACCACCGAAGATGTCACCAAAGATATCACCGAAGGCATCGCCAAAGTCTTGACCACCACCGTGACCACCATGGCCACCTTGTTCGAAAGCCGCATGACCGTATTGATCGTAAGCAGCACGCTTTTGATCGTCATTTAAAATTTCGTAAGCTTCTTTTACTTCTTTAAACTGCTCTTCTTTTGATTTATCACCCTTGGTTCTATCCGGGTGATATTTCATTGCTAAGCGTTTATAAGCTTTTTTAATTTCGCGTTCAGTTGCTGAATTAGCAAGGCCGAGCACTTCATAATAATCGCGTTTTGACATAATTTTTGAACTACTTAACTGGTATTGTTATACCCATTAGATTGAGTAATTAATGTACTCAATGTAATGGCTACTACATTGTTTAAACAAAGAAAGCGCTAGAAAATCTAGCGCTTTGTCTTTATAACTTCATTAATAACACAGGCTAGGGAGCTGGTTATTTTTTGTCATCATTTACTTCTTCGAACTCAGCATCAACAACATCGTCAGCTGGTGCACCTTGTTCTTGAGCTTGACCTTCTGGAGCTGCGCCGCTTTGAGCTTGTGCTTTAGCTTGAGCAATTTCCATTAGTTTAGCCGACGCTTCAATAACCGCTTGTGACTTAGTATCAATAGCTTCTTTATCGTCGCCCTTAATCACGTCTTCGAGTTCTGTTAAAGCTGCTTCAAGCTTTTCTTTATCTTCGCTTGGTAAGTCATCACCCGCTTCAGTAATTTGGGTACGTGTAGCATGTACCATACCATCAGCTTGATTTCGAGCTGTTACTAATTCTTCAAACTTAGCATCAGCATCAGCGTTAGCTTCTGCATCACGTACCATCTGCTCTACTTCTTCATCAGATAAACCAGAAGAGGCTTTGATAGTGATTTTTTGCTCTTTACCAGTGTTTTTATCTTTAGCCGTTACGTGCAAGATACCATCCGCATCAATATCAAAAGTAACTTCGATTTGTGGCG
>CALJHL010000304.1 GCA_938075435.1 uncultured Thalassotalea sp. | reverse complement strand
CCCAAAAACATAAAATTAAGACCAGTATTATAGCGCTGCTAATTTTATTCAGTATTGCCATTCCTATGCAAGTTGTCACCGGTGATGAAGAGCAAAACTTTGAAGACAACCGCTTATTTATTTCTTGGGAACTTACTGAACAATTTAATTATCAACAAGCCGAAAAAATCATCGATAAAATGGAAGATTACCTCTACAGCCACCAAGAGGAGTTTTTAATCGAATCGGTATATAGCTACTATGCCACCCACAGTTTACAAACAACCCTATTACTTAAAGAAGGTGATTTACCCATTACCATAAAAGAGTTAAAGGAGTTAATTCGCAAAGATATGCCTAATTTTGTCCGCGCCACACCAAGATTTGGCTTTGACCAAGGTAACGGCGGCGGCGTGCAAATAAATTTAACCGGTTTATCTACCGATGTATTAATCGAGCTTAAAAACCGATTAATCCCAATTATTAGTCATATTGACGGCTTCACCGACGTAATGTCTGACATCCGCGGTGAAAAACAAGAATTACAAGTTCGGGTAGATAGAACCGCTGCTTTTCGGCATAACTTAAGCTCTTCAGATGTCGCCAAGGCTGTTGCCCTCGCCCTTCGCGGTCAGAACCTAAGAACCTTTAGGCATGGCAATACCGGCGAAGTAGATATTATGCTTAATTATGATTTAAAAGTTAAAAAATCAATTGCCGAACTTAACAAACTGCCGATCACCGAACACGATGGCAAAATAATTACCTTAGCGAATGTCGCCACCTTAAAATTAATGCCTCGCTTAAGTGAGATCCGCCGTTATAATCGCCAAACGGCAATTACCATCAAGGCTAATCTCAATGATCTAACCATTGAGCAGGCCAAAGAAAAACTTGAAGCGACTCTGTCGGTGATTAACTTGCCAGATGGTTATAATTACAGCCTAGATGGCAGCTTTACCCGCCAAGATGAAACCGAAGATGTTATGGGCCAAAACATGCTGTTAGCCGTGTGCATGATTTACATCGTGATGGCGGCATTATTTGAAAGCTTATTGTTGCCGACAGCGGTTATTACCTCATTGTTATTTTCTTTTGTTGGGGTGTTTTGGGCATTTTTACTCACTGGTACATCAATGTCGGTGATGGGTATGATCGGCATGTTAATTTTAATGGGCATAGTGGTCAATAATGGCATTGTCTTAGTGGACCGAATTAATCAACTCATAGCCGACAACATGGCGGTTACCGATGCGGTTATGGCCGCATGTAAAGACCGAGTTCGTCCCATTTTAATGACGGTATCGACTACTGTGCTAGGATTAATTCCACTAGCCTTAGGTGGTACACAACTCGGCGGTGATGGCCCAACTTATGCACCTATGGCTATTGCCATCATTGGCGGCTTAATATTTTCCACCGTCACCAGCTTATACCTAGTGCCCCTGGCATATGTATTGTTGCTACGTTTAAAAGCTTACAGCGCTAACTTAGTGAACAACTCTAAGGTTATCGTCAGTAAAATAATTAATGCTTAAAAATAATGCCGTCAGAGTCTCATTTGCGTTAACGTGACTCTAACTCTAGTTATTTATTTCCTTGCACTGCGTTGTTTGGTTATAATGGCGGCGATTTTTACTTAGGTTATTTTTACATGTCAGATTATCAATTACGCTTCGGTGGCATTGCCCGTTTATACGGCATTGATGGTGCCAACCATATTCAACAAGCGCACTTTTGTGTGATTGGTATTGGTGGCGTCGGTTCATGGGTTGCAGAAGCGTTAGCACGAAATGGAATTGGCCAAATGACCTTAATCGACCTTGATGATATTTGTATCACTAACATTAACCGACAAATTCACGCTCTAACAGATAGCGTTGGTGAAAGTAAGGTTGAAGTAATGGCGGCGCGAATAAAACAAATCAACCCCGACTGTATGGTCAATGAAGTTGAAGATTTCATCACCATGGAAAATTTAGCAGAGCTGATCGACAACCAGTTTGATTATGTTATTGATGCTATTGATTCTGTTCGAGTTAAAACCGCCCTAATAGCCCATTGTAAACGCCAAAAAATTGCCATGATCACCGTTGGTGGCGCTGGTGGGCAAATCGACCCGACTAAAATTTGTATTGCCGATTTAAGTAAAACCTATCAAGACCCTTTACTTGCCAAAGTTAAAAACCTATTACGCCGAGATCACAATTTTCCGCGTAATGTTAAGCGTAAATTTGCCATTGACGCGGTTTTTTCTACCGAACAATTAATTTACCCCGCCGGTGACGGTAGTGTTTGTTTAGCAAAACAAAGCAACGATGGGGCAATGCGTTTAGACTGCAGTGGCGGCTTTGGCGCTGCAACTCATGTTACCGCGAGCTTCGCTTTTGTGGCGGTAAGTAAGGCAATTTCAAAATATTTAGCTAAAAAGCTGCGTTTGCAGGCTTAACTCTCATTTTTTGTCCGACCTTTTTGTTTAGCCGCTAGCAATAAACTCTAAATTATAATATTGCCTGCCTACTTTTTGTAAGTAGGTTATACTTTTATTTATTAATTATTACCGCATTTTGGATAGAATAATAATATGAATATCAGTGAGTTAATAAATAGCTACCAGCCGAATAACCGTTTAGAAAACGCCTCCACGCCGCCCAGTGCTTGGTATACCAACCAAGAGTTCGCCGCTATCGAACAAGACACGGTATTTAATAACAATTGGTTAGTTGCCGCCCGCGTTGAGCAATTACAAGACGAAGGCCAATATGTGGCAACCCAAGTTGCCGGCCAACCAATTGTTATTGTTCGCGGTAAAACCATAAAGGCGTTTTACAACGTCTGTCGTCATCATGCCGCACAAGTGGTCGCGACAGGCTCTGGTTGTAGCAAAACCTTAACTTGCCCATACCATGCTTGGAGTTACAAACTCGATGGCAGTTTAGCATCGGCTCCCAAATTTTCTGGCGTCTGCGATTTTGATAAAAGTGACTATGGTCTAAAACAAATTCACCTTCAGGTTTATCAACATTGGGTATTTATTTGCCTAGGCGATACTCCTCTACCCTTTAGTGATTTTTTAGGCGAGTTATATACTCAGCTAGAACAATTAAATTTACAAAATATGCAATTTCATCAACGAGTGAGTTATCAATTGGATTGTAATTGGAAAGTCTATGTTGATAATTATTTAGATGGTGGCTATCACGTGCCAGTGCTACACAAAGGTTTAAATAGTGCTCTTGATGGTAAGTTTTATAAGATTGAAGTTAACGATAGGTTTTGCTTACAATCTTGTCCCACCAAGCAAAGAGATAATGAATTTTCGCAAGTTCGCACTGGCATGGCTCGTTATTATTGGCAATACCCAAATTTAATGATCAATTTATACGACGGCATTATGGGGATCATGATTGTCGAGCCGATAGCGGTAGACCAGTGTCGAGTTATTTTTGATTATTTTTTTGATCAAAGCCATCCACAAAACACCTTGGAATTTAAAAATAATAGTGTCCAAATTGCCAATAAAGTGCAAGATGAAGATGCCGCAGTATGTGTATCGGTGCAACAAGGGCTCAACTCTAAAGGCTATGACACCGGCCGTTTATCGGTAGAAAAAGAAGCTGGTGAGCATTTATTTCATCAATTATTACACCGCGATTTATCATCTTATCAAGACACTTAAATCTGCATATTAGCTATTCAATATCTAAGGCGATTTGCGCTTTTCGTTGCTCTTTGCGCATGTGCAAGTAAACCGGCACGCCTACCAGAAGTAAGATCACCCCCCAAAGAATGGTGATTAGACCGGTATTTATTATAATCCAAAAAGAAAATACAATCGCAAACAATGACATAGCAGCTTTGATTGGTCTAATTGGTTTATGCTTTTGTTGCATCATCATAATAAAGTGGGCAAGCGAGCAAAGAAAATATGGCAATAGTGAGGTAAGCGTTGATAGCAAAATAATAAAGGTAAACTGCTCAACCAATGAATCAGAATAATTCATAACCACTAATGCTGAAACCATTATTGTTGATAACACTAAGCCTTTAGCCGGGACCCCGGCTTTGTTAGTTTCAGCAAAGTATTTAGGAAATAGGCCATCTTTAGCTATCGCCATTGGTACTTGGGCAACACACAAAGTCCAACCATTTAAGGTACCAAAACAGGAAACAACCGCAATAAAAGCAATAAAATAATAAGCCCATTGCCCCCACAGTAATGCCGCAGCATCGGCGAAGGGGGCATTGGAAATGGCGAGTTGTTCTGGTGTAATTAGGCCCATCACCGCAATTGTACCCGGAATATAAATAGCGGCGGCAATTAAGGTACCCACTACCGCGGCTTTAGGGACATTTTTATCGGCATCTTCAACCTCCTCGGCGGGAATATTGGCTGATTCCAAACCCAAAAAGGCCCACATGGTCAGAGCTGCAGTCGCAGATATTGCCGAAAAATCAGATTCGCCACTCACATTCCAAGGCCTAAAATTTTCTGGTTCTAAATAAAAAAGCCCCGCCAAAGCAATGGCAATTAACGGCAACACCTTTATTATGGTGGTAACTAATTGAACCCGCCCGGCTTGCTTAAGCCCTTTTAGATTTAGGCCGGCTAAAAACCAAACAAATAACAAGGTTACTGCCGAACTCAATAACATCTGGTCTTTTAAAGGTGGGATAAACACTGATAAGTAACTCACTAAGCCAATGGCAATTGCGGCAAGGCCAGTGATAATGCATAGCCAATAGCCCCATGCGACCACAAAACCGGTAATATCGCCAAATTGAGCCCGAGTATAAACATATGGCCCACCTGAGCCGCGAACTCGTCGCGCTAAGCTTGCAAACACGTAGGCTAAACATAAAGAACCCGCCGCCGAAATAATCCAACCAAGGATACTTATACCGCCAAACATTGCCAGTGCGGCGGGTAATAAAAAAATACCGCTACCCACCATGTTGCCGGTAACAAGTGACGTTGTGGTCCAGAAGCCTAAACGTTGTTTTTTTATTGACATTAACTTTCCTAAGCGCAGCACGAATTATTAAGGTTAGAAGTTATTAGCACTAACTGCCATAAATAGTTAATTTTCTTTTCCACAATAAAAAAATATCGATTAAAAAAGACAATAAAAAAGGACTGAATAAACCTAGTTATTCAGTCCTTTAAAATCAATTGGATAGCCAATTATCACTATTGGCCAGCATATCAAGTAATCGTTGTTTAATTAATGTCTTTTAAAAATTTATAATCTATTTGTAATTCCGACATTATTTTTTCACATAATTCACCGTTTGGCGCATCAGCTTTTAATACTTGATATTGTTTTTTTGCTTCGCCCTCAACGGCAGACCACTGCACACCCTCTAAAGTAAAATAACCTTCACTAAAGGCCTTTATTTTAGCAAATTCTTTAAATTTACTTGGATCAATCGGTTTATCGCAAAGATAAGTAATGTACATACCTTTACTAGCCGCTTCGGCAATATGTGCTTCAACTTCAACAAGTTGTTCTCTTGTCAAGGGATCGATGGCCAAGGCGCCAGTACTTAAAAAAGTTAAAACTAATAATAAATATTTCATGAAAAACCTCTAATTTGCCAATAGATTAAGATTACGCTTTAATGAAAGCATATCATTAAAATATAGCTCTGCAAATATGTTAATAAAACATTCGAGTCAAAAATATTTTTTTATAATGCTAGCGTTAGCCGCGAATGGCTCGGATCCTAAAATTTCGACCTTTAATTTTTCCTGATTCGAGTTTCTTTAAAGCGACTTTATGAGCGGCGAGTTTTACCGCTACATAGGAGAAATTTTGCGAAACATTTATTTTACCAACTTGATCGCCTTTTATGCCATTTTCGCCCGTTAATGCCCCTAACAGATCGCCGGGGCGCACCTTATCTCTTTTACCACCGTCTATTTGTAAGGTGATCATCGCCGGTCGCATCACTGGATTACTTAAGGTGTTCATGTCGGGTAGCTGTTCTCCGACAATTTTGGTATCGAGATAGTCTTCCAGCAAGGACACTTTATAACTTTCTTTATCACTAAAAAGCGAAAAAGCTAAGCCTTTACTTCCAGCTCGGCCGGTACGACCAATGCGATGCACATGTACTTCGGTATCTAGGGCAATATGAAAATTAATAACCGCGTCTAAATCGGCAATATCTAAGCCGCGAGCGGCGACATCGGTGGCCACTAAAACATTGGCACTTTTATTCGAAAAGCGGATCAAGGTTTGGTCTCGGTCTCGTTGTTCAAGATCGCCATGCAAGGCCAAGGTAGTAAACCCATAACTAACCAGTTTATCGGCAACCAGTTGCGCATCTTTTTTAGTATTACAAAACACTACGCTAGATTCTGGTTGGTGCTCTAATAACAATAAACGCAGCGCTTGCATACGTTCTTCATTATCGCTAACTTTATAAAAATGTTGTGCTATGGTGCTTTCATCATGAGTTGACTCAACCTTCACCATAATCGGCTTGGTCATAATTCGTTCTGATATATATTTAATTTTATTAGGAAAGGTTGCACTAAATAATAACGTTTGACGATCTTCTGGTGAATATTTAACAATATTATCTAAAGCCGGTTGAAAACCCATATCAAGCATTCTATCGGCTTCATCCAATACCAATAAATTTAAATTTTCTAAGTTTAAGGTGCCTTTAATCACATGCTCTTCAATACGTCCAGGGGTACCAACAATAATATGTGCACCATGCTCTAACGAGCCAATTTGTGGACCAAATGGCATGCCACCACATAAGGTCAGCACTTTAATATTGTGAATGGTACGCGCCAACTTACGAATTTCTTTGGCAACTTGGTCGGCAAGTTCTCGGGTTGGACACAGTACTAAGGACTGGATCCTGAACCTTTTTACATCAAGCTTTTCTAGCATGCCCAAACCAAACGCTGCAGTTTTGCCTGAACCGGTTTTACCTTGGCCGATCACATCCATACCTTTCATTATATGAGGTAAGCTTTGTTCTTGAATTGGGGTCATCGATTCATAGCCTAATGTCTCAAGATTAGAAAGTAATTCAGGTTTTAAAGCTAAGATCGAAAATTTAGATGTGCTCAATGTTTTATCCCGTAGAGGTGATTATAATACCAATTATATTAGTGCAGTATTTTATCGGCCGATTCTGCCAAATACTCCCCTTTAAATCTAGAGCAAAACCGAAAAATCGCAAATAAAGTCAATAATTTAAGCTAAATGTTGAACTTTAACCTAAAAATAGGCAATTGCTTGGCCAAAGGTTAAAGATTCGCCGCGACCCATTGTTTCACTTGCGCAAATCGATAGTGCTCTAACAACGCAAAGCCGGTTAGTTTACGCACTCTTAATTTAGTGAATATTGGCGTGGTTAAGCCGCATAAAAAACGGCTAATTAATGTTACCGACGCTTGCTCACCTAATTTTTCAATAATACTGCTGGTGTATTGGTTAAAGTTATACTCGCTCAGTGCTGGTAATTCTGCCGGTGCCGGCATTTGCGTCACCTTGCCCAAACACACCGAACAATGACCGCAGAGATCTTGTAAGCGAAAGTCCGAAAAATAGTGAGCAAGCTGTAAGCTTAAGCAACTATTGGATGCAAAAAAGGCTAATAACTGCTCTATCCGTTTAATTTCACTTTGTTCTTTTTGAGCAAATCGGGCAAACATATCGGTATTTAACTGCTCTAAATTAACGTCAATTGCGTTTACTTGGTATACCTCAGTCATTTGCTTACTTTGCAGCTCGATCAAGTCTTTTTCGGCGAAATAATCAATTGCCGCAATAACCCGGCCGCGGTCACTTGGGTAATTGCTCTGCATCCGTTCAAAATTAACGGTATACCAAATTTTAGCTTTATCAGAGGAATCAAAAAGCGCTTTAATAAAGGTTTGTCGTTCACCAGAAAATTGATTTATTAATTCGCTTTCGCTGCAATTAAGTTTAAATTTGTACTCGGCAAAATAACTATAAGCGGGTTTTATAACCGCAGCTAATTCAAGGTAAACCAATAAGGTTTTTAAGCTTAATATACGAATATTGGCTTGGTTAGATAAGCTATTAAGCACTACTTCCCACTGGCTTTGACTGCTATTAGCGCCATCACTTTGAGTCATTATTTCATTGGTTACATAGCTAATGGCGGCGGGCTCAGGGGTATCGGCATAGACAAAATTTTCGAGAATATTTAAGTTGTCAAAATTCGCCAACACTAAACATTCTGACACTTGTCCATCACGGCCGGCTCTGCCAATTTCTTGAGCATAATTTTCTATCGATTTAGGCAAATCATAATGAACAACAAAACGAATATTGCTCTTATCAATGCCCATCCCAAAAGCTATGGTTGCGACAATAATGTTGATATCTCCAGCCATGAAGCTCTTTTGAATTTTCTGTCGATTGTCACTATCCATGCCGGCATGATAAGCAGTAGCATTAATCCCTTTGGCCGATAATGTTTGAGCAACTTGTTCTGCAGTGTGCTGTAAGGTGACATAAATAATGCCTGAAGTAGCGCTTTTATCGCTTAACCATTGACTTAGAAAAGCATCCTTATCTGATTGCTTAACTCCTTGTACATGCAAGTTTAAGTTCGGTCGATAAAAGCCAGTCAAAATAATATTATTTTGCGCGATTGCAAATTTTTTACCCATATCATTTATAACATTTTGGGTTGCAGTCGCAGTTAACAACAGAGTTTGGCTAATATTAAATTGCTGTTGGTATTTTGGTAATTTCAAATAATCAGGGCGAAAGTTATGGCCCCACTCAGAAATACAATGGGCTTCGTCGATCACTAATAACGAAATTGGAATTTGCGCCAAAAATTGTCGAAAGCGTTCATTATTAAGGCGCTCAACTGAGATCATTAATATTTTAATTTGCCCCGATTTTACCGCTGACATAACCTGGCTGGCTTGTTGCTTGGTCTGCATTGAATCGATACTGGCGGCATTAATGCCCTTTTGCTGGAGAAATTGCAATTGATCCTGCATTAACGCCAACAATGGAGAAATAACTAAGGTTAGGTTTGGCAAAGCAATAGCCGGTAGTTGATAACACAACGATTTACCTGAGCCGGTCGGGAATATTGCGGCGGCACTTTCGCCGGCTAAAATGGCTTCAACCACTTGCTGCTGACCCGCTCGAAACTCATTAAAACCAAAGTGATTTTGCAATAATTGCAGTGCGGAGCTTGTCATCCTTTAACCTTTTTAATAATTTATCGTCCTTAACCAGGTATTAATGATGTGACTTATACCCATTAAGCTAAATTTGTTGCCAAAAACTTAAATTGCGATTAATTAGCAAATTTAGCAATGGTCGTGAAGAATTTAGTATACTGCCATAAATAGAAATTAAAGAGTTAAAAACTTGATCGAAATAATCAGCCCGGGGCAATTTAAAAGCAGTTTATGGAAAAATGGCAAGGGTACAACCACCGAACTTGCCATTAGCGCCAACAGCACAATAACAAATTTTCAGTGGAGATTAAGTATTGCTAATGTGGTTGAAGACGGCTTATTTTCCGACTTTAGAGGTTATTGCCGCAATCTTATTTTAATTTCCGGTCAAGGGCTCCGTTTAGAGCATCAAAATAGCCAGCAAGCGAGCGACACTAGCGTCGACCAATTAGACAGTCTTTTAAAATTTGCCACCTTTGATGGCGCCAATATTACCCAAGGCACGCTAATTGCTGGTGCTATCACTGATTTTAATTTAATGCACAATCCAGATAGTTTCAGTGCTCAAGTGACCACTTATGTTGATGCGCAAACGCTAAAACTAACCGATAGCGATATTTGTTTTATCTACCCTTTAGCTGACCAAGTCACCCTAACCCGGCTTAGCGACAATAAAGTAATTGACCTTGCTAAAGGCCATTTATTAAAGCTGTCAAATACCCGCTTTAGTGACTATCAACTTAGCGGTAAGCAAATGATAATTATTAATTTAACTGAACGCCTTAAATAACCGGTTGGTTAAATATGATAAGCATTAGATATAATAAAATTTACCTGTTTATTGCAGGTTATTTTAGTATGATGCATTAACTTAATTATTTAAAAATATATTTCAGAGACACAAATGAATCAACCGCAACGAGAATTAACCTTACGTTTTTTAGCCGAGCCACTCGATGTAAATTTTGGCGGTAAAGTTCATGGCGGCGCGGTAATGAAATGGATTGATTTAGCAGCATATGCTTGTTCTGCTGGCTGGAGTAGTCGCTATTGTGTAACGGCCTACGCCGGTGGTATTCGGTTCGTTGCTCCTATCCACGTTGGTAACTTGGTTGAAGTCGAAGCAAAGGTTATTTATACCGGTAATTCTTCGATGCATATCGCCTTAAAAGTTAGTGCTTGCGATCCTAAGTCAATGAACCGACGTTTAACCACCCATTGTATTGTCATAATGGTGGCGGTTGACGAGTCTGGGCAACCGGTGGGTATTCCACAATGGATACCTGAAACAGAAGCCGATATAAAACAAAATGAAACCGCCAAAAAGTTAATGGATATGCGCACTAAGATTAGTGATGAAATGCAAATTTACGTCGATTAATCCTAGCCAAAATCATTCGCTATAAATAACTCGCCGCTAATTCGGTTATACGTTGCACAATAGCGCGCACGCCATTACCTCTTGAAGGGCTTAAATGTTGTATCAAGCCTAACGTTTCGAAGTACTGTTCAATGTCTACATCAATAATTTGCTGTATGGTTTTAGCCTGATACACAGATAAAATAATTACCAATAAACCGCGGATCACCTTGGCGTCGCTATCGGCCTGAAAATAAACAAGTGGCGAGTCAACTGGCTTATTAAGGACCAACCAGGCCTTACTTTCACAACCGCTAATAAGATCTTTATCACTACGTAGGTTTTTAGCTATGCGTGGTAATTGTTTTGCTAGCAACATAATTTGCCGATGTTTTAAGTCCCAAGAATTGGCTTTTGCAAATAACGCTAATATTTGTTGCTTACTTAAAAATTCAGAATTGGATACAGCCTTCTCAACTCCTAGGTTTTGTTGGCCATAAGCTTGCAATTGGGCAATAAAGTAATCAATTTCGGTTATGGTATTGTAAGCCGTTAAAGAAACTCTAACAGCCCCTTCAACACCCAAATAACTCATTAATGGCATAGCGCAATGATGGCCTGCTCTAGCCGCAATACCTTTACTATCAAGGTAGGTAGCTAGATCATGGTGATGAACATTTTTTAACCTAAAGGTAAATAACGGAATATCAGGAGCTGCTGAGACAAAAAATTCAACCTCAGGCATTTTTGCTAAAGCATTATATAAGTATGCACATAACTGATCTTCATAACTTAGCAACTGTTTAAAGCCATTACCGCTAAATAAATCTAGGCACGCGCCAAAACCAACCACACCAACAATATTAGGTGTGCCGGCTTCAAACTTTTGTGGCAACTCATTAAAACAAGTGCCACTAAAGCTGACTTTTTTGATCATTTCACCACCAAATTGATAGGGCGGCATTTGCGTTAACAGCTGCTGTTTGCCATATAACACCCCAATGCCTGTTGGACCGTACATTTTATGAGCTGAAAAAACGTAAAAGTCACAATCGAGTTGTTGAACATCAACATTAAGATGAGCGATAGCTTGAGCACCATCGATTAGCGTTGTCGCTCCTTGTGCTTTAGCTAAGGCAATTAACTCGGCTACCGGGTTTATCTTACCTAACACATTAGAAATGTGATTAATCGCTAAAAATCGACAATTTTCGTTGATCATTATTTTGGCAACCGTTAAATCAATTCGACCTTCAGCGTCTAGTGGTAACACTTTAATCTTGGCACCCGTTTGTTCAGCCACATGTTGCCAAGGCACGATATTGGCGTGGTGCTCAGCTTGTGACAGCACAATTTCGTCACCTAATTTAAGCTGTTGCATGCCATAACTTTGCGCCACTAAATTTATTGCCTCGGTGCTACCTTTGGTCCAAATAATTTCTTTTTCAGAGTGGGCATTAAGTAAATCTTTAACTTGTATTCTTACCGTTTCGTAAGCCTTAGTCGCCTTAGCACTGAGAAAATGTGATGCTCGGTGAACATTGGCATTACTATTAAGATAAAAATGTTGTGAACTATTGATGACGGCGTCAAATTTTTGCGTAGTGGCGGCATTGTCAAAATAAACTAATTGATGAGCATCGCTAACTGTTTGTAATATCGGAAATTGTTGCCTAAATTGCGACGCAGAAAATTTATTCATAAATTAAACAGTTAGATTTTTTACAAGTGATTTGAGGTGATTATAACCTAGCTTAGGCATTAAATAATAAGGTTAAATTCGCATTTTTTACAATTTAATTAGGCAAAACTAGAATTTTTTTACTATAACTTAAAACTATAAATAACTATAACAAGGGATAAGATGGCTATATTTTCATGGTTTGGAAAAGGTAATGAAGATAATCAAGCAGCGTTAACGGCCAAACGCCGTTTTCCAAAGCGTAATAGAAATATGTGGCCACTAGCGCAGGTGCGCTACCAATCCCAAGCAGTGACTCGTAGTGAAATAAAGATTAATGAAGACGTCGAAGTTGATTATCTAAAAAATGATCACTAATAATTATTAACCTGCTCTGTAATTAAAATACCCCCTCAGCAATCATCGCTTGACGATTAGCATCAACTTCCATTTTAGCCGCTTGCATAAACCATTGTTTAGCCTTACTTGGTAGTTGTTTTTGCTGATAAGCCAAGCCAATATTGTAATGATACGAAGGCATATTAAAACGCGATAAGGCAAATAAATTTGATTGTGCATAAGCTAACGGCAAGGCTGCTTCAAAATATTGTAATTGAGTAGCTTGGGCTACCGGTTTAAAAGCTAACTGTTGATGTTTCTCGCAAGTTTTAGCGGTAAATAAGCCAACCTCACTGGCATGGCTTGCAGGTGTGCCTAGATAATATTCAATTTTATTGGCCCGATCCACTTTAGAGGTAATTGGCGTACTGGCTTTTATTTGTGCCGCCCAAGGGATCTCAGCTAGCACTTGCTCCCTCGCCTGCTGCTCACTGCTAAATATTTGATTTTTTACCAGTAAAATATTATTAGCAATCGCTTGGGTTTTATTGGCTTCACAGACTTGATTTAATACGTTAAGCGGGTATTCATCAATAAAGCCGAGAAGATGCAAAAGTTCATGCTCTAACACTTGTTGGTCATCAGCATTATCAATATATAAAATACCATGGTCAACATTAGCGCCTCCTTTTGGTGCGACAATGCCGATATAGCGAACTTGTTCATTAATATTTTGTTGTGGCCACAACGACTGTTCACATTGAATACGTTCATCACTACTATGCTGGCAAGTTAAATTGTTAACATTAATAAATCGCGGTATTAAAAAGCAAAATTGTTGCTGAAAAAAAGGCTTATTTTTGATATTTATCAGCTTTTGTTCAAGTGCAGTTAGATCATCGAGATTCGTTGCAAAAAATTGCAGGGGATTATTACATGCCGAAGTTTGCGCTAGCATTACTGCATTTGCAGCATTTGCTGAATTTGCTGACAAAGGAGCAATTTCAGTAACCATGTCATCAAGTACTCTAAAACGTGTTACCGATGCTAACAACTGATTTGCCCCAGGGGTGTCGAGTGTATCCAACTTAGTTGAATAGCGCTGCAATTGCGCTATATCACCATATTGAATAGCCAGCTCACTACTCACCAATAAAGCCTCTGGGGTATTATCGATTAAAGGCGTTAATAACTGTTGTGCTTGCCAATACCGTCCTTTGTTAGCCAGTCTCTGAGCCTGCTCAATTAAAGCCTTGACGGCACCTAACGTTAGGGCTCGTTGAAACCAGTATTGTTGATTTCTTGGTTGCTGTTTAGCGCGATAATAATTAACTAATTGCCAAGCGATGCCACTGTTTTGTCTGGCTAAGACTTGCCCCAAATCAAGCCAATTTTCACTGCCATATTGGCTGTTTTGAAAGGCAATATTTTGCGCTATGGGTAAGTCGCGCTGCAGAGCAAAATTTAATTGCGAATGGTAATTATCTGGTTGTTGACTAAATTCGCGGCTTTGTAGTAACTGCTGTAAATACTTGGCGGTTGAAAAGGAGCTTGCTGATAACAACAAACTCACCATGAAAACGGCGGTTAAACGAAAAATCACCGCAAGGCCATTA
>CALJHL010000303.1 GCA_938075435.1 uncultured Thalassotalea sp. | reverse complement strand
CTAATCCTTTTAATTCTCACTGAGTGGGAAAAAACTTAGTGGACCTGGTATAATAATGGCAGAAGAGGCTGGCTTTAAAGTAAATTTCATTAATGGTTAAAGCCGTTGAATCGCTAAAATCAGTTATTGCTTTAGTTATTTAAAGCTCATATATTATTTATTCAATATTTGTAGGGCTATGTGTAGTGGCACCGTGATTTTGTTAATCGCAGTGGCTTGTGAGGACTTAACTATGGTTAAAATTTATTATAAAGAACAAGTCTATGAGATGCAGAGTAACGAGTCTGTGCTTGATACATTATTACGCAATGAAACCGGGGCACCGTTTGCGTGTCAAAAAGGGGTGTGTCAATCTTGTATGATGCAGGTAATTAAAGGCGAAGTCCCAAAACGCGCCAATGAATATTTAATTAGCAAGTATAAAGAGCAAGACTGCTTTCTTGCCTGTATTTGCTATCCTAGCGAAGATTTAACCATAGCAACATTTGTTAAGCCAAAAAGACCATCTAGACCTGCCACCAAAACTAAAGCTAAGTTGCCGCAATTTTAAAAAACAGCTCAATTCAATACGTAGCAACAGCCATGCTAGCTGTTGCTGACGATAACGCTTATTTAAGCAAAGTCTTTGCCACCAAATAGCCTGACATTCCACCTAACCCAGGGCCGGGGTGGGTAGAGGCGCCTATGTGAAATAAGCCTTTAATACTGGTGTTATGGTTCTTATTACTTGGCAGAGGTCGGAATAAAAATGATTGCTCAATGCCGCACTGTCCAGAATAAGGGTCGCCGCCAACCAAATTAATATTCATCTGCTCGAGGTCTGCAGGGGAAAGAGTTTTACGGCTAATAATGTTGTTATTAAGATTGGCAATATGTTTACCAAGATCGAAAACAACCCGATCGGCATACATTTCTTTAATCTCATCATTCCATAAACCATCTTCCGGAACGGTAATTTCACCGCGGGCATCACCTTTAATTTGCTTCGGTACTTCAAGCAACTGTAACCATAAAATCGACTTACCTTGCGGCGCCCGAGATGGATCAACGCTGACCGGTTGGACGATACACGTTGTGCCTTGCTCTGGTAATAATCCGCGCTCAGCTTCACTAATCGCTTTATTTATAGAGTCTAAGCCGGCACTGACATGCAAAAAGGCAACTTTTTTCATTTCTGGATCAAGCCATTGTGGTTCTTCATCTAACACTAAATGGATCATCATACAGCCTCGACCATATTGATATTCAGCCGTCTGTTTCGCTATTTCATCAGGAATGTGCTCTGCTGCAATCAAGCGTTGATTTAATTGCGTTGGTGTAACATTACCTATTACTCCTTTACTGGCGGGGTAGAATTGGCCATCGGCAGTAGTAACCCCGGTTGCTTGATTATTTGCAACTTCAATGGCAGTAACTTCTTGGTTACATAGCAAGGTTCCGTTATATTTTTCAATTACTTTTTTAAGAGCTTTAACCAGTTCATAACTGCCGCCTTTCACCATAGGATCACCAACTTGGCTAAAACTAAATGTAATGAGCTTACCCATCAATGACGACATCGGTGTTTCCGGACTTATGCCGCCATGTAATGACATTGGCGCCACCAGAGCTTTAAGCTCAACACTGCTAAAATCAGAGTCAATCCAGAAACGTGAAGTATGCATAAGGTTTCTAAAAAATGAAATTAAACCGGCAACACCGCGGCTGCGCCATTGGCGATAGAGCATTTTTACCGATGCCCAAGACAATGGCTCGTTGCCAAGCAATGAAAAAATAAATCCAGAGTCTTGGCCAAATTTTTGGATCATTTGATCGTACGCTTGTGCATCGTCAGGATTGATCTTGGCGATACGTTGCAAATTATCTTGATGGTCAGTAGTCAGTACTAGCGACCTACCCTCTGGGGTGATAACACCTACCGGAAACTGGGTAAAACAATATTCCATACCGGTAGCGTGGATCTCATCTTTTAATTCCGCGTATGCCGGGGAGGTGATAAATTGCACATGCGAAATTGACATTAAATCAATTATAAAACCTGGGGCGAGTTCGGTGTCGGTGCGAATGCAACCGCCTAATTCACTATTGCGTTCTAACACGCAGACCTTCTTACCATTTTTGGCGAGCAAGGCTGCACATACCAGTGAGTTTAAGCCACTGCCGATAATGATGTGATCATAACGTTCCATAAATATTTTCCTGAATATAAACCATGCTCTATTTATATCTTGCCAAACGATTACCGTCCATTACCAGCTGGTAAAATCGATATCTTTAATTAAGAAAATCAATTACCTAGATAATGAAAATTATAATTCAATAATATGGTTAATAGAGTTGAAGTATTTTTAATTACCGTTTGTAAATACTTGTTCTGATAATAAAAAGGTTGCTAAATCACTACTTTTTTAAAAGTAATTATAACAACCTTTATTAATCATATTTAATAGAATGATTAAAGAGTTACTTGATCCGCTAACAACACAGTTGGCTCAGGTGTATCTTCTCCGCCCCAACCACCCATAAGGTAATGATGCACAATTCTAATCGCCATTTGCCCAACATGACCTTCAAAACCTTCAAGATCGCCAAAACGTTCTGATAGTTTATTGGTTACGTAACCGTACATTGGATCATAGGCCCAAATTGGTACAAACTCGGCAAAAGCATTTTGACACTCGGTTTGCATTGCTTCAATAAAGTCACAGCCTTTTTCAAAACCAGCACGGTCGGTTAAACCATAACGACCTGGAACAAAGGTTTGCCAGTCAAGATCAAGAAAGCCACGCATAAACTTAACAAAGTTGGCAAAGTGATAATCGGGCATAAAACCATACTGAGCCGTTGCTAAAATGGTATCTGAGGAAAATAATAATTTTTCTTCAGCAAAGTAAGCACTGATATTACCACTGCCATGGGTAGGGCCAGGGTTCAGTAGTGTTAATTCGACACCATCGACAGTGATGACATTTTTGTTGCCTTTAAGGATCTTAGTTGCGAGTAATTGTCCTTGCGAGCCACGTATTTTAATCACTTTGGCACAGATTTCATCAGCAATAATTTCCGCATCGGCGGCAAGATCATCGGCAAAACCACAATGATCAATATGATCATGCGAGTATATGATGGTCTTTATTTGTTTGTTTGGTATGGCCTTAGCAACCGCTTTTTTATAAGCTCTGGCTCCACCTGGAGTCGAAAATGTATCAAATGCAATAACTGAATCTTGCGCTTCGATAAAAATGGTTCTAATTTTTCCATCACTAATTGTCCATAAACGCTCAGACAACTTTTCGGTTGTCATTTCTGGCTCGATGGCCAAATATTTTTGTGCGGCGTCTAGGGTAAAATTACCTTTATTCTCAGTCATAATCTATTCCCCTTTAAAATGGTGTTAGGATGGCATTAACGTTACCTTCAATACCCCAACCACCGCTGAGATACTCTTGCATGTAACGTGATAGGTTCATCGCTGCGTATTCGAAATAACGGAAATCTTTGGCATATTTTGGCCCCAGTTTTTCGTTAGTGTATTTGTTTAATTCGTCCCAATTATGTGGATCAACACCATCGAGAATAGCTTGTTGGCCAAATTCACTTAAGTTATCCCAATAATCAAGAACTTCAATAAATTCTTGACGAGTTAATTGCCAAAAATGTCCTGGAATAAATATATCCCAATCTAGGCTAAGGAAACGGCGCATAGTTGGAATATACGGCTTAAGATGCCAATCCATTAATGTCGTGTAACCAGCACCGGCTGCTACGGTATCTACCATAAACAACACTTTACTTTGTGGGAAATAAACTGCGGTGTTACCATCACCATGAGTAGGGCCAGGGTATAATAATTCAAAATAGCAATCGTCGATAAAATATGATTTACGCTCACCTTCCCAAACTTCAGTCGCGGGTAACTGACCGTCAGACTGTCTGCCAACAATAACTTTATTCGCTAGGTCATGAGCAATAATGTCAGCATTAGGCGCCAGATCGGCAGCATAGCCACAATGATCAAGATGATCGTGTGAATAGACTATGGTGTGCACGTCTTTTTTAGGAAATACTCGACCAATAGCCGCGGCATAAGCTCTAGCGGTTCCTGGGGTGGTGAAAGTATCAAAAGCAATACAGCCTTTTTTACCTTCAAGGAAAATGGTTCTGTATATGCCTTCACTCGCCGTCCAGATGTTATCTCGAACCGGTTGATAAGTAATATCGCGCCACGCTCCCTGAATAGGAATGTTGCCCCCTAAAGTAAAAATACCACAGTGCTCACAAGGTGCATGTTGTGACTGTATTTC
>CALJHL010000302.1 GCA_938075435.1 uncultured Thalassotalea sp. | reverse complement strand
ATAGGGAATAGTGGCGCGTGAGAAATACAAAGCATAACCATCTTTGTCACACACAACTTTCACAGCATTCGGATTTAAAGCTTCTTCAACATCATCGATAGCCACGGCTAATGTCGCCATTCGAGCTTTCGTTTGCTGACTCAAATTAGTCGCAACTTGAGCTATATTAGAACTTGGTATAAATGGCTCATCACCTTGCACATTAACAATGATTTCATCATCAGCAAACTGATATTGCTCAATCACTTCGGCTAAGCGTTCAGTGCCAGATTGATGGTCGGCGCGTGTTTTACACACTTCACCACCAAAGTTTGTCACCACTTTAGCAACTTCATCATTGTCAGTAGCAACGATCACTCGTTCAGCACCACTAGCCTTAGCTTTTTCAACTACCCATTGGATCATCGGCTTACCACCAATGTTAGCCAAAACCTTGCCAGGTAAACGACTTGATTGATAACGTGCGGGGACCACCACGGTAAATTTCATTAGCTGCGCTCTGCTTCAGTTAAAATACGGGCTTCAGACTCTAGTAATACCGGTATATCTTTTTCAATCGGATAAGCTAGACGATCAAATTTACAAATTAGTTCATCGTTTGCTTTTTTATAATCAAGTTTGCCTTTACATACTGGGCAAGCAAGAATTTCAATTAGTTTTATATCAAAGGCCATAACTTTTAGTTCTCGTCATTATTAATTCTATAAGTTGCTCACCTTGCTCTCCTTCAAAGTGAGCATTTACCGGTAAGTACCAGCTATTTTTATTGGCAACCGTAGTGCATTTTACCGCATCTTTCTCGGTCATCAACAGTGGTGTTTGATCATTAAATTGTTGCAAGTCGGTTTGTTCAAAATGATGGTGATCAGCAAAGCCTACTTTTTGACCTAACACAAACCCTAACTCGTTTAAGGTATTAAAAAAACTATCAGGGTTGCCAATGCCGGCCATTGCATTTACCGTGCTGTTAGCGCAATGATTAGTTAAAAACTCGGTTATGCTGAGCCGCTGATTATCCAGTACATTAACAACACTGTCGGCCATTAACGTCATAGAATTTTCACCAAGATTAGCTATACCGCCATTGATTATTACTTGATCTACGGTTTTTAAACGCCACAAGCCTTCACGCAAAGGCCCCGCGGGCATTAACCAACCGTTACCGAACCGGCGCTTACCATCAACGATAACTAACTCGACATCGCGTTTAAGCTTATAATGCTGTAATCCATCATCACTGACAATAATATTACAACCCAACGCCATCAGTTTTTTGACACCCGCAACCCTATCACTGGTTACGACAATTGGCACGTTGCAGCGTTGAAAAATTAATACCGGTTCATCACCAGCTTGGCTAGTGCTTACCCCAGTAGTAACAAACAAGGGCTGTGCATGTTTTTCCCCGCCATAACCCCGGCTAATTACGCCAACGGTTAAGCCTTTTGCTTGTAATTTTTCGACTAAATAAATAACCACCGGAGTTTTGCCATTACCACCGACACCAATATTACCAACGATAACAACTGGAACATTGAGCTTAGGTTGGGCTAACACGCCAACTCTAAACAACAAACGCCGGGTTGCAGAGAGTAACCAAAATAAACTATTTAAAGGCAACAATAACCACTTAACAGGATGGTTCTGATACCAAGCTTGTTCAATTAATCGCACTTAATACCGGCCTCGAATGTAGAGTATAATATGACCATATCTTATTTAATCGCTAAATTGAAATTTATGTAATTGCGCATAGGCACCGTCAAGCTCAAGTAACTCACTATGACTGCCTTGTTCAATTAATTTACCCTGATCCATAACCACGATCACATCAGCATTTTCAATGGTCGATAATCGATGCGCAATAACAATACAGGTGCGGTTTTGTTGCAAATAACTCAGG
Source organism: uncultured Thalassotalea sp. (assembly GCA_938075435.1). Classification (GTDB taxonomy): domain Bacteria; phylum Pseudomonadota; class Gammaproteobacteria; order Enterobacterales; family Alteromonadaceae; genus Thalassotalea_A. The sequence continues at coordinate 16,380 of CALJHL010000302.1, read as the reverse complement.
GCATCTTGGATATGACGTTCTGATTCAGTATCTAATGCGCTGGTTGCTTCATCTAATATTAAAAACGGTGCATCACATAATAATGCCCGCGCAATAGCCACGCGTTGACGCTGACCACCACTTAACATTGAGCCATTGTCACCAATATTGGTATCTAGCCCTTCGGATAAATGCTCAACAAACTCCAGTACATGTGCACAACGGGCCGCTTCAGTAATTTCTTCAATACTGGCATCAGGACGTCCATAGGCAATATTGTTGGCAATGCTGTCGTTAAATAACACCACCTGCTGTGAAACAAAAGCAAATTGCTTACGGAGTTGCTTAAGTTGGTAGTTCGAAATATTTTTACCATCGATTTTAACTTCGCCACTAGTGGCATTGTAAAAGCGTAATAGCAATGAACTAATAGTCGATTTACCACTGCCGGAGCGACCGACTAATGCCATATTTTTTCCGGGTTGCAAATGAAACGATAAATCCGTCAACGCGTTTTTATCCGAACCTTGATAGCTAAAGCTTACATTATCAAACTGCAATTCGCCCTTGGCACGGTCTATACTCAAGCTACCACTATCTTGCTCAACGGGTTGATCAATGACGGCAAAAATACTGACACAAGCGGCCATACCTTTTTGAAATTCACTATTAATGGTGGTCAGCAGTTTTAAGGGCCGTAATAACATGATCATCGAAGTAACCACTGTGGTAAAAATACCAGGCGTAAGGTTTTCAATCATGCCGTCCAGACTGGCAACATAAAGAACAAAAGCCAAGGCAAATGAAGCAATGATTTGGATCACCGGAACACTAATTGCCTTAGCGATAGCAAGCTTCATTCTTTGCTGGCGATTATTATTATTTATTTTGTTAAAACGTGAATATTCTTTTTCTTGGCCGCCAAACGCTAATACCACTTTATGACCATTAAAGGTCTGTTCGGTAGCACTAGTCACCTCCCCCATGGCATTTTGAATACGCTTACTTACGGCACGAAAACGTTTTGAAACCACCATAACAATAACCGCAATTACCGGGGTTATTAATATAAAAATAGAAGAAAGTTGCCAACTGTAATAAAACATAATCCCTAATAAACCCACAACAAAGGCCCCCTCTCTCACTAAGGTTACTAAAGCCTTGGACATGGCATTGAGCACTTGCTCGGTATCGTAGGTGATTTTAGAAATCAATGTTCCGGTAGATTCACTATCATGAAAGGCGACTGGCATCGCAACGATATGTTCAAATAGCGCTTGTCGTATGCGCATCACTAAATTATTACCAACCCAAGCCAGTAAATAATTGGAAATAAAGTGAAAAATGCCTCTAAATAGAAAAGCAACCAGAACGAAAATAGGCGCGTACTTTAAAATGTTAGGGTTGTTTTGGGTGAGACCATCGTCGATTAAGGGCTTTAATTGTGAGAAAAATAACGTATCAATGCCGGCGTAACCCAACATGCCAAACACCGCAACGCCTAAACCTAAACGTAATCCGCCCGTGTAAGCAAATAATCGTTTAAAATTTTGCCAGGTGGTTGTTTCGGTTTGTGAATTCATAAAACCTCTATTGAAATTTACGATGTTATAATCGTTAATTTTAAGTTAATTGCTACCAATCATTTTAACGTTAATTTACTGATTTACAAAATATAAAAACCTAAATAAAATTATTTTTGTTGAGAAATTGGCTTCCAAGGCCAAAATGGCAACAAATCGTCATTAAATGAGCGAGCCTTGACGCCTTGCGGCGAAAAATCAAACAATAACATGCCCTGCTCGGCGGTATTGTATTGCCTGCTAGATATTTGTTTGAATCTAGCTTGTACCGAATCAACCGGCATTTGCCAACGATTTAAATAACCGCTACTAAAAACCACATGTTTCGGCTTTAACATCTGTACAAAATTAGTAGACGATGATGATTTAGAACCATGATGAGCGGCAATTAATAGCGAAACAGCAGATAACTGTTGTTGTTTTACCAGCTGTTTTTCAATTTTTTTGCTTATATCTCCTGGCAATAATAGGCTATTAACATTATCACTAATGTGTAAAACACAAGAGTCATCATTGGCTTTTCCTTGTACTTTATTTGGCCAAACAAATTTAAATGTTAACTCTTGCCAAATAAATTGCTGACCCGCGGTACAAACAAGGGGTTGATGATTGTTGGCAAAATTTAAACGATATTGTTTACTTAAATTATTTTGCTGTAAATAACCTAAACCACCGGCATGATCATTGTCACTATGACTGACAATGACTTGTTCAAACTGTTCAATAAAACGATGTTTTAGGTAGGGATGAATTACCGCCTCAGCCATATTAAAGCCGCTACTAAAAGCCGCACCGGTATCATATAAGATTGCCTGATTATTTTTTATAATCATTACTGCTAAGCCATGACCGACATCAAAAACCACCACCTGCCAATGGTTATTGTGTCTTTGTTGATAATTCCCCACCCACCAACCGGCAGAGATCGAAACGAGTAAAACACCATAAGCCAGCAACAGTTTTTTAAAGCGCCCCGGAGAAAGGATGACCAATAACAATAGAACCGGTAGAGTAATCGCAAAAAATAAACCGGTGCGATCCGGCATAACTAAGCATTGCTCGCAACTGCCTAACAAGCTTAAAAATTGCCAAGCAATGTCTAAGCACCATAATGCTATTTGCATCACTAGCAATGAAAATTCAGGAAAATTAAAGGTCGTTATTAGTGCTAATAATATTAATGGAATCGCAGTAAAGCTTAAAAATGGCACAACCACAAAATTAGCCACCGGACTCAACAACGACACTTGCCCAAATAGCATCACAGTGATCGGCATAACAAAAAGGCTGATGGCAAATTGCACAAACAATAAACTAAGTAAAAACCGACTCACTTTACTTTTATTACGAATTAAATATTGAAACCGCCAACCGATAAACAAAATACTCGTTACCGCGGCCAGCGATAAATAAAAACTGCTATCTAACAAGGCAAAAGGGTCAAGCAGGACAATAATAACCATGGTAACTAACAGCCAACGGATGATACTTATTTTACTGTGCAAACACCGTAATCCCCAAAACACCACCAGCATAACTAAGGCTCGCACCGTTGGTGTAGAAAACCCGGCCAAATATGCATAAAAACCAGCAAATGCTAAGCAAAATATTAATGGAATAATAAATAAATGCCGTTCGGGCAACGAGGCTTTAGGTAATAGATAACTTCCAATCCGAGCAAAAAAAAGCGCAAAACCGGCGATTAGGCCTAGGTGTAAACCAGAAATAGCCATTAAATGTTGAGTGCCTGTGGCTTGTAATATCTGCCACTGATCTTTACTTATCGCTGACTTATCACCAAGAGCCAGCGCCATAACCAAGCCTTTATGTGGCGATTCTAGTAACTTTGATAGCCGGTTATATAAAAATTGCCTCAGGGTAATTCCCTGGTTGACGATTTGATTGTTGCCATGGTTTTTTACATAGCCGGTCATCGCGATACGGTGCTGTAATAACCAGCGTTGGTAAGAAAAACTACCGACGTTAGCAAAACCATGAGCGGGCTTAATTTTCACAAGCAGGCGTATAACATCTCCTTGTGAAATCACTACTTCAGGTTGCTTCCAACTTAAACGAATACTAAACGGGTCGGTTAAATCATCGCCGCCAATTATATCTACCATCAAATTAAAGCGAATGGTTTGCTGATTATTAGTGACTAACGTTTGTACTTTACCGGTTACCCAAACTGGCTGTTGATGAATTTGATTAATTGCTAAATTATTTTGCTCTGCCCAAGAAAAATGCAGAGATGCATGGCACAGTAAGTAGGTAAAGCCGATGATTAACGGACTAAATTTACGTAACCAGGTAACAAAGAAAAAAATGACTGCAACAACAAACAAACAAAAAAGATAAAATAATGGTGGCACTATTGGTAAAAATAGTGACAATAGAGAGCCAATAATGAAAAAAACTAAGCACCGTTCCATAGTGTTATTTTCCTTTACCCTTTTAGTAGGGTTTTTTATATAATCAAGTTTGTTATTCGATGACTGAATGCCTTTACATTAAATTTTAATTATGCCAAAAAAACTGATCAAACGATGGATGCCCGAGCATCACACCATAAAATCCAATAAATACTTAAAAATTTTTGGTGACAGCCTGCATGATGCTAATTTGTGGCATTTAAATAGACGTTCGGTACGTAAGGCTTTTGCGATAGGATTATTTTTTGCTTTTATTCCTGTGCCATTTCAAATGATATTGGCGGCAAGTTGTGCAATTTTTTTCCGTGGCAATATTCCTTTGTCGGTAGGTTTAGTCTGGCTCAGTAACCCAATCACTATCCCTCCTATTTTTTATGCCTGTTATAAGCTTGGCACAATTTTAATGAATGTGCCTGTACAAGAGTTTACTATTGAAATTAGCTGGCAATGGTTGTTGGCAAGTTTAGGTACTGTTGGCGGCCCATTTTTGGTCGGTTCGGTATTTTGTGCAACATTATTTTCAATAATCGGTTATTATGGTATTAATGCGGTGTGGCGGCTGTCGATAGTTCGACATTGGCACAAGCGTAAACAAAGATAGTGTTTAGCAAAACCCTCAACTAAAACCTCATATTTGTGGGTAAAAAACAGTCAATTTGGTATAAAAGTACTCGCTTTCATCGACGAAAGTGTAAATTACCGACTGATTTAATTAATTGGTAGAGTTAACCTAAAAAAAGGTTAACGGTCAGCTAAAATTTAACGTGACTCTGACCCTAGTTATTTCAACCTTAACTCATATGAGCTTATCCACCTTGACCAAGTACTTTTGCGGGGTCAATTTTGGTTGCTCGCCAAGCCGGATAAAGAGTGGCAATTAAACTCAAGATTAACGCTGCAATAACGGTAAACACCACATCACGAATTTCAAGCTTGGTTGGTAAAAAGTCAATAAAGTAGATATCGCCCGACAAAAACTTCATTGCTAAGGCGTCTTCAACATTGCGAATAATGGCCGTTAAATGATTGGCTAAATACACGCCAAGTAAGGCGCCTCCCAAACTCCCTAAAACGCCATTAACCAAGCCTTGATAAACAAAGCTTAACATTATGGTCGAGCCTTTTGCGCCCATGGTTTTTAAGATGGCAATATCACCTTTTTTATCATTTACCGCCATAAATAAACTGGAGACTATATTAAAACTGGCTACCGAAATGACCAATAACATCACCACAAACATTACCGTTCGTACTAATTGAATGTCGTTAAATAAATGTCCCTGGGTGCGGGTCCAATCATTCATATAAACGTAAGCATCAAACTCCAGTCCTAGCTCACGAATTATATTCGGCGCTTGAAATACATCGTCAACTTTTACACGCAGACCGTGCACCGCATCGCCAATGCCAGCAAGCTCAGCTCCAACGGCTAAAGGCATATAGGCCAAACTTTCATCAATGCTACCACCAAAGTCAAATATCGCTGCTATGGTCATATTGCGTTTAATTGGTGCGGCAAAATTTAGGTTATCACCGCTGGTTTTTCGAGGTAATAACAGTTGCACTGTGTCACCTACTTGCAATGCTAATTTTTTGGCAATACCCGCGCCAACAATCAATGTTTGCCCTTGTAAATCTTGCCAAGCGCCGGCGGCAATAAAATCACTAATGCTTGATACTTTTTGTTCTAATTCAATATCGACGGCGCGTACTTGCAGGCCTTTAATGTTGTCGCCTTTTTGTAACAGGGCATCGAGCTTAATAAGCGGTGCAGCTGCTAACACTTGCGGGTGTTGCTCAAGTTTGTGGCGTTTATCTTGCCAAGCAGTAATAGGGTCTGTAACCGCAACAAATTCACCATGGGGCACGACTGACAACAACCGACTCGTCAACTCACGCTCGAAACCATTCATCGCGGACAGTACCAGAATCAGTACCATCACTCCTAAGCCAATGCCTAACGTTGAAGAAGCAGAGATAAACGAAGCAAAACCACTGTTGTGGTTGGAGCGAACGTAACGTAAGCCTAAAAAAACACTGAGTGGTCTAAGCATCGAGCAGCTTTCCGTGATCAAGTTTTAATTGTCTATCCATTCTTGCAGCCAAGACTAAATCATGGGTAACCACCACAAAGCTGGTGCCTTCAGATTGGTTCAACTCTTTAATTAATTGGAAAATTTGCTCGGCGGTGTCGAAGTCCAAATTACCAGTCGGTTCATCAGCTAATACCAAAGACGGCTTAGTTACCAAGGCTCTGGCAATCGCAACACGTTGGCGTTCACCACCGGAAAGCTCACCAGGACGGTGATGCATACGATGCGCTAAACCAACTTTTTTAAGCATTGCTTGTGCTTCAACAAGGGCTTTTTGTGGTTTATCACCACGAATTAATAATGGCATCGCGACGTTTTCCTCGGCACTAAACTCCATCATCAAATGATGAAATTGGTAAATAAAGCCTAAATGCTTGTTACGAAAACTGGCTCTTTTGCTGTTTGACAAGCCGTATATATCAACATTATCAATCTTAACTTCACCACTGGTGGGGGTATCTAACGCCCCAGCAAGGTGTAAAAAAGTACTTTTGCCACAACCGGAGCTGCCTACAATCGCCAATAATTCACCACGTTGCACTTGCAAATCTAAGCCGGTTAATACTTGCGTTGTTTGTGGTCCTTGCTGATATTCCTTGATCAGTTGCTGGCACACTAAAACATTATTCATTTCGTAAAACCTCAGCTGGTTGTGTTTTCGACGCTCGATACGCCGGATATAAAGTCGCAGTAAAACTCATTAGCAATGCCGAAATTACAATAATAAAAACTTGATACATTTGTAAATCGATGGGTAAACTTTGCATAACAAACCCCGACCCCAAGACATTAACTCCAAATAACGATAAAACCGTATTAATATTAAGGCTAAATAATACCCCAATTATTGCGCCTAAAAAGGTACCCCATAAGCCATTTACCATGCCTTGGGTGATAAATATTTTTAATATTCCCACAGGCTTCATGCCAAGGGTTTGCAATATGCCAATTTCGCCTTGTTTATCAATAACCACCATCACTAAGGCTGAAACAATATTAAAAGCGGCAACGGCTATAATTAGGCTTAGCATTAACCACATCATGTTTTTCTCAATCTGTACCGCTTGAAATAAATTGCCTTGAGTTCGAGTCCAAGTATTCATGGCTAAATTTTGATATTGGCTTTGCTGACTTAATGCCATAACCACATGTTCAGCATTAAAAGCATCGTCTAGATAAAGTCGTATTTTATCGACACCATCACCTTGGCGTCTCAATAAACGCGCCGCATCCTGACCGTGAATGATCACCATTTGTTCATCCACTTGTGAGCCGACATCAAAAACGCCTGTCAAGGTAAACGTTCGCTGCACCGGCACCCGCCCCATAGGGGTAAATATGGTTTTAGTGGGCAATACCAACCGAACTTTACTGTTTAACCTAAGGCCAAGTTGTCGGGCAAGCTTTACCCCCATGATCATTCGATACTTGCCGGCTTGCAAGTTGCTAAAGCTACCACTTTGCATATTGGCGGCCAGTACTGAATTGGTTGGTTCATGCTCAGGATACACCCCTTGCATCAACACGCCTCTAAGTTGATTTGGAGATTGTACTAATGCTTCACTTTCAATATAAGGCGTTGCTGTATTAATATTTTCATGCCGTTTTAGGTCGTTAACAAGCTCAGTCCAATTGCCTAATTGACCATCATTAGATTCGATGATCACATGCGGAACTATACCTAAAATTCGTTGTTTCAGTTGGCCTTCAAAGCCGTTCATTACTGACACCACGGTAATTAATGAGGCAACCCCAAGTAAAATACCAGCAATAGAAAAAAAGGTAATAAAAGACACAAAACCTGAACGATTTTGACTACGACTATAACGTAACCCAATAAAGAGACTAACCGGTTGAAACATTTATATTTATAATTTTTGGAAGAAATTAAACCGATGATAAAAGCTTGGCCTACTAAGTACAAGTTTGAACTGTGCAATTAATCATTTAATTTGTAATATTTATCTTGTGTTAAACCTGTAAAGCCGAGTTTTCAGGTATCTTAAAAAACTAAAAATAGCTATTATGTAGCGCTTAATAGCAAGTTGCTTACCTGAAAAGTAACCAGCAACACAATTAACCCAAGCTTTTTAAAATTAAATTTTAAAATTTAAGCGCAGGAAATTAACAAATAAGATGAGTCAAACCAGTAATATATTTTCCCCCGTTTTAGCTCACAGTAGCAAAGATGCGAAAACTAAAGATAAGAAACATTGGGCCAGTTTAGCCGGCAGTAGCGCCACCATTGCGATTTATTATGCCGCTTTAAAATCCGAGATGTTAACCTTATTAATCACTGAAGATACTGCCCGTGCTCTGCACCTTGAGCACGAACTAAGCAGCATCAATGATAAAAATCTGCCTATTTGTTTATTCCCAGATTGGGAAACCTTGCCTTATGACAGTTTTTCTCCGCACCAAGACATTATTTCGCAGCGTTTAGCGACACTTTACCAATTATCAAGAATGCAGACCGGCATTGTCATTGTGCCTGCCCATACGTTAATCCATCATTTACCACCAAAACAATATCTCGAAGCCAACAGCCTATTAATTAATAGTGGTGATAAAAAAGATATCCAGCAATTGCGCCAAGAGCTACAAGCCAGTGGTTACCGCGCGGTTGAACAAGTTATGGAACATGGTGAATTTTCTGCCCGTGGCGCCATCGTTGATTTATTTCCGATGGGTTCATCGACGCCATTTCGTTTGGACTTTTTCGATGATGAGATTGATAGCATTCGCACTTTTGACGTTGATAATCAACGTTCCCTTGCAAAGATTAAGCGCATAGAATTATTGCCTGCGCACGAATTTCCAACCGATAAAGAAGCAATAAATTTATTCCGCACTCAGTATCGAGAATCGTTAAAAGTAAGCGCCGATAAGGAATCCATTTATCATCAGGTAAGCCAGGGTATTATGCCTGCCGGCATTGAATATTATTTGCCGTTATTTTTCCAACAAACCGCCACTTTATTCGATTACTTACCGAGTAATGCGCAAGCAATGATTGTTGGTAATATTGATAAAAATTTAGAACAATTTTGGCTGGACATTAATTATCGCTACGAAGAAAGACGCTATGATCCAATGCGTCCGTTGCTGCCCCCTGAAAAATTATTTATCCCCCGTTCAGATCTATTTAGTAAGTTAAAACAACTAGATCGAATTAATATTCAAGCAGCCGCGCAAACAGCTAAAGCGGGGGTATGTAATTATGCGACTAAGGCGTTAACCAGTGTTGCGGTTAACCATCAATTAAAACAACCGTTGAGCAATATCTGTAAGTTTTTACAAACTGCCCAGAACAAACAACAACGAATATTATTTATTACCGAGAGCCAGGGTCGCAGAGAAACCTTATTAGAGTTGTTGGCTAGAGAAAATATTCGTCCCGAACAAGTAAAAAGCTTACAAGATTTTGTTGCTGGTGAGTTTGAAGTTGCCATAACAGTTAATGCCCTAACTCATGGTTTTATCGTAGAAAACCCTAGCCAGGGCCACAATTTTGCTGTCATTAGCGAAGATGATTTATTTACCGACCGGGTCAAACAAACACGACGAAGTACTAAGCATGAAGAAACCAATGCTGAAGCAATATTTAAAAACCTAACCGAATTATCTATTGGTCAGCCGGTTGTCCATATTGAGCATGGGATTGGCCGCTATCAAGGTTTACAAACCATTGAAAACGCAGGATTAGCAACCGAGTTCTTAATATTAACTTACGCCAATGATGCCAAGTTGTATGTGCCAGTTTCCTCTTTACACTTAATATCTCGTTATTCGGGTAGTGCCAGTGAATCAACCCCCATTCATAAACTTGGCAGTGATTCCTGGACCAAAGCCAAGAAAAAAGCCGCCGAAAAAGTTAACGATGTCGCCGCAGAATTGCTCGATATATTTGCCAAGCGTGAAAATAGTCATGGTTATGCGTTTAAGCGTGATAAAAATGATTATCAGAATTTTTGTGAAAGTTTCGGTTTTGAAGAAACCGAAGATCAACGCAACGCCATTGAAAATGTCATTGCCGATATGCTTGATCATAAAACCATGGACCGCTTGGTATGTGGTGATGTTGGTTTTGGTAAAACCGAAGTTGCGATGCGCGCCGCGTTTGTCGCGGCTAATGATAACAAACAAGTTGTTATCTTGGTGCCAACTACTCTTTTGGCACAGCAACATTATGAAAACTTTCGTGACCGCTTCGCCAATTGGCCGATTAATATTGAGGTATTGTCACGTTTTAAAACGCCTAAGCAGCAAAAACAAATTATCGCCCAAGTCGCCACTGGCCAGGTTGATATTTTAATAGGTACCCATAGATTACTCAGTGACAATATTAAATATCATGATCTTGGTTTACTGGTCGTTGATGAAGAGCATCGTTTTGGTGTTAAGCAAAAAGAAAAAATAAAACAACTACGCGCCAATGTCGACATTCTGACGTTAACGGCAACCCCGATCCCGCGGACCATGAATATGGCAATGGGTGGAATGCGCGATCTATCAATTATTGCAACCCCACCGGCAAAACGCTTGGCAGTAAAAACCTTTGTTAGAGAAAGAGAAAACGGCTTAATACGAGAATCGATTCTGCGGGAAATATTACGTGGTGGGCAAGTTTATTTCTTACATAACAATGTTCAAACCATTGAAAAAACAGCACAGGATCTGCAAGATTTAGTGCCCGAAGCGAAAATGATCATTGCTCACGGGCAAATGCCAGAGCGCGATTTAGAGCGGGTAATGAGTGATTTCTATCATCAACGCCATAACGTCCTGTTGTGTACCACTATTATTGAGACGGGTATTGATATACCGACTGCCAATACCATCATTATGGACAGGGCCGATCATTTAGGATTAGCGCAACTGCATCAATTGCGTGGCCGTGTCGGTCGCTCGCATCATCAAGCTTATGCCTACCTGTTAACACCACACCCTAAACGTATGACAAAAGATGCGGTGAAACGTCTGGACGCCATAGCTCAGTTAGAAGATTTAGGGGCAGGATTTGCTTTAGCTACCCACGATCTAGAGATCCGTGGTGCTGGTGAGTTATTGGGAGAAGATCAATCGGGACAAATGGCCAGCATTGGCTTTAGTTTGTATATGGAAATGCTTGATCAAGCCGTTGCGGCCCTAAAAGAAGGCAAACTGCCTTCATTAGACGATTTACACAGTGGCCATACTGAAGTTGATCTGCGCATACCGGCTTTACTTCCTGATGACTATATTTATGATGTCAGCATGCGTCTATCTTTCTATAAGCGCATTGCCAGTAGCCAAACTAAAAATGACCTAGATGACATTCAAATTGAATTAATCGACCGTTTCGGTTTGCTGCCACAGCCGACAAAAAACATGTTTCATATTGCCAAACTCCGCCTTGGCGCAGAGCAGCTTGGCATTACTCGCATAGATGCGGGGCCCAAAGGTGGTGCTATTGAATTTAGTAATAAAACCACTGTTAATCCGATGTTGATCATTAGTTTAATTCAACAGCAACCGCGAATATTTAAAATGGATGGTGCCAGTAAGTTAAAATTTGCTATTCCAACAACAGATCAGCAAGCTAGGTTTACCTTGATAACACAAATGATCAAGGACTTGGGTGCATAGCCACTTGCTATCTAAGTAGCTAAGCAATACATTAACTAATAGTAGCCATCGTTAACAAGAAGAGTAAAAAGAGCAAACATGCTTAAAAAAGTATTAAATCCTAATCAACGACAAAATTTTCGCGGTTTCAACATCGCATTATTGAGTGTTATTGGCATCGCCTTTTCAACCAATAGTTATTCACAAAACACTGCGACTGCGCAACAGCAAGTACCGAGCGAGCGTTGGTTTGAAATAGAAGTTATTTTAGTTGAGCAATTATTGCCCAAAGACCGTTCTAATGAAGACTTCAGTGTTGCAAGGTCAATAAAAAAACCCGTAAAAACAATAGATTTAATTAATGATTATTTACATAACTTGCTCGATTATAAACACCAATTGCCAGCCTGTAATAAGTCATTACAGTCAACAGCAAGTAGTGTTGACAGCTCAGCTAACCATTTAGACACCCGTAAGTTCGCCCTACTTAGTGGTAATTTAACAGAACAAAACAGTGGATCAGCACCGATAAGCACAGCGGAACATCTTGATAATGCAAGCAAGACGATAGCCGATAATGTCGAGCAACCAATAACACCAGCATATTTAGCTGACGAGCCCTTGATTAATACCAACCTAATTGACCAGCCTGACGAAATTGGTGAGCAAACCACTACATCCGCTATGGATCTAGATTTGCATGTTAATTTAGATTGTAGCGATAGCGACAAAGATAATTTTAATAGCCAAGTTAACCAGCAATTTTATCAAGTGCCTCGTTATATCAGTGATACTGAGTATCCATATTCGAATAAGCCGTATTTAATAAATAATAAAAGTTTACAATTAAAGCATATTACTCGGTCATTACGTCGCTCAAAAGAGTTTAGGCCGTTACTTCATATTGGCTGGCGCCAAGCAGTGCTAGCAAGAAATGCCGCGCAACCGGTAAAATTAATGGCCGGTGAAAACTTACTTTTAAAAGCCAATGCCAGATCGGGTTCCAGTAATACCGTTAATATCGACCTTGGCCAGGCTCAAAATAATTTTAATTCACTAATAAATGCTGAAAATACTCCATCTAGCCAACAAGATAAGCTGCTACTCAAAACCCATATAAATAACATAATTGCGCAACTAGAGTTAGATGAAATTAACAGCGAACAATTACTGGCTCAAATCAACGCCGGCAAGGTAAAGCCTCTAATTAATCAGCACAGTAAAGAAAATAATCAACTTGAAATTGAAACAACTCCAGCACAAGACTGGTTTATTGACGGTTTTTTTAAGGTCCATTTAAACCACTACCTATTTATTAATAGTGAATTTAGTGTTTATAGTGCTCAACATGCAAAAAATGCCGATGACCAACCAATCCTAATTCCATTTAAGCAAAATCGCCGGGTGATTAGTGGCGAATTGCATTATTTCGATCATCCATATATGGGAATGATAGTACAAATAAGACGTCACCAACGACCTGAGCCGGTTATTGAAGAATTGCAGCAATTAAATACTGAGCTTGATTAAATTAACAAACTAACACCAAGAGAAAATTATGAGTATAGATAAGCAAACAGAAATAGAAGCCGCGGTTTTTCGTCGCCTGCTTAAGCATTTAGACAACCGCAAGGATGTACAAAATATCGATTTAATGATTTTAGCTGGATTTTGTCGTAATTGCTTTTCGAAATGGACCGTTGCCGAAGGTAAAAATCTCGGTGTCGACATTGATATAGACACCGCCCGTGAGCAAATTTATGGGATGCCTTACAGTGAATGGAAAGAAAACCATCAGCTACCGGCAACTAGTGAACAACTGGAAAAATTTGAAAGTTTATCAAAAAAATAATAATCTAAGATAAATCAGCATAAAATGGCGCTCTGAATTTAGTTATTTATTATTAAAAGTCAATAAGTTAAGCTTACTTAAAGCATTCTTTTGGATTGTACTACCAATAGCAAAGCATTATAAAAATAATAACCATAAATAGGAACGCTATGCTTGACCCAAAAAATACAGTATTTGTGCTGGTGGATGTGCAAGGTAATCTTGCCGGCTTAATGCATGATAAACAAAATTTATTTAGCAATTTACAAAAGCTAATTAAAAGTCTGAAAATTTTAAATATCCCAATCCTTTGGTTAGAGCAAAACCCCCAAGGGATTGGCCCCACCGCACCAGTGATTGCCGCCCTACTTGAGCACTTAGCGCCGATCAAAAAAATAACCTTCAGTGCTTATGGTAACGATGAGTTTAAACAAGCATTAGCTGACACAGGCCGCCATCAAGTGTTAATCGCCGGCATCGAAGCGCACGTTTGCGTTTATCAAACCGCAATGAACTTGCACCTTGCCAACTACCAAGTTGAAGTTGTCAACGATGCGGTTTCCTCGAGAACCCAATCAAATAAACAAATAGCGTTATTAAAGATGCAAGCGCAAGGGTTAACCTTAACAAGCACCGAAATGGCGTTATTTGAATTATTAAAGATTGCTGAAGGTGATGATTTCAAACAAATAATAAAGATAATAAAATAATGGGCAACAGCTAAAACCAATACTTGTAATAATGACTCGATTAAGCGATTGAGTTAATTTCAATATCCGTTAAAAAACGCCACTGCCCTAATTGCAATTCGTCATCAAGGATGATGTCACCGATTTGCTCACGATGTAAACCGACTACCCGATTACCAATCGCCGCAAACATGCGCTTTACTTGATGGTATTTACCTTCTGAAATGGTCAATAGCACTTCTTGCGCTGACAAAACTTCAAGTACCGCTGGTCGGGTTAAGTTCGCTTCATTTTGCAATTGCACGCCCTGCTTAAATAACTCGGTAGCATCCTCTCTTAACGGCCGAGACAATTGCACTCGATAGCGTTTATGGCAATTTTTCTTCGGCGAGGTTATTTTGTGCGACCACTGACCGTCATCAGTTATTAACACTAAGCCGCTAGTATCCGCATCTAGGCGACCGGCAATATGCAAATCGAAAGCCCGTGGCACATCAACTAAATGCAATATCGATGGATAGCCTTCATCGACATTTGAACAAATACAATCTAATGGTTTATGCAACATAATATAACGAGCGCTGGCAAACGATAGTTTGTTACCAGCGAGGCTAACATCACTTTCTTCATAAACCTGATGAGCGGCATCTTTAATGGTCTCACCATTAACCAGCACGGCACCGCGTTTAAGGTACTTTTTTGCATCGCTGCGGCTAAGGTCAGTACAACGACATATAAATTTGTCTAAGCGCATAGTTTCTCTAGTTCACTAATAAAAAGCGTTAAATTCGCCGGTAAAAATAAGGAAAGTATTTTATCACTAAAATGGCCGGTTGCGTTGCATTTTTCAAGTGGATAATTATTGATAACAGCAAATGGCTTATTTAAAAATAAAAAAATAAATAAAAATAGATAACGATATGAACAAATAAAATTGCAAGTAAAAAAAAGGCCGGTACTTTAAGGCATCTTTGATTAATTGCATAAAAATGCAGTTAAAGATGAAGACGTTTATTTGAAAATCTCCAGTATAAAACTACAAAATTGGCGATAAAAATTAATCTAGGCAAAAGGTTCAACTATGACATTTAGAAAATCAACGGTGGCATTAGTCATTGCTTCTACTCTATTGAGTGGTGCAGCAACTACTAATATATTGCAACCGGGGGCGACTCCCAGTAATGAGCAAAGTACTGATGTACGCGCTACATTTAATACCGAAACAATGGGTGTTTATAGCATCACGTTAAAATCTCCAGGGGGAATTGATACTTCCTATTTTAAAGCTGGTGTAGATCGTAAAACAGCAATAGCTAACATTGAACAAGAACAGCAATAATTACTTGCTGGCATTAAGGTTATAGACCCAACAGCCTTCATGAAAAACCATATTCGTTTAGTAAGCAATATGATTTATGTGCAAATGTCGCATGAAGCAGCTGAACAAATCGCAAACCACGCATTAGTTGCTAACGTTAACGATATGGCTGGTGAAACACTAACTGAAGCAGCAGAAGAAGAATTTAAAAAATACCCATTCCATAAAACCATCGATGCTAATGGCGTAGTTTCCGTGCCATTATTGGTAGTGGTGTCGATTATACCCATAGCATGTTAGGTGGTAACGGCAAGCCTGATAACTATGCTCAGGCATGGGAAAACTGTCTTAATGCCTGGGATGGTTTCCCAACTGCAACCGTTATCGGTGGTTTTGATTTCGTATCAGAGCATGGTAGTCAAGATTATAACCCAATCGAATGTAACGAAGATATTATCGACAATGTCGACGGTAGCTTTTGTGAAACAGGGGTTGGTGCTGCTGTTGCGTCAATGATTCTCGAGCAGGCACCACAAGCGAAACTCTATTCTTATAAGACCGTGGGTCATACCTCTTGGGGACGTGTTTATATCGATCACCGTGATTATACCTACCGGCACTGGAAATGCCGCTAGATCCTAACCAAGATGACAATATGGACGACAGAGCCGACATTATTGTGATTGACGGTTTGGGTTCGGGGGCATTTTATGCTGAGGATGATGCGGGGCCATCAGCACCAATCCAAGATATTTTAATCCTTCGTAATATTTCAGCCCTGGGGTCGTTAGTGGTAACGGCGGCGGGTAGATTTGGTGAATTCCCTTCATATCATGCGCTGTCTTGGC
>CALJHL010000301.1 GCA_938075435.1 uncultured Thalassotalea sp. | reverse complement strand
AGTAATTTTGTTACTCGCTTGGCACCTTTATGATTGTTTTTTTCTAAATGGCGTAAACGATATCTATTTAGAGACATCATTCCAGTTTCAGAGCCAGAGAAATATGCAGAAATGAAAATTAAGATACCTAGTGCGCTAAAGAGCGTACTGGTTGATATTTCGTTCAATTATGGGGCCTTAAGTTAGTAAATATTAGTCGTTTATAATATAGCGTTATACATTATAAGTTAGGATAAGAGAAACTCTTTTACAAATCTACTGCCAAAGTATGACAAGGTTAACAGTCCGGTTGCAATCAAAGACAAGCTTAATACCCGATAGCCGCGCCACCCTAAACTATGGTGTCCCCACAAAATCGCCACATAGATTAATAAGGCGACAAATGATAATAGGGTCTTATGTAAGTTTTCGGATGCTAAAAAGCCATCAATAAATAATGCGCCAATGACCTGCGATGAAAATAAACAAATAGTACCAACTAACATGAGTGAAAACAGTTGCCCATCTACTTGCATTAACGGCGGTAAATGGTTGACCGCGGCGATATTTTTAGATTTTAACTTGTAATTGATATATTGCACTTGGAATGCATATAGAGTCGCGATGACCAAAATAGCATAAGCCAGCAAAGCAAAAGATATATGTGCGATTAAGCTAACGGCACTGGCATCAATGGCAAGATGTTTATCTTCAGGTAAAAAACCTAACGTTATTTGTAACAGGCCGGCAAAAACATAGACAACAGGAATAATTAAATTAGCTTTAAAGCGAATAGCAATCAAAGTAACTGAAAAGGCAATGATAAATGATACTAAAGAGGTTACGTTAACCAAACTTAAGTCCACCGTAGATTGAACAAATATGGTTTTAGACAGTAATAAACTGTGGCAAATAATAGCCAAACTACCGAACGTTAAATAAACCTTAGGATTAGGCCCGCTGGGGTGAAATAATTTTGAAAACACCGAAATGGCGGCTAAAAAATATAAAATGACTACTACAAAAGTAAGTATGTTTGTAACATCCACTTATTGGCACCTCAAAGAATTATTATTTATTGTTATTTAATTTCAAATGTCGGTAAGTTGAGCAACATGATTTCAATTCGAACCGACAAATTTGGACTTTAGATATTTGCCCATAATAGCAGAACTATGAGGGCATTGGGTATGCTAAAAACTAACTTTATTTTATCAATAGACGACGAATTGGTTTAATAGCCATAACGACTAAAAGTAAAGTGCAGCTGCTAGCAAACCAAGCCGGCAACATTTCATGGCTATGAGCCATTTGATCATTAATATTTATAGAAAATTTATTTAAACCATAATCGAGCAAGAGGCCAAAACCTATCGCCGAACTGCTAATTCCAACTAGGTAGCGAATCAATACTTTCGAACCCATCTCAGACTTAATCACCCCTAAGGTTGAAATGTTGGTAGCTGGCCCTGCCATCATAAATACCAGAGCAGTTCCTGGAGAAATCCCGGCGAGTATGAATCCGGCGGCCACTGGGGTTGATGCCGTGGCGCAAATATACATGGGTATTGAAATCGCTATCATCACCAACATAGCAACTAAGCCACTGCCATAACTCAACAAGAATTCAGCGGGAAGAAGGGTTTTAACCAAGGTTGCAAACAGTAAGCCTATAAAAAGCCAAACGACTAAATCATCAATTAATTGCGAAAAGGCATATTTAATCCCTAGTAAGGTTTTTTCATAAGCCGTTGCTTGCACTTTTTCGGGATGAGTACTGGTGCAGCAAGAGTCCTTTGCTTGTGCATTGGTGTTAGTTGGCGCGGGTGTTTGTGTTGTTGCACAGCAACTGGTTTTGGCGGTGGCGCCGCTATCGTGCATACTCTGCATTGGTGCATTATTTGTGGTTTTTATCGAGGCCACTAAAAAACCAGTGAAAATAGCTGAAAAAATAGCGCTAAAAGGCCGATAAATAGCGATTAGTGGGCCCAGTAAAGCATACGAAACCGATATTGAATCAACACCGGTTTCAGGGGTTGCGACTAGAAATGCAGAGGTCGCAGGGGCTGAAGCGCCGGAACGGCGCAATTGGGTTGCAACTGGGATAACACCGCACGAACATAACGGCAATGGCGCGCCAATTAAAGCCGCTTTTATTATTGCTGAATGTCCCTGACCTAAATGCTTACTTAAAATCTGCGTTGGCACCCAAGTTTTCATTAAACCCGCTATGATCAAGCCAAACAACAACCAGGGACTGGCTTCATTGGCTAATTGCCATAAGTTGCTAGCAAATTCTACAAGTAGGTCCATAACGTGGCTCATTTTATACATTAATTTATTCAGCGATTATACCCTAGTTTGATGAAAGTTTAATGAAAGTTTAACTAGTTATTAGCTCGCTCAGTGAGCTGATTCGAGAGCCTTAGCTTTACTCTACCTAAAGGCGCTTATAAATTTGCGGCGGTATTAACCCTTAGGCTGTATATTTTCTTAATTGGATTGGTATAATGGCAGTATTATAGTAACTATTTTTCGGCTATTTGTAGTATCTGTCACTAGAGTTAAAAGAAACAACTGCTAGTGAAGCTGCATTTAAGTCAAGTTAAAGCAAAGTTAAGGCATTCCATGTTTGAGAATCTCTCCGATCGTTTAACCAAAACCCTGAAGAATATCAGTGGTCGTGGTCGTCTAACCGAAGACAATATTAAAGATACGTTACGCGAAGTACGTATGGCACTGCTCGAAGCTGATGTAGCTTTACCGGTGATCCGTGAATTTATTGCTAATGTTAAAACCAGAGCTGTTGGCCAAGAAGTCAGTAAAAGTTTAAGCCCTGGGCAAATTTTTGTAAAAATCGTCCAAAGCGAACTTGAAGCCGCAATGGGTGAGGCTAATGAAGGTTTGGATTTAAAAGCTGTGCCACCAGCGGTAATTTTAATGGCTGGCTTGCAAGGGGCAGGTAAAACCACCTCGGTAGCAAAATTAGCTAAGTTTTTAACCGAACGAGAAAAGAAAAAGGTTCTGGTTGTAAGTGCTGACGTATACCGTCCAGCGGCAATAAAACAACTTGAAACCTTAGCCAATGAAATTGGGGTAGAGTTTTTCCCAAGTGACATTTCGCAAAAGCCAATCAAAATTGCCAATGCGGCAATTGAGCAAGCAAAGAAAAAATTTATTGATGTTGTAATTGTTGATACCGCCGGTCGTTTGCATGTTGATGAAGACATGATGACCGAAATTCAACAATTACACAGCCATGTCAATCCTGTTGAAACTCTATTTGTTGTTGATGCTATGACCGGCCAAGATGCCGCCAATACTGCCAAAGCATTTAATGAAGCTTTACCATTAACCGGTATTATCCTTACGAAAACCGACGGCGATGCGCGTGGTGGTGCTGCGTTATCAATACGTCATATAACCGGCAAACCGATTAAGTTTTTAGGTGTTGGTGAAAAAATTGAAGCATTAGAGCCGTTTCATCCAGACCGAATAGCGTCGCGAATTCTAGGGATGGGAGATGTATTATCCCTTATCGAAGAAGTTGAACAAAAAGTTGATAGAAAAAAAGCCGAACAATTAGCTAAAAAAGTTAAAAGTGGTAAAGGTTTTGATTTAGAAGACTTTCGCGAGCAACTTATACAAATGAAAAGTATGGGTGGCATGATGGGCTTAATGGATAAATTACCTGGTATGGGTAACATGTCTGAACAAGTTAAAGGTCAAATGGACGACAAAATGACGGTACGAATGGAAGCTATTATTAATTCCATGACGCCGGGCGAACGACAACGGCCGGATGTGATTAAAGGTTCCCGTAAGCGTCGTATCGCAGCAGGCTCAGGTACACAAATTCAAGACGTAAATAAATTGCTAAAACAGTTTACCCAAATGCAAAAAATGATGAAAAAAATGTCAGGCAAGGGGGGCATGCAAAAAATGATGCGCTCAATGAAAGGAATGATGCCTCCAGGCGGCATGGGTGGAATGGGTGGTCCAGGTGGCCCCGGTGGTATGTTCCGTAAATAGCTCAAATTTCATATAAACAACCAAACCAGAGTTTTTATACTCTGGTTTTTTTGTTATCGTATAGTCATAAAAATAATAATGATAAAATTACCATAGTGCTATAGCTCTAAATTGCTATAGCTGCAATTTGTAAACTCTATTTAATCTTAAATTGATTTAAATTTAAAGTCAGTAATTTCAAATGGTTCAGTTGGTGTTTTTTGAGGTGTATCAGTAGTGCAATTAATCAAATCTTTATTCTGCTTTCGTGGTTGTGACAATGGCGAGCGTTTCCTGATCATTAGCTTGTTCAGTATGGCGCTATTCTTTTTGTTTAATGGGGTTATATTAACTAGCCTAACCAGCAAGCTAGTACTGGCTTTGATTCTAGTCGTGATGTTTTTTGCCAGCTCAATTCGTCGCTGCCGTGACGCCGCTAAGCCGTCTAAGTTTGCTTGGTTAGCCGGAGCAATGTTTAGCTTGGCACTAGCGATTATTTTAATGTTACCTTATGCCACCAGCTACGCGGTTATCGTACTTCCGCTTGTGGCAATATTTTTGCTCTTTTCATTACCGTCATATAAAGCCTTAAATTATATTTTAGGTTATCTTGGTCCGGTAGATTTATCTGAACTTGCCCAGCCAACTCACCTGACTAAACAACCAATCGCGAATCGAATTGAACCGAGCTTATATGGCACTCCTACCGAATATACCACTGAAGATGCTACAGCGAATAATAGCGCGAACAGCCAAACGAGTGCAGCGACAGCCTTTACTGATATTAGTCAAAGTGCGGAGCAACACCAGCAAGCACCACAGCCCACTGCACGTAAGGCAGCTCGCAGTAATGACTTAGCGGAATTAATTTTTAACTGGCTGGCCACCAATAAAAATTTAGCGATTATTGCCGCGACAGTGGTGTTAGTTTTTTCATTAACTGTTATTGCCCTACCTTTTATTGGTAATGATAACCAAGCGGGCGTTAGCGCTGGGGTGGCTCAAACCCCCGTTACCTTAGAGCCGGTAACCGCACGCAGTGAATTATTGGCGATGCCTGATAACTTCTTTCTGTTACTTGATGCTAACGATGGTTTAATTATTCATTGGCAAGCAGATAGATTGAGTGATGGTGAAGTGTGGTCTCAAGCAAAAGCGCAAGGCGATTTGAGTTGTGCAGATATCGAATTCAATAATGGCGATAAAATCCGCACCATCAATGTTGTGGTTGAAAATAGTGGTGATTATTACGCTAACTTTTCGCCATTAGATACTGAAAAAGTGATCCAGTCACTG
>CALJHL010000300.1 GCA_938075435.1 uncultured Thalassotalea sp. | reverse complement strand
CGACCAAATAAAGCCCTAACCCGCGGATACAAACCATACATTTACAATTTTTATTTTCTAAAAATTAGAAAAATTGTAAATTTTAGTCTATAAATTTAACACAGTATTTAATAACAAGGATGTAATTAAATGACGCAATTAACCGATACCAATACCTCCATTTCCAATGATGCAAATAACTTTGCCCAAAATCATTCAAGTTTAACTCGCAAAAGTAAAGGCTTCAGTTTACTCGAAGTATTGATCACCATGGTGGTACTTGCCTTTGGCATGTTGGGAGTTGCCAAGTTACAATTAACCAGCCTGCGCGACGTGCAAAATGCTCGTTACATTAGTCAAGCAAACTTATTGGTGCAAAATATGGCGGAACACATAGCCGCCAACTCCCAAGCTTTAATTAGCTACCAACTTAATTATCAGCAACAAGTTAATGCCACGGTTAATTGTAAAGTCAGCCAATGCAGTAACAATAATCTAGCAAAATATGACTTAATGCGATGGCAACAAAGAATCACCAAATCGTTGCCCTCAGGCTCTGGTGAAATAAGAATCAACAATAACCAAGCGCAAATTTTAGTGTATTGGGATGAAAACAGAGACGGCTCTAGTGGTGCAAATTGTCCTAAATTATCCGCTAACGATTTGGAATGTAGCCAACTAAAACGCCGTTTTAAGTAGCATAAGATGATGCTAAAGAATTCATGCCACTCATCTCATTCATCTGGCTTTACCTTAATTGA
Source organism: uncultured Thalassotalea sp. (assembly GCA_938075435.1). Taxonomy (GTDB): domain Bacteria; phylum Pseudomonadota; class Gammaproteobacteria; order Enterobacterales; family Alteromonadaceae; genus Thalassotalea_A. The sequence continues at coordinate 19,494 of CALJHL010000300.1, read as the reverse complement.
AGTGATGATATCATTAGCGCTTGGCCTTTTCCTGTTGGCCATGGGGATGCAAGCCTTGCTGCTCATTAATAAAACCTTCATCGATGTTAAACAATCGGCACGTATGCAGGAGACCGCTCGTTTCGCCTTTGAATTACTGCGCCAAGATTTAAAGCAAAGTAGCTATTGGGCAGATGTATTGAGCTTTAGTGAAATATCTGGAAGTTTAAATGTTAGTGATATTAATCTAACCTCATGTTTAGAGGGTGGCAATAGCTGGGGTAAACAGCTTCAGCAAAGCATTTATGGCCTCAATGATAGTGCCAGCAGCTACGCCTGTGTCAGTAATGACGATTACTTAAATGGCGATATACTAACCGTTCGTTATCCAGAGTTGCAGGCCAGTTTCAACATTGACAATGAACAGCTGTATCTTCGCTCTAATGGCACTGAACACCGACTATTTCTAGGCGCCGATAAAAACTTAGTAAGCAATACTAATTTAGCATTAGCCACTATCACTCAACAAATAATAAGTCACAGTTTTTATGTTGGAGATAGTAAGCGGCGCTGCAACGGGCATATAGTCCCCTCATTATATTGGCAAACGTTAGTTAATGGCCGTCCGCAACAAGAGGAGTTACTGAGTGGCGTTGAGCAATTGCAGCTACAATTTGGCGTTGACCAAGATCTTGATTCTTCACCTGAGCAGTACTTAAACCCAAGTCAAGTGATTAATTGGCAGCAAATTAGCAGCATTAAAGTTGATTTATTAGTGCGCAGCAAATGCCCCGATTTAAGTCACAAGGATAATAACCTGTACGTGCTCGGCGATATCCAATATCAACCCAAAGATAATTTTCATCGGCAGTTTTATAGTTACAGCTTTAACTACAAACACTAGCGGCACAGTTTAATGGAAGTGAATAATCAGCTAAAAGGAGTTTTACCATGCAAGGTGCTGTAAGCAAAACCGCAGGCGTAGTGCTAGTGACAAATTTAATTATGATGCTGATAATTACTTTAATTGCCACTGCACTATTCAAAAATAGCTACCTGCAAACCAAAATGGTCAACCATCATTTGTTACAACAATTAGCCAGTCAGAAAACTGAACAAGCGCTAATAGAAGCCAGAGATCACATTACTACCCTGCTTACTGATGCGAGTGATTTATCCTTGCCTAGCCAAGGCATATATCCGTACCGACATGAGCTTTCCTTTACGAATTTCGATTGGTCAAATAACAGTGAATTACTGCAAGCTAGCAATAAAAGTAAATATTTCATTGTTTATTTAGGTAAGCATCAACCAGTTGCGGATATGACCGTTAGTAAACATTTATTTAAAGTAATTGCTTATAGCGAGCTGAGTAAAGGCAGCTCGTATTTTAAACAACAATTAATGACCTTTGCGCTGATTGATTAAGGATTGATTAAGGACAGACTAAGGATTAGTGAACCATGTTAGTAACGAAACCAATAAAACAACTCCAAGCTTATACGTTAATAGAATTGTTGGTTAGTTTAGCGATAGTAGCGATATTATCGGCTATTGCTTACCCGAATTATCAAGACTATGTTTTTAAGTCCAGGCGCAATGATGCTAAAGCGGCACTGATGCAGCTGGCCGTAGCCGAAGAAAAATTTTATAACCAGCATTTGCATTACAGTAGTGACATTAGTTCAACCACGGGGCTAAATCAGCAGTCTATGCTTAGCGCTAATGGCTTTTATCAATTGTCGGCTACCATAAAAATTTACAGCGCGGACCAAATTGACAGTTTTATCCTAACCGCAAAGGCCATTGCCGAACAAACAAACGATGTTGATTGCAGTAGTTTTACTATAGATAATTTAGACAACAAACTTGCTTACAACAACCAAGGAACAAACAATCTCGATTGTTGGTACTAACTATTTAATGTTAACTTTACTGGTAATCTTAACCGCTAGTGTTAAAAACTAATACTAACAACTAATGCTAACAACTAATTTTAGCACCCTTACTATCTTGGTGAAAGCCATCACCGTTAACATCGGTCGACAACCGGATCCGCCCAGATCGCGTCACAATTAAAGCGCGATTATATTGCAAAGTACTCGCTGCAACACATATTCTGAACGTGCCATTTTGGGCCCAAGTAAAACCATTTTGTTGGAATTGCAGATAATTTCTGTTTTGAAATGCTCGCCAACTCACTTGTTGGTTTGCAAAGGATGAGTCAAACGTGTGTAACAATATTTCGTTGGGATCTTTGATGTGGTTTTTATTTAAATCGACAAAAACAATGGCGCCCTCACGCCAACTCGCACCACAAGAGAGTTTATTCGAACTTGGACATAAAGTGATTATATTGCCACTGGTAATGGCCGTCTGCCGAGCAAAATTAAGTGCTAACAACCATTTATTTACTTCAGCTTTTATTTTATAGCGCTTGATAAAATCATCATAGCTGGGCATAGCAATTGAGAATAGTGCAGCAACCATGGCGATGGTAACCAATAACTCCAGTAAAGAAAAACCTGATTTTGTAAAACGGATAAATTTTTTCATTTTAGCCTCCTTGCCATTAATGAACTTAAACTTGTCTTATAATTATAGAAGCTAAACTGTAAATACCCATGTTAAATTGCTGATTTTTCCATGGTAAAGGGATTAATGAGTATAAAAAATTAGCGATATCACTCTTCTCAAGCTATCCATGCCTGCCGAGGATAAGTAAATCCCTGTGCAACCCCTCTCCTCAGGCTCTCCATGCCTGCCGAGGATAAGTAAATCCCTGTACAACCCCTCTCCTCAGGCTCTCCATGCCTACCGAGGATAAGTAAATCCCTGTACAACCCCTCTCCTCAGGCTCTCCATGCCTGCCGAGGATAAGTAAATCTCTGTACAACCCCTCTCCTCAGGCTCTCCATGCCTGCCGAGGATAAGTAAATCCCTGTACAAAAAAAACAGTTCGAAGGGAACTGGTTTTTAGAAATTAATAATTGCGACTTCGTGCTTTTTAAGGTTAGCGAAGCTCTACCGGTACAGCAAAAACGGTGGTTTCTGCACGACCTGGGTTTTCAATAACAACTTTACCGCCCATGCCTTTTAGTTTTTCAATGACTTGCGCCACTAACACTTCAGGTGCCGACGCCCCAGCAGTGACACCAACTTTATCGATACCATTAAGCCAGGTTGACTCAATATCCTCAGCACCATCAATTAAGTACGAGGTAGTACCTAATTTTTCAGCTAACTCTCTTAACCGGTTGGAGTTAGAGCTATTTTTAGCACCAACTACTAGCAGCAATTGTGCTTTTTTAGCAATTGAACGCACCGCATCTTGACGATTCTGAGTGGCGTAACAAATATCATCTTTACGCGGACCATCTATATTTGGAAACTTAGCCCGTAACGCATCAACAACTTCTGAGGTATCATCTACCGAAAGCGTCGTTTGGCTACAATAAAAAAGCATTTCGGAATTTTTCACTTCTAACAACGCCACATCGCTAACTGATTCTACCAAATAAATGCCACCATTCTCGGATTCATATTGGCCCATGGTACCTTCTACTTCAGGGTGCCCAGCATGGCCAATTAAAATGCACTCAACATTTTTACGCGAGGCGCGAGTAACTTCCATATGTACTTTGGTTACTAATGGGCAAGTCGCATCAAACACTTTAAGACCGCGATCTTTAGCTTGTTGACGAACCGCTTTTGATACCCCATGCGCTGAAAAAATAACGGTGTTATCGTCAGGAACTTCATTTAGCTCATCAACAAAAACTGCACCACGATCTTTTAAACCATTAACGACAAATTTGTTATGTACCACTTCATGACGAACATAAATTGGCGCATCAAATAAATCTAATGCTCTATCAACAATTGATATAGCGCGATCGACACCGGCACAAAAGCCACGCGGGTTCGCTAATATAATTTCCATAGGGTTCTCTGTTTTACAGCCTTAATTTATTTCAACAACATCAATAGCAAATGTGATTTCTTGCCCAGCTAACGGGTGATTAAAATCAACCGTTACTGACAAATCATTAACGTCGCGAATGATCCCTGGAATTTCACCACCGGGTTGAGTAAAGGTAACGATGCTACCTACTTCGGCAGGTGTTTCACTAAACTTATTACGGTCAACATAATGAATATTATCAGGGTTAACTTCGCCAAAGGCATCATTTGCAGATAAGGTAAATTCTTTACTATCACCAACTACTAGCCCTAATAACTGCGCTTCGAATGCCGGTGATAAACTTTGATCGCCGAGGTTCACCTTGGCAGGTTTGTTATTCACTTTAGTACTGTCTGCGGCTGATCCATCAGCGAGTTTCATGGTGATATGCATCATTATGCTTGAATCGTTTACAACTGTCTTAGCCGACATACTACTTTACTCCTGTGCCATTTTTAGTTGAGTCTTGTTGTTGCGACTCACCACGAATGGCATCTACGATCATAAGGGCTGCCCCAACAAAAATTGCGGAATCGGCAATATTAAATGCCGGCCAATGTTTATTGCCAACATAAAAATCAAGAAAATCAATTACGTAACCATACATAACACGATCAATTAAATTACCTAGAGCGCCACTTAAAATTAATGCAAAAGCAATTGCGATTAAGGTATCTTTTTTAGCCGTCTTTGCCATCCAAAAGAAAAGTAGCACACTGACACCTGCAGCAATGGCAGTAAAAAACCAACGTTGCCAGCCACCTTGGTCAGCCAAAAAGCTAAACGCAGCGCCGGGGTTATGCACATAAGTTAAATTAAAAAATGGCATTACCGCAATTGACTGACGATAATCCATTAATGCCACCACAGCTTGTTTACTCACTTGGTCTAATACCAAGAAAAGTAAGGTCAGCCAAAGCCAGCGTAACCCTGAATTTGCAAAGTTAATATTTGCCATAGCTCTACTACTCTTATTTGTTAATATTAGCGTTAAGCAAATTGACGTACTTCGCCAGCACCATCAATATTGGTGATACAACGACCACATAAATCAGGATGACTTTGATCTTGACCAACATCATCAGTGTAATGCCAACAGCGATCACATTTAGTACCTGTTGAAGCCGTAACAGCTAACCATAAACCATCCAGTTCGGTAGGTATAGCATCAGCAGGCGCTTCGGTAACGGTAACCACTTCAGCACTTGAGGTTATTAATGCAAAACGCAGTTCATCACCAACAATCAACAACTGCTTAGCTAATTTCTCAGTGGTAAACAAAGTCACTTTTGCTTGCAACGCTGCACCAACAATTTCATCACGACGAGCTTGCTCTAAGGCTTTATTTACTTCGGTACGTACCGCTAATAAAGAAGCCCAAAACTCATTATTCATTGCCGTGTCTTGCGGTAATTTTTGCAAACCGTCAAACCAAACGCCGGTAAATACAAATTCATCGCGTTCACCAGGAAGTGCTGACCAAATTTCTTGAGCTGTGAATGATAAAATAGGCGCCATCCAACGAGTCATTGCTTCAGCGATAAGATATAAAGCGGTTTGACAAGAGCGACGCGCTAGGCCGTCACCTTTAGCGGTATATTGTCTGTCTTTAATAATGTCTAAGTAGAAACCACCGAGTTCATTAGTACAGAAATTCATTAACTTGCCAACCACAACACTAAATTCATAGTTATCGTATGCGGCAATAATTTCTTCTTGTAATTCAGCGGCACGACCAACGGCCCAACGATCTAGAGCAACCATGTCGTCTAAAGCAACCGAATGGTTTGTTGGTTCAAAACCATTAATATTGGCTAATAAGAAGCGCGAAGTATTACGAATACGACGGTAGGCATCGGCTTGGCGTTTAAAGATTTCGTCGGATACGGTAATTTCTTGAGTATAATTAACAGACGCTACCCATAAACGTAAAATATCGGCACCCAATTTATTGGTAATTTCTGCGGGAGTAACAACATTACCCAAAGATTTAGACATTTTATGGCCGTTAACATCAACCGTAAAACCATGAGTAAGTACTTGTTTGTATGGAGCTTCGCCAGTCATAGCAACGGATGAAATCATTGATGACATAAACCAACCGCGATGTTGGTCACTGCCTTCAAGATACAAATCGGCACCAGCTTCGAATTCTTCACGGGCATCGACCACAGAGTAATGAGAAACACCAGAATCGAACCAGACATCTAAGGTATCAGGAACCTTTACATATTCTTGGGCATCATCACCAATTAACTCTTGTGCTTCTAAATCAAACCAAGCTTGAATGCCTTGTTGTTCAACTTTTAACGCGACTGTTTCTATTAACGCAATGGTATCAGGGTGTAAAGCACCGGTATCTTTATGGATAAATAAAGCAATCGGAACGCCCCAAGTACGTTGACGAGAAATACACCAGTCAGGACGGCCTTCAACCATTTTCTGAATTCTGCTCTGTCCCCAATCAGGGATCCATTGAGTTTTTTCAATTTCTTTTAATGAATCATCGCGCAAGCCTTTTTGATCCATACTAATAAACCATTGTGGCGTAGCGCGGAAGATAATTGGTGTTTTATGGCGCCAGCAATGTGGATACGAGTGCTCATAAGCATGATGATGCATTAACGCATCTTTTTCTTTTAATACTTCAACCACACTGTCGTTGGCTTTAAATACATGTTGTCCAGCAAATAATGGTGTGTCAGGCAAGTAAACGCCGTTGGCGCCCACTGGATTAGCGACTTCTAAGTCATAGTTACGACCCACATTGAAATCGTCAACACCATGGCCTGGAGCCGTATGAACTAAACCGGTACCCGAATCAGTAGTTACGTGATCGCCTAAAATCATTGGCACGGTAAAATCATAAAATGGATGCGAAATTTGGATGTTTTCTAGGGCATCACCATTACAAAAACCAAGGGCGTGATATTTATCAATGCCAAAACGATCCATACACTCGGTGACAAGATCAGAGCCTAAAATTAAACGTTGTGGCCCTTGCTCAGATTCGATTTGCACCAAAGTATACTTAAGAGCAGGATTTACAGATACCGCACGGTTAGCTGGTAAGGTCCAAGGAGTTGTCGTCCAAATAACAACCGAAATTTGCCCTTCACCGGGATGACCTACAGGATGTGAGAACAGTTCTGCTATTGAATCTTGCGCTTTAAATTTAACATCAATAGCCGGCGAAACTTTATCTTGGTATTCAACTTCGGCTTCGGCTAATGCTGAGCCACAATCTGTACACCAATGTACCGGCTTAAAGCCTTGGTGCAAGTGGCCATTTTCAGTAATTTTACCTAACGCGCGAATAATATTTGCTTCAGTTTTAAAATCCATAGTTAAGTAAGGATTGGCCCAATCAGCAAAAATACCGAGGCGCTTAAAATCTTCACGTTGACCGTCAACTTGCTTTTTGGCGTATTCTCGACATTTTTGTCTAAATTCGCTGGCATTAAGTTTCTTGCCTGGCTTGCCCCATTTTTTTTCTACTACCAATTCAATTGGTAAACCATGGCAGTCCCAACCAGGTATATACGGAGAATTAAAATCGGATAAGGTTTTTGATTTAACAATGACGTCTTTTAATATTTTATTTACGGCGTGACCTAAATGGATATTACCATTTGCATAAGGAGGGCCATCATGCAAAACAAATGATTTTTTACCTTGTTTAGCGGCACGAATTTGACCATATAAGTCTTTGCTGGCCCACTCTTTCAGCATTTTAGGCTCACGTTGTGGTAAGCCACCACGCATAGGAAACGTAGTATCGGGTAAGTTTAAGGTATGTTTATAATCACTCATTCAATCATTTATCCATTAGTATTTATTAACTAAGCCTGTAAGAACTCACGGGCTTGTTTACAATCTTTATCAATTTGGTTGGTCAGCTCTAGCAAAGAAGAGAAGCGCTGTTCATCACGTAATTTTTTCAACAAAGCTACTTCAATTTGTTGGCCATATAAGTCTTTATCAAAATCAAATATATGTACTTCAAGTTGCTGCCTAATACCATTTACTGTCGGCCGAGAGCCTATATTGGCAACCCCATACAAAATTTTTCCTAGTACAGTAGCCTGCACTACATAAACGCCACTAACTGGTGATACACACCGCTTTAATAACACGTTAGCCGTAGGAAAACCAAGATTACGGCCTTGCTTATCGCCATGTACAACGCGACCAAGAATACTGTAGGTCCGGCCGAGCATATGTTTAGTTTCTAGCAAATCGTCAACCTGTAAAGCTTTGCGCACTTCGGTGCTTGATATACGACAATCTGCGAGTTTGTAACTTGCGGTATCGGTCACATTAAAGTTAAACCGCTTACCGGCATTTTTTAGCATGTCAAAATTGCCCCGGCGATTCTTACCAAAACAAAAATCATCGCCAATAATTAAATGCTTAACGCCTAACTTTTCAACTAACAATTTTTCAATAAAATTTTCGGCGCTTTGATTGGCAAAATCATGGTTAAAATTAACACAAATTAAGCGTTGCACACCGAGCTTTTTTAATAAACTATATTTATCACGGAAACGACTCAAACGAGCTGGAGCCATTTGCGGATTAAATAACTCTTGCGGTTGTGGCTCAAACACCATTACCGCTGAAATCATGTTCAGTTCGTTGGCTTTTGCCACTAAGGCGGCGATAACTCTTTGATGACCTAAATGAACACCGTCGAAATTACCTATTGTGAGAACACAACCATGATGCTTATCACGTAAGTTGTGAATACCTCGAACTAATTGCATGAAACCTTAATCCTGTTGCGAAAATGTAATGCCAAACCATCAGTCTTTTGACCGTGAGTTTGCTATTATTAAAAACCGACGAATTATATCTCAGTGTGAGTTAATAATCAGCACCTTGTCGCAACTAACTGCAAATTTGTGGTTTTTTTTTATATAAATTGCAAAAATTGGCCAAAATTGCAATTTTGCCGAAATAAATGTCGTTCTAGGTTTGACTAACCTGCCCGGTAAAATTATGCGGTCGTACCCCTAACCCCAATACCGCAATAACATAGCTTATTGCACCAACAACTATCAGCAAAACTAACGTGTAAATTTGCTGTAATTTATCCAATGCCAGCCATTGCTTAAACTCTGGTGATAAGTAAAACACCACACCAGCCATAACAACGGCGGATATCATCAATTTGGCAATAACGATTGTTGTTGCTCTATCAAGTTGGTATATACCCTGCTGCTTTAGGCCTCGATACAGTAAAGTAGCATTGAGGGTTGCAGATAATGCCGTGGCGATTGCCAAACCCACATAACCGAAAAATGGCGCCAGCATTAAATTGAAAATCATATTGGCAACCATGGCTTTTATGCCAATAACAACCGGTGTTTTAGTGTCTTGTCTAGCGTAGTAACCGGGCGCCAACACTTTTATAAACATAAAACTTAGCAAACCGCTCAAATAAGCGTATAACGCAAAAGAAACTTGCATTACATCCGCTTGTGAAAATTCGCCGCGCATAAACAGCACCATTATAATCGGCTGCGCTAACACCATTAATCCTGCCATTGCTGGCCAACCGAGCAAACTAATTATTTTCATCGCCCAATTTATGGTTGTTGAAAAATCGGTTGGGTTTTGATTAGCATGCAATCGCGCTAGGCTAGGCAAGATAACGGTGGCAATACCAATGCCGAATAGGCCTAGAGGAAACTCTAATAAACGGTCGGCATAATAAAGCCAACTGATCGATCCGGTGATTAAAAAGCTGGCACTTAAAGTATCCAATAGTAAATTTATTTGGGTTACCGAGACGCCAAATAGAGCGGGTATCAGTAATTTACGAATTTTTTTGACGCCACTGTGATGCCAACCCCAGCTCGGTTTAACGAGCACGCCGGCTTTAATTAAAAATGGTATTTGAAAGAGAAATTGGCTCACCCCACCGAGAAAGACTCCCCAAGCTAAAGCATAGGCGGGCTCGGCAAATAATGGTGATAAATAAACAGCGGCACCAATGATACAAACATTCAGTAACACCGGAGTAAATGCTGCGGCGGCAAATTTCCCTAAGGTATTTAACACAGCGCCAGCCAGCGCCGTTAAGGTAATAAACCATAAATAAGGGAAAGTAATTTTTAATAACTGCGAAGCGAGATCAAACTTTTCTGTGGCCGGGCCATCATTGAGCCAATCGAGAAACCAACCGAAACCAAATAATGCCACCAGTATTGGTGAAGCAATAACTCCAATGAGTGTCACTACAGTGACAATTAATCCTAAGGTGCCACTGACTTTAGCAATTAACTCACGAGTTTCTTGGCTATTATTTTTCTTGTCTAAATGTTGATATTCACTCAACACTGGCACAAATGCTTGTGCAAAAGCACCTTCGGCAAATAAACGGCGTAAGAAATTAGGAATTTTATTGGCAAAGAAAAATACATCGGCACCGGCATTGGTACCAATTTTATCGGCGATAACAACATCACGAACCAATCCCAAAACTCTTGAGATTAGAGTCATAAAACTGACAATTAACCCTGATTTAAGCAATTTTTTGCTCAAAATTGCGGCTCCTCTATTATTTTTATTAAAAATGGCTACAAAACCCCATAACTATCTTAGGCACAAGCAGTAAATAATGGTATCATCATATCTACTGCTTGTGCCTGTTTAAACAATAAATCGACTAAAATCGTTTTATTTTTGTAAAGAATCGATAAAAGGTTTGACAAAACCTTCGAAAACAGGCATATTTCATCGCCTTAAATTCTGGCTATTTTATTTATTTTTAGGAGTTCACCTTGGCTAACTCTAAGTCTGCTAAGAAGCGCGCTGTTCAATCAGAAAAGCGTCGCCAACATAATGCAAGTCGCCGCTCAATGATGCGTACTTATTTGAAAAAAGTTATCGCTGCTATTGAAGCTGGTAACAAAGAAGAAGCTACAAAGGAGTTTGCAATTGCATCTCCGATTTTAGATCGTTTCGCAAGTAAAGGTCTAATTCACAAAAATAAAGCTGCTCGTGCTAAGAGTCGCTTAAACGCTAAGATTAAAGCTCTTTAATTAGAACTTTTATTTTTGCAAAAAAAACCGGCTTCTGCCGGTTTTTTTATATCCCAAATAACTAGGGTCAGAGTCACGTTAAATTTTAACGTGACTCTGACCCTAGTTATTTGCTTTATCTTAAACAGAGAATGGGTATTGAATCGCTTCGTGGTGCTCGTAACCACTCACTTCAAAGTCATCCATAGTCACCCATGTTTCGATATCCGCTAACGATTTTATCTTCGGATTAATGTGCAGCTTAGGTGATGCGAAAGGTTTGCGCTTGAGCTGAACTTGTTGCATTAATTCTAATTGATCTTCATAGATATGGGCATTAACGATTTTATGATAAGCAGTTCCGGCTTTATGACCGGTAATTTGCGCGACAATCGCCAGTAAAGCAAACACTTGTACTTGATTAAAGTTTAAGCCCAATGGCACATCACAAGAGCGTTGAAAACTGGTTAAATGCAAGGTATCACCCAATAATGAAAAATTGTGAGTGTGCATGCATGGGCGTAGGCAGCCCATGTGAAATTCGCCGGGGTTGTAAAAGCTTATTATTTCACCACGATCATCAATACCATTGCTGAGATCATCAATGACTTTTTTAACTTGATCTATGCTACCACCGTCGGGTTTAGCGCCACCTCGCCCTTGTACACCGTATACGCGGCCCATATCGTCCTCACCTTTACGGTAAGGGCTGTTTAGCCAAACTTCATTGTCATTAGCGTTAGCGTCCCACGTACGGGTTCCTAAGGCGCGAAAATCAGCAGCATTGTCATAACCTTTAAGGTAACCGAGTAATTCTGCAATTGCAGATTTATAAAAGCTTTTACGAGTAGTAATTAAAGGCAATTCATTATCAGCAACGTTATATTCTAAATCTGCATTTATAACGGTAAGACAACGTTTACCGGTACGTTTATTATCAATCCAAGTGCCGTCGTTGATAATGCGTTGGCATAAATCTAAATATTGTTTCATTTTTAATACTCTTACTTTTTAAGCGTTGCAGATGTGTTTATTACTGGACCAGATTTTATGCCCCAAGCAATTAACCCTAAACCAGCAATAACCATTGGTAGAGATAATATTTGCCCCATAGACACAAAACTGAAATAAAATCCTAAATGCGCATCAGGCTCTCGGAAGAATTCAATGAACATTCTAAAACAACCATAACCAACTAAAAATAGACCTGAAGCTATGCCAGCCGGTTTTGGTTTACGACAAACAAAATAAATAATACAAAAAAGGACCACGCCTTCTAAGAAAAATTCATAAAGTTGCGAAGGGTGCCGCGGTAACTGCAATCTATCGGTTGGAAATATCATTGCCCAAGGAACATCGGTTTCACGCCCCCAAAGTTCGGCATTGATAAAGTTGCCAATTCGACCAGTGCCCAGTCCTAATGGCACTAAAGGTGCGACAAAGTCGCCGACTTGTAAGAAGCTTTTGTTTTCTCTGCGGGCAAAGATAAAAATAGCAACAATAACGCCAATCAAGCCGCCATGAAAAGACATCCCGCCAGTCCATATTTTAAAGAGATAAATAGGATCAGATAAGAAATAGTCAAAATTATAAAACAGCACGTAACCAATTCGGCCACCTAAAATAACGCCAAGAAAGCCATAAAATAACAAATCACTTACTTGGTCTCGGCTCCATAGGCCGTTACTTTTGTCTGCGGCCTTGTTGGCAATAATCATTGCCAAAATAAAGCCGATTAAATACATCAAACCATACCACCGCAGGGCGATAGGACCGATAGAAAAGATTATTGGGTCAATAACCGGAAATTGAATTGCTGCAAGGGTCATATAAGATCCAGAATTAAATGATCATGTTTATTGCAACCACGATGAGGAAGGCGGCAAAAACTTTTTTTATTGTTTTAACCGGTAAACGATTAGCTAACCGAACACCGTATGATGCCAAAATTGTTGAAGTAGAGGCGATACCTAATACTGCAGGCCAGTAAATATAACCTAAGCTCCACTCTGGTAGGCTTGGATTATTCAACCCAGCAATAATAAACGCCAAGGTTCCAAAAAGCGAGACAATCATACCAAATGCGGTAGAAATTCCTATGGCATGTAGCAAGTTTACCCCGCAATAAGTTAAAAATGGGATTAATATTGCGCCGCCGCTTATGCCCATTAAACTAGCGATAATTCCGGTACCGCCAGCGACGCCTTTTAAGGCATTGTCAGAAGGTAAGTCGCGGTGAACCGTTTGTCTAATCGAAAACAACATGTAGCTTGCCAGAAAAATTACAAACGTAGAGAACATGGTTTTCAATACGTCACTGGGTAATAAATCAGCAAGATTAGCACCTATAACAGAGCCAATGGCAATATATGGCATTAATTTTTTTGCAGTTTTCCAAGGAATATTACCACTTTTATGGTGATTAAAAGCGGCACTTGATGCCGTAATAACAATAGATGCAAGAGACGATGCCAAAGCAATTGGCATAGCGACTTCGGGATCAACTCCTAATTTAGGCAACAGTATAACTAGAGTGGGTACAATAACTAAGCCACCGCCAATGCCTAGCAAGCCAGCGAGAAAGCCCACTAAGGTACCAAGTAACATACATGATAAAAAAACAGTCAAAAACATAAAAAAGATGGTCTTATTTGTATCGTTATCCAAAGCAGTTGGGGATAACTTAAAAAATATAAAAATTTGATGGTAACAACATCAAGATAAAATACAGATCACTTACCTGCTCGAACAAACCCACCTAAGCCAAGTAATTCTAATTGTTCATTGATGTAATTATGCACTTGTTTGGCAGTGGTTAACATTAGACAATGGCGTAGGATCTGTTGTGTTTGAGTATAGTCTATATGACGTAATACCCATTTAATACGGGCAATATTATGAGAGTTCATACTCAATTTATCATACCCCATGGCTAATAATAGCAAGGCACCACCAGGTTCTCCGGCTAATTCGCCACATAAACTCAATTCAATAAGATGTTGTTGAGCGTGTTCAGCGATAAAATTCAACGCCCTCAATACCGCGGGATGATAAGCATCGTAAAGTGCCGCTACTCGGGTATTATTGCGGTCTACCGCTAGTAGATATTGAGTTAAATCATTACTGCCTACCGAGAAAAAGTCGACCCTTTGAGACAACTCTTTTAATTGGAAAATCACCGCTGGTACTTCTAACATAATGCCAATTTTAGGTTTGCTGACCGGCTCGGTAGACTCACTGCTGACTTCAAAGTAGGCTTGATTAATTAATCGAATAGCATCATCAACTTCGGTGACGCCGGAAATCATTGGTAATAATATTTCAAGATTACCAAAGCCTATATTTGCCTTTAGCATTGCCCGAACTTGGACTAAAAATATTTCCGGATGATCTAACGTGATCCTTATCCCTCGCCACCCTAGAAACGGGTTGTCTTCAGTGATAGGAAAGTAAGGCAAGGCTTTATCACCGCCAACATCTAGAGTGCGCATCACCACAGGTTGTCTAGGAAAAGATTGCAGTACTTTACGATACCAAGAAAATTGCTCTTGCTCGGAAGGGAAACAATTGCGATCCATAAATGGAATTTCGGTTCTATATAAACCAATGCCGACAGCACCATTTTTCATTGAATGATCAAACTCGACACCTAATCCGGCATTTAATAATAGCTCTACCGATTTACCATCTCTGGTAATTGAAGGTAGGTCGATGACCTCCTTAACAATATTATGCAGCTCTTGCTCTTCAACAACTAAATGCTGATATTCTTTTAGAAGGTTTTGATCCGGTGATAAGAAAATTTCTCCAGAATAACCGTCTATAATCACCTGCTTATTATTAAAGCTCGCCAGGGGAATAGAGCCAACCCCCATGATTGCCGGGATCCCTAAAGCCCGAGCCAAAATGACTGCATGTGAATTGGTTGACCCTGACAATGAAACAATGGCTTTAATGCCTTTGTGTTGATATTCAGCAAGCAAAGCAGCCGTGACATCCTGAGCGATTAACACCATATCTTCGGGAAAATCAGTTGTTTTGACTTTGGTTTCTTGTAAATTAAATAACACCCGATTCGCTAAGTCTTTAATATCTGTAGCCCGCTCTCTTATATACGGGTCATCGACAGCCTCGAATTGCATTACGTATTGTTCAATGACTATTTTTAAAGCACTTTCGGCATTCCAGCCTAGGCGGATTTTTTCAATAATTTCATCACCAAGACTGGCACTTTCAAGCATGTGTTTATACATGTCAAAAATATCAAGCGCGTCCTCAGGTATCACTCCTTGCATGCGCTGACTCATTTGCCCGAGATCGCGAATAGTTTTACTCACAGCTTGTTGAAATAGTTTACTTTGCTTATGAAAAGAGGAAGATTTAATTAGGCTAACGCTGCTTAATTGCGCTTGCGGATAGCTTACGTAAAAATGGCCAATTGCTAAACCCGGTGAAGCTGGTATGCCCTGCAGCTTTTGCCAATGTTGTTGACTAGTTTTGCGATTTATAATGCCTTTCGCTTCGGCATCGGCAATTGCCATGGCCATTTGTGCGGCTAACGTAACTAAAAACGCTTCTTCATTTTCGGTAAATTGTCGCGCTTGTTTTTGCTGAACTGAAATAATACCAAGCACTTTACGTTGATGAATAATAGGGGTGCCAAGAAAGGCATTGAAGTCATCTTCTTTGACTTCAGGAGAATGCTTAAAGCGAGGGTGCTGTTGGGCGTTAGCTATATTAATAGGCTCTTCACGTTGCCCCACCAAGCCAACTAAACCTTCTGAGAAACCAATAGCCACTTGCCCATGGGCAGCTTTTGCTAGGCCATCAGAGGCCATTAGCAAAAAGTGTTCTTGTTCATAATCAGCAAAATACACAGAACAGCACTCAGTGGCCATCGCTTCTTTTACTTGGGTAACCATATGTTGTAAAGCCAGATCTAATTCAGGTTCTTTGGTAAGAGCTAAAACAATACGGCGTAATGTGGTTAACATAAACTCCCTTTTCGATTGTTACTGTGACGTTTAGATAGTCTAATAAATTATATTATTATTATTGTTAAAATTAAGTAAACCAGTATACCCCATTTTTGCTTTAACTAAAAATAGCTAACTTTATGCTTTTAAAACAAAAAGACCGTACAACTTGGGTTATACGGTCTTATCATTTTTATGAAACTACATAATGATCACTAGCCACGCCGTCTACGAAAATCACGGCGTTGATTATTACTTTTTCGGTTTCGGTTATCCTTTGGTTGCGGCGGCACACCCTCGGCACTAAAAGCCGGTAATGCTATTGCAGCAAACTCTTTCATAACCCGACGGTAAACATCCTTCTTAAAGGACACCACTTGACGAACAGGATACCAGTAGCTTACCCAACGCCAATCATCAAATTCAGGATGACTCGAATGTAATAAATCGACTTCTTCATCGGCACAGGTAAGTTTTAACAAAAACCACTTCTGTTTTTGGCCAATACACACAGGTTTACTTTCGTGACGTATTAAACGTTTTGGTAAACGATACCTTAACCAATGTTTTGTAGAGGCAATGATTTCAACTTGATGGGGTTTTAAACCAACTTCCTCGTGCAATTCACGAAACATGGTTTGTTCGACGGTTTCACCTTCATCAACGCCACCTTGCGGGTATTGCCATGAATGCTGTCCAAACCGTCTAGCCCAAAAAACTTGACCTTTGCCATTAGTAATCACTATGCCGACGTTGGCTCTATAGCCTTCGGCATCAATCACATGAACTCCCGTTCAAACTTTATAACACTATGAAATGATTGTTCCATAATCTTCGCTTGCTAGCAAATAAACAAGGAAATTAATTTAATTAATGGTAATCTTTCAGCATAATAAAGATAATTCTCTTAGCCAGTTATTTGGAACTGCGTATTGTTAACCTATCGACCTGAAACTGAGCAACAATTACTTAGCCATGCACAAAGCTTAGCTGGATGCTCCTTGGGCGAGTTAGCGGCTCAGCAAGGCATAGTGGTGCCAGAAAATTTAACCCGTGAAAAAGGTTGGATTGGCTTATTGTTAGAGCGGGTACTTGGCGCTAGTGCCGGTTCACTACCTCTGCCTGACTTTCCTGATTTGGGCATAGAATTAAAAACCTTACCCATTAATCGACAAGGTAAACCGTTAGAAACCACCTTTGTTTGTGTCGCGCCATTAACCGGTATCACTGGCATGACCTGGCAGCAATGCCATTTAAAGAATAAGCTTGCTAAAGTATTGTGGGTGCCGGTAATTTCTGAACGTGATATTCCCGTTGCCGAACGCATTGTTTGTACGCCATTTTTATGGCAGCCAAATCAACAAGAAGAACAATTACTGGCGCAAGACTGGCAAGAGCTTACCGACATGATAGCCTTAGGAAGAGTGGAAGAAATAAACGCGAAATTTGGGCAAGTACTACAACTGCGCCCGAAAGCGGCGAATGCCAAGGTAAAAACTCAAGCTTTTGATGCTCAAGGTAGGCCTTTTATGACCTTACCTCGAGGTTTTTATTTAAAAATTGCTTTTACCCAAATGTTGTTAAATCGACATTTGCGGGTAAATTGAGTTTTTCTGAAAATATATTTTATAAATTAATAAGGATTGAACTTATTCGCTTAGAGTTTGTAAACTTGTATTTGTTGGCTTAGGGTTGTTTTTTCACCGGCAGCTAACGTTATCCAATTGGTATTAGCGGCTTCCAAGCAGACAAATTCTTGTTCGCCATTTTGATGAATGTCGGCAAAAGAGCGAGCTAATTGCTCTCCGGGATTCCATAGCACCCACTGTGAAAAATTAGACTTTTTAATTTCAATTGCTCTTTTGCGACCTTGATCAAAGATAGTAGCAGATGAATTGCAATGATAAATTTTATCTATCGGCCCGACAACATTAACAACATCGCTCGGCTGGCAACCATTTATCTGAGTGACTTTATCATCAAAACCGGCACTATTAAGTATTGGAATAGTAACATTTTCAGGTTGGCTCACTTCAAAATAACTGTGCAACGCCCCATTAAATTTGAATTCTTCGCTACTGAGGTTTTCGACGACTAACGTTTGGGTAAAAGTACCTGAAAAAATTAATCTTTGCTTAATCGCAAAAGCATGCGGCCAACTTGCCGAACATTGTTCACCAGAAAGAACTAAATCGATTTGAATGTGCTGTTCATTAATAACAATGTCAGCTAATTGCCAAAAATTAGTACGGGCAAAGCCATGATTACTAGCATCTTGATATGGACCAAACCAAGGCCAACAAAGGGGTATACCGCCACGAATAGGTGATTTAGCGTTATAACTGGCTTTTTTACTTAACCAAAAAACCTCATCGTGGCCCTTGGGTTGCCAACTTAATACTTGCCCACCAAACAAAGACAGCTTAGCGTGGCACAATTCATGTTCAATAATTAATTCTGAAAACTTGGCATTAACATATTGTTCGGTTACCGAGCCGAAGCTTGATTGTAAGATGACGTTAGGTTGGTTATGGTTAACTTTAACTGGCAGCAATATTTTTCCTATTTCATTCAGCTATGTTTCGTTCGGTTTCGTTCACTAATAGCTATTGATTATTTTCAGACGCTAACACTACAGGATCTTCTAATGTTTTGTCATCAACTATAGGTTCAAGTTTAGTTTCAATTTTAATTGGTTTATAAAGAACAACTTGCTCTACTTCTGGCTCAGACTCTGTTACTTCCGGGTTTATTGAATCCGAGTTAATCGATTCAGTGTTGGCTGAGTCAATATTTATTGGCTCAGGGGTTATTGCCCATGCATTTACAGAGACTGTATCGATAATCACTTCATCTTGAGGCTCATCGATAATAAGCAATGCCGGTGTTTGCAATTCGTTGGTAATAGGCTCATTAGCAACTGAGTTGTCTTCAATTGCACCATCGATAACCTCAACAGTTAGGGCCGCTGGTTCTGCTTCTGCAACCACCAGATCTTCCGCGGGCTGGTTATTATCTTTAACTTTATATTCATCTTGGTACTGTTCTTGGTCTTGATATTTTTCCTGATACTGGCTTTCAGGTAAATTATCGGGTTTAGGCTCAGCCATTATAAGCAACGCCGGTGTTTGCGGTTCATCGGCTAAGGGCTTGTCCACAAGTGGCTCTGGTACTGAATTTTGACTAATAATTTCTTCGCTGCTAGCAGTTTCGGGTATACTTTTAGATGGTTGTTGATATTGATTTTGAGAGTTGTTTTCTAATAAATTTTCATTTTTAATTTCATCCCGTGCTTTTAAAGAACTATTCCGAGGAGTTACCACTTCCTGCTCAACCAGTTCCATGCCTTTCGCTTCTTGCTCAAGTAACCATAGTTCACGCTGTTTCAAATGCACTTGCTCTAAGTTAGCATACGCTTTCTTAAAATAACTGGGCGATAAATCGATAGCCTTTTGAAAGAAATATTCGGCTTCATCCAAACGCCCTTCAAGCATGACAAAATAGCCTAAGTCATTGTAGGCAGAAAATTCATCCATAACATGTTTAA
>CALJHL010000299.1 GCA_938075435.1 uncultured Thalassotalea sp. | reverse complement strand
CCTACTCGCCAATTACGAACACCGGTACCTTGACAAATAAATACATCGTAAAGGTCTATGTGCGGGCCGACACCACCTTCAGGGGTGGCAAAACTTACCATTAAATCATCGAGCCGCCAATTAGGAATAAACCGAAATGGTTCGATTATTTTAGCCGCATCTTCAGACCAATTATCTAATGCTTGCACAATTAACGACCAGCCCTTATCTCCCAAGCGTTCGAATGAATCGAAGGGTCCAAATTCAGCCTGCCAATTTTCACCCTGACGATAAACCAGACGAGATTCAACTTCATTTAAACCCGCTAAGCCGGCGATTTCATCAGCATCAATAGGGGTAACAAAATTTTTAAAACCTTGGCGGATCACTACCGGCTTTTTCTGCCAATAATCACGCAAAAATGTTTCCCGATCAAACACAGCTGAATTTAATTCGTACATAGTGACCCTTTACTCTAGTTAAATAACGGCAGTTTGCCGAAATAGATGGCAATTAGAGCAAAAAACCCAACATAAAAATAGATAAATATTGTCATCAATATGTATCAAAAAATAACAAAAGGCCTGCCTAATACAAATAAAAAAGACAGTAAAAAAAACATTAATCAATTGAATTTCATGGTGTTTTAGTTTTTAATCGATGTTCTAAATCATTGATTATATTTGCTTTAAATACATTCGGATCGAGATGGAAAAATTGTGCTTTATATTGATCAATATCAAGTATTTCATAATTGACTTGAATGGTTTTAAAAAGCCGAGGTAATTTATCTCTAGGTGTTTGCACATGGTGCAAACCACCACTATAAACAAAGACGATATTACCACTATCAAGTCGAGTTAAATATCCACAACTCCCGGACGAATACTCATCTGATTACCGTCTTTGTCTAAGCCACTACTGCGTTTCATTCGGCCCTCGGGCAAAATCGCAGTGTTACTGTCATCTTCAATTTGATTTAAAAAAGCATTCCATGATTCATCATATTTACGACTGATTGGAATACATTTAGGGACTAAGATTCGAAAGGTTTTCCCGACTATTGGTCGCTTTAAAGTGGTATCGGCACCTGGTAAAATAAGTTTATTTGATAATCGCCATAAAAAAGATAACGGGATATCTCGAACAAATAATGGTTCAAACAAACTGGTATGATTTAAAATAATGACCACGCGTACATTTTGCCAATCAGACTTGCCATGGCTTGAGTACCAATGATCATCAAAATGATAAAACACTTTGGCTAATAACTTTATTGTAGTTAACATGGTAAAACTTAGAAGTTTCAATATATTCCCTCAACAAGACCAACTTCACTAACCAGTCTAACAGTTACCAATATCTATTCAAATCTGAAAATAAGCCTAAAAATGTTAGCCAACTCGGTGTAAACTATGCAATCTCCTTATAAATGGCTTGTTAAACATTAATGACTTAACATTGATTGCCATTAGTTTATCTATTGAAAGGCTCTTTTGTGAATACATTCTGCGGACTAGATTTTGGCACCTCCAATTCAACTTTCTCTACTATGGTAAAGAATAAAGCCACTTTATTGCCACTTGAAGATGGAAAATTAACCATACCTAGTGCCATCTTTTTCCATTTTGAAAATAATCAAACATTTCTTGGTCGAGCAGCAATTAACGAATACATAGATGGTGAATTTGGCCGTATTATGCGGTCATTAAAAAGTGTTCTTGGCACCTCTCTAGTAGAGGAAAAAACCCAAATAAAATCGGAATTAGTACCCTTTACCGATATTCTTAGCTGTTTCCTTAGCCACTTAAAGGCCACTGCCGAACGAAATTCTGGTCTGCCTTTTGAACAAGTAATGCTTGGTAGGCCAGTGCACTTTGTTGATAGTGACCAACAAGCCGACCTTTTAGCTCAAGACACGCTGGAATCGGCGGCAATTAGGGCTGGTTTTAAAGAGGTGTTATTTCAATATGAGCCAATCGCTGCGGCGCTCGATTATGAACAACAGGTAATAAAAGAAGAAATAGCCCTGATTGTCGATATTGGTGGCGGTACCTCGGATTTTTCTGTGGTCAAGATCTCACCACAACGAGCACTTCGAGACGATAGGAAAGCTGACATATTAGCCAACGGTGGTATCCACATTGGCGGTACCGATTTTGACAGCAAATTAAGCTTGGCTAAGGTGATGCCGCATTTAGGGTATAAAAGTAAATTTAAAGCCCGCAGCGCCACTAGCAATTTCGAAAAAAACTTTAGCATTCGAAAATCGGTATCAACCGATACTTATACCGAATCTACCGAGATGTTTATGCCATCCAGCTATTATCATGACTTAGCCACTTGGCATAAAATTCATCATTTATATGAAAAAAACACGATTAGCTCACTAAAAGACTTAGCTTTTAGGGTCGAACATAAGCACTTGCTCGATCGGTTATTAACGCTTATTCAAAAACGTGAAGGACACCTGCTGGCAATTGATGTAGAGCAGGCAAAGATTGATTTAACCAACCAAAATACTACCCGTATTGACTTGGATTACTTAGAAAGCGATTTACAAATTGATTTATCGATAGCCGATTTACATCATGCGGTAGCCAATGAAGTAGCGAGCATTCAAAAACAAGCGTTACTCACTATTAATGATGCTGGCTTAACAGCTCAACAAATTACCAAGGTATTTATGACCGGTGGTACCACCGCAATTCCAATGGTTAGAAAAGCTATCACCGATTTATTTCCAGATACCGAGATTGTCAATGGCGATAAATTTGGTTCAGTCGGTTTAGGCTTAGCAATTGACGCTCAGCGAAAGTTTGCCTAACTTTACTTTATTTAGGTTACTCGTCACGCGCCTTGGATAACGCCGAGGCGACTAATCCGGTGGGCACCGCAACTATGCCCAAACCAATTAGCAAGACGAAGAAGGTGAATAGTTTACCACCAAAGGTAATAGGATACATATCACCATACCCAACTGTGGTTAACGTGATTAAAGCCCACCATAAGCTGTGTAAAATTGATTTGAATTGTTCTGGCTGAGCGGCATTTTCAAAGTAATAAATTCCCACTGAAGACAAGTACAAGGTAATTGCCGCAGCAAATCCAAACATGATCAGCTCTTCTTTAGCAATACTCAAGGCA
>CALJHL010000298.1 GCA_938075435.1 uncultured Thalassotalea sp. | reverse complement strand
TTTCATGATTGAAGTCCTTTTCAAATTCATGAATAAGTATAGATGAAAAATATCGTTCGTGGTTCAAGAGTGATTTATAAAGGCACATAGAAACTGGAGAAGATCCCACCCAAAAGCACGGTGGGAAGACGGTGTTATTTTTCGAATATCGTATGGCGGCAGTTGGCACTTTGCCGCCCTTAGAGCATTTTTATCACGTTGACGAAGCGCATAGCGTATAGGAAACTCCTCCCAAATTATATCGCGTCAGTTCTTCTTGCTTTAATCCATTGAATTTATTTAGTATTTCAGTTTTTTGACAAACCTTCCCAGCATGCTTTTATATTATCTTTTATAGAAGGAATAATATATGGGGCATCAAAATCGAACTGTGGTTATAGACACAGAGACCACCGGGCTTATCGCAAAATCAAATCGGATAATTGAAATCGCTTGTGTCGAAATCATCGATGGCGCGCTGACCGGCAGTGTTTTCACCTCACTTATAAACCCTAAAGGGCATCAGATAACGCAAGAGGCTTTCCGTACGCATGGCATCTACGATCATGAACTTATCGACCAGCCAACATTCAAAACGCTAGCTTCAGAAATCATAGCATTTTGCGCAGGTGCGAAACTTGTTACATACAACGCCTTATTCGATGGTGAGTTTTTGAAGCATGAGTTTGCTCGCAATGGGATCAATCATACGTCTGATTTGGATCTTAATCGTATTGAATGCTTAATGACACTAGTAACGAGTAAATTGGCTAGAAAGCGACACCTGAAACTCGAAGATGCTTGCAAGCTATGGGATTTTGAAACGAACAACGACGGGCGACATAGAGCACTTAACGACGCTCTTGATGCTGCGAAGTTATACTTAGCGGTTAAGTCTAGAGAGCCAGTCAAAATTAAACTGACGAAACCCGTTCAGAAAAAAAGACAAAGTTTTATCCCCAGGTCTGCAGAGCACCCTTTAACCGGCGACCGAATTCAGCTCAATTGTTGTCGGAACGTAGCGTGTGCAAACTACGGCGTAGTTCCTAAAGCCAAAACTAGCATTTCAACTAAGCAACGCCGTCAATTTGAAAACGGTTACAGCATTACCGGTAGATTAATTGAACCTTCCTTGAAATGCACTATCTGCGGTAACTCATATTCTCTCGTAAACAACAGCAGTTATGCGGAGTTATTGGGTGACATCAACGGAAGCTTCAAACCACGAACATATTGCTGCCCTAACACTCGATGTTCAAATCACGGACACGACATCGAGAATTTTCCAAAGCACTACCGCCTGACTGGTAATAGTAAAGTTAAAGACAAACACCACCAACATGAAAATTGGTATCGTGAAACCTTTGTTGACGGCCGTCCGGCCTACAAGCCAAAACCGATGGAGCATTATCATAACGCAGGTGAAATACCTTCTCAGAGAGTTACGTGCAAAAGCTGTGACTCAAGGTTTACAATCCCAATGACTCCTGAAATCAGACATTACCGAAAAGACAGTCACCACAACTTCTTTAAGGCGCTCATGTCAGGCGTATCCAATATGGCTCTGGGTGACACTTTGAACATACAGACTAAAACCGTCTACGATAAAATCAATTTTATTCATCAGCAATGTTTAGCGTTTGAACATGATCATATAGGGGATGTGTTAGATGCGATATCAGTTAGACAACTAGCGCTTTCTACAGACCGCCAGCACTATAGTACAAGTTGGAATGATAGAGACAGAATCGAAGGACACACTTCATTAAGGGCAATAGCCACGGTAGATAACATCACAGGGTTCATCCTTGGCTCCCACTTAAATTTCGACAATCGCGAGGATGCCTTCAGTATCAGACAGAAATCCTCACACATACAAGATACAGTAAAAGCTAGGGCATATCGCCGTTTTGGCCAGTATGCTTTATCAGATAGTTATATTAAAACAGAAGAAGCGAAATCACATAAAGCATTTGAAAGGCAGCGACGAGATCAGCAACGGGGACTTCTTATTCATGAAAGCTATCAAATGCTTGCTCACTTCGACTTTATCAAGCCATTTGTGACGAAGGCCAAAACTGTTTTATGGTCATTAGACAACGACTCGGGTTTAGCTTCCGCATTGGTCTCGGTCTATCCTAAAGAAGTAGTAACATCCAATATGTGCGCGTTACTACTATCTAGCAAAGATAGAGAAATGAGTGCTATTGAGTACCGTCAAATTGAAAAAGCAATTCAACAACATCCACCCTTTGAGACTCCACATGACGGGCTTGCCAATCTTTGGTCGGCTAAAATGTTACCTGAAGTGGTTATCAATAAAGGAAACCGTCAACACCAATGGCGACTATTACCGAGTAAATCATATAAGCGTATCACAGCAATGGCCGAAGTGTCTTCTGGGGACGTGCCTTTAGAAACCTTAGGGCCTTTATTTCGATATCTAGGATTATGGGGGGTTGATCACTGTTTTAGATTGGCTCGTGAAAGCGTTCACAAATTTAGACGTCCAGTTACCACCGCAAAACGGGGTAATAAAAGCTTTGCTTATGCAGGTTTCGACCCGGCGTGGCAGTCTAAACTCACAGATATATTCCGCGTATATTACAACTATTGCATTGAAGGTAAGCATGGCACCCCAGCTTATCAATTAGGAGTTCGCGCAGGCACGGTGGATATTGATGAAATTTTAAACTTTAGTAAGATTCGGGATGTCATCCAAAAACGGAAACGAAAAAAGTGGACGCCATATGACTCAGAAATAGAGTTGCCAGATAATGGTGAATTCCGCTTTAAGAAGCGATAGTGGCCTGCATTCGCAATATAGTTACTCAGATTGGATCAATTACATTATTCAAACTATAGGTTTTGATCCAACCTGAGTAATGAAATATGGAATTATAAGGAAATATTACGAATAAATTTGTAATATCAAAGTCTAGTAGCGGAAAGTTTCCCACAATCAAGCTGCATTAAGAAATCAAACTAAGATAAACAATTAAGCGGTTGTATTTGATAGCTATTTTTTAATCAAGGTAAAAATACTGATGCTTGTAATGCTAGCGTTGTGGTATAAAAAATGGACCACTTTGTGGAAAGTGATCCATTCTGAGTAAGAAGGGTGCCGAAATGGCGCCTTGTTTACATAGTTTTGCTGATGCGATTTGCTTAGCCAGCTTTATTGCCTGAATAGTTAGCAAAGACTTCTTGCATTTGCTCTGGCGTTTTATACCCAGGTATCATACTACCATCGTTAAGCATAATTGCCGGTGTACCTGACACGCCAATTTTCCGACCAAAATCGTATTGTTCTGCTACCGGTTGCGAACATATTTTTTGTTCAACCTGAGAGCCACCTTTCGCTAAAGTTAAGGCGTTTTTCTGGTCATCACTACACCAGACGCTACGAATGTCGGTATATGATGGACTCGCTAAACCACCGCGTGGAAATGCTAAATACCGTACCGTAATTCCTAAATCGTTGTACTCATCCATTTGATTATGCAATTTACGGCAATAACCACAGGTTAAATCAGTGAATACCGTCATTTGATATTTTTCATTTTCAGCTTTAAAGGTGATCATATTATCTTTAAAGGTTTCCATTCCGGCAACCCGTACTTGCGCCAGACTCTCTTCGGTTAAGCTAGTTACGCCATCATCGCCGACTGCATAAATTTTACCTTGAATTAAGAAA
>CALJHL010000297.1 GCA_938075435.1 uncultured Thalassotalea sp. | reverse complement strand
GATTTGATATCCTAAAAACAAGTATTCTTTGTAAAGTGCTTTGCAAGTATCTATTTGTTTTATAATGGAAAATTTACCTAACGAACGTTTTGAATAGTTTGGATCATAAAAAGTATATAAAGCCGATAAGGCACTTGGCAGGTTGTCGCAAACCGCTACGGATATTAATTTTTGTTCTGCATAAATTTCTATAAATAATTGTGATACTCGGTTACTAAAAATGAAACTTTCAAATTGCTCCCGCTGGGCAGGGTACATTGCTCCATCTTTATGGATGGTATCAATATAGCGTCGGTATAAGTCGAAGTATTCTGGTTTTGGTGAGTCACAGACCTCAGTCGTTAAGTCTTTGTTGGTATTACGAATTCGTTTTTGGCTTTTAGATGGCTTATAGTCCGCCACTTTTAGCCGAATAGATTCACAAGCTTTACAATCGGGGCAATGCGGTCGATAGACTTGCTCACCACTGCGCCGAAATCCAGCCGTCATTAACCGTTGGTAGTTTTCATCGGTAATTTCTTCACTGTTGGTTACCACAATTAAGCGCTCTTGCTTACCACCTAGGTAGTTACAAGGGAAAGTTCTGGTTATGCCAAATTGAAATGTTTTAACGGGTCCACTCATCGGTAATCCAACTGCCTAGTTTGCCAAAAATTGGCGGATAACGGTTTGAGAACATCTTTATGTTTGCAAATTAAAAATTCAGCTCTTGGTATTTCTTTCGACCCCATGCTTTGTAAAAATGGGTTTTGTATTTGACAGTCAATATATTTAATACCGTGTGATTTTAATAACCTTGCCAGCGCTATTAAGGCTATTTTAGACGCGTTTCTCTGTCGATAAAACATTGATTCACCGCTGAATGAGCCGCCAACAGCTACGCCATATAAGCCGCCAACTAATTGTTCATTTTGCCAAACTTCAACTGAATGGGCAAATCCAGCATTATGAAGCTCAATGTATGCCGTGATCATGTCATCTAATATCCAAGTATCATCATTGCGAAACGGCGCATCAGCGCATTGCATGATAACCGCGATAAAATTTTTATTTACCGTTACTTGATAGTCCGTTTTGTTGATAAACTTTTTTAAGCTTCGATTAATGTTCAATTCATCAATATCGATAACTGCACGTGGATCGGGAGACCACCACAAATACGGGTCATCTTCATTAAACCACGGAAATATCCCAGCTTTATAGGCATTAATTAAGCGTTGGCAACTTAGATCGCCGCCAACTGCCAATAAACCATTGGGCTCGGCTAAGGCGTTGTCGGGGTGAGGAAAAGTAAGATCCTTTAGCGTTAAGTTGTAAAGGATCTTATTCATAATTAAGCAGAGTTATTAAAGGTTAGAGTTTAACGCATCTAAATAACGCTCAGCGTCTAGTGCCGCCATACAACCGGCACCTGCTGAAGTTATTGCTTGGCGGTAGATATGGTCGGCAACATCACCGGCGGCGTATACACCTTCAACACTGGTTTGCGTGGCATTGCCACTGGTGCCACTTTGAATGGTTAAGTAGCCATCTTTCATATCTAATTGGCCATTAAAAATGTCCGTGTTAGGCTTATGACCAATGGCAATAAAACAACCCGTTACATCGAGTTGTTCGGTAGCATCAGACTTAGCATCTTTTAAACGCAGGCCGGTAACGCCCATGTTATCGCCAAGCACTTCCTCTAAAGTACGGTCTAGGTGTAAGATAATATTACCATTAGCGACTTTATCCATTAAGCGGTCAATTAATATCTTCTCACTGCGAAAAGTATCGCGACGATGAATTAAGTGTACTTCAGAGGCAATATTAGACAAATACAGCGCTTCTTCAACCGCGGTATTACCACCACCAACTACGGCAACTTTTTGGTTGCGGTAAAAGAAACCATCACAGGTTGCACAGGCAGAAATACCTTTACCCATAAACGCAGTTTCTGAGTCTAAACCTAAGTATTGAGCAGAAGCACCAGTACAAATGATAAGTGCGTCACAAGTGTATTCGCCAGCACTGCCTTTTAATTTAAATGGACGCTCTGATAAATCAACATCATCTATGTGATCAAAAATAA
Source organism: uncultured Thalassotalea sp. (assembly GCA_938075435.1). Taxonomy (GTDB): domain Bacteria; phylum Pseudomonadota; class Gammaproteobacteria; order Enterobacterales; family Alteromonadaceae; genus Thalassotalea_A. The sequence continues at coordinate 3,502 of CALJHL010000297.1, read as the reverse complement.
TCTCGGTATCAAATTTTTCAGCATGCTTTTGCATACGATCCATTAATGCTGGACCCGTTAAGTCATCGGCATCACCTGGCCAATTTTCAACATCGGTGGTTGTGGTTAATTGGCCACCTTGTTGCATGCCGGTGATAATTACCGGATTTAAGTTAGCACGTGCTGCATAAACAGCGGCAGTATAACCTGCAGGGCCAGAACCTAAGATAAGAAGAGGGCAATGTCTTGCATCACTCATGAAAAACTCCAAGTATTAATGAAAATTTAAAACAACTATTATTGCTTTGTAATTAGTTGGGATTCTAAGCTAAGAATGCAAGGGCGACAATAAAAAAAAACGCAGTCATAAATGACTGCGTTTTCAGTAAATTAAATAATGTAAACTATGTGATACTTAATTTAGCGCTATTTAAATTAATTAGCAGCTTATGCTAAAGCAACTTTAGGCTCTACAAATTCAAAACCTAAGTTTACTGCCACACTTTCACAGGTTACTTTGCCATCAATAACGTTTAAGCCATTTAAGAAATGCTCATCGCTAAGTAAGGCTTGTTTATAACCTTTGTTGGCAAGTTTAATGATGAAAGGCAATGTTGCATTGTTTAATGCAAACGTTGATGTACGTGGTACGGCGCCTGGCATATTGGCAACACAGTAATGAACAACTTCATCAACGATAAAGGTTGGTTCTGCGTGAGTTGTAGCTTTTGAGGTTTCAATACAACCACCTTGGTCAATAGCAACATCAACGATGGCCGAACCAGGTTTCATGTTTTTAATATGTTCAGCGGTGACTAATTTTGGTGCGGCTGCACCTGGAATTAAAACACCACCAATTACTAGGTCAGCTTCTAGAACGTGTTTTTCAAGAGCGTCGGCAGTTGAGTAAACCGCTTTAATTTTATTGCCAAATTGAGCATCAAGGCGTCTAAGGACATTAATGTTACGATCTAAAATAACAACTTCAGCACCCATGCCTACTGCCATTTGCGCGGCGTTGTTACCAACCATACCACCACCAATAACGACAACTTTAGCTGGTTCAACACCCGGTACACCACCAAGCAACATACCACTACCCGAATTCGATTTTTCAAGAGCTTGGGCACCGGCTTGAATAGACATACGACCAGCAACTTCTGACATCGGTGCAAGAAGAGGTAAGCCACCGTGATTATCAGTAACCGTTTCGTAAGCAATACAAATGGCTTTAGATTTGATTAAGTCTTCTGTTTGTGGAAGATCAGGTGCAAGGTGTAGGTAAGTAAATAAGATTTGGCCTTCACGTAACATAGCTCGTTCTATAGCCTGTGGCTCTTTTACTTTTACAATCATTTCCGCTTCAGCAAAAACCGCAGAGGCGGTTGTTAAAATTGAAGCACCAACATTGATGTAATCTTCATCACTAAAACCAATGCCCATGCCGGCGTTAGTTTCAACAATAACCTTATGACCGTGATTAATTAATTCACGAACACTTCCAGGGACCATACCTACACGGTACTCATGGTTTTTAATTTCTTTAGGAACACCAATAATCATAACAAGTCTCTCTAACAGTTTGATTGAAAAATATATGCCGCTAGTATATACCGTTGTTATTGAATTATTCTGTTGTAATTTGTAATTATTTAGTTGAATATGTCGCAATATTGTTATTATAAAGTGTTTTGTATCTTTAGGAGGTTGTGGTGAGTAAGAAATTTGATCGAATCGATAGAAACATCCTTAGAGAACTCCAAAGTAACGGTAGATTATCAAATGTTGATCTTTCAAAACGAGTAGGGCTTAGCCCTACGCCTTGTTTAGAACGGGTTAAAAGGCTAGAACAAGACAAGGTGATCACAGGTTATAGCGCTAATTTAAACCCTAATTTTCTTGATGCCGCTTTATTAGTGTTTGTTGAGATAACGCTAAGCCGTACTTCGCCTGATGTCTTTGAAGAATTCTCTAAAGCCGTAATGAATGTTGATGTTATTCAAGAATGCCATTTGGTCTCAGGAAATTTCGATTTTTTATTAAAAACCCGTGTTTCCGACATGCAAGCTTATCGAAATTTACTCGGTGATACGTTATTAACCTTGCCGTCAGTGAGCGAAAGTCGTACTTATGTCGTTATGGAAGAGGTTAAATCGGGTAATAAATTAGCAATTAAGGGCTAATCGCCTGAAAACTGAATAATTAGGCGCTTTTTGTTATTTTCAGCAGCCTAAATATCTGCTATTTTGGTACTAATAATATTAATAATAAATTGTATTTTTATGGATACGTCTTTGTCAGTAACCGAACCAACAAAATTAACTGGGATGCAGCGCTTACTTGAGGCTGGTCTTATTTTTACCACGGTATTTTCCCTTTATCTAATTATCGCTTTATTAAGTTTCGACCCTGCCGATCCAGGTTGGTCGCAAACCGCTTATCACACTACGGTAAACAATGCCGGTGGTGCGTTTGGTGCTTATTTGTCAGATATCTTCTTTTTCGCTTTTGGCAGCATTGCCTTTACCTTACCTTTCGTTTTTGCGGTTATTGGCTGGTTAGTTTTTCAGCGTATTCATGTACTGCTGCAAATTGATTTTTTTACCTTAGGGTTAAAACTTATTGGTTTTATCATGTTTTATGTTGGCTTAACTTCCATTGCCAGCATGAATTATAATGATGTTTATGGCTTCTCTGCGGGTGGCGTCATTGGTAATTATATTTCGCTAAGTTTATTACCTTATTTTAACTTTATTGGTTCAAGCTTATTATTCTTAGTGTTTACTTGCGCCGGCTTTGTGTTATTTACGGGTTTTTCTTGGTTAATATTCATTGACCAAATTGGTGAAAAAACAATTGCTTTAGGAGTTTACAGCAAAGGTTTGTTGCTGAGTATTAAAGAGAAATTTTCTTCGTCACCAATAACGAAGGCGCCAGCGAGCCGTACTGCAGACGATTCATCGAACAATGTTGCTGAGCCAGTAGCTGAAAAAGCGACTCAAAAAATTGCCGACCCGCAACACGACAGCTTTACTTCTAATAATGACAACTTAGCCGCACACCTATTTGGTAAGGCCAACGAAGACGCAATAAACCATTTTAGTGACGATGCTGATATAGAGCATGCGGTTATCGAGGATGATGGTTTTGTCGCAATTGATGATTTGATTGATGATGCCGGTCTTGTTGGTATTGATCACGAGATGTCTGAGCAAGAATTAGATGCGGTATTCTCATCGGTAGAAAAAATCGATGTTGAAGACGATGATGATATTACTAACCAGGTAGAAACACCGACAAGTGCTGCGCCAATTAGCGTTGCAAAAGCGGCTTCAAGTCCATTTGAACGCTATAAAGGCATGCCGACTATCGATTTACTCGATAAGCCTAATCGCACCAAAAACCCTATCTCGAGAGAAGAACTTGACCAAGTTAGCCGTTTGGTGGAATTAAAATTACTGGACTATGGCGTGCAAGCGCAAGTAGTAGACGTTTTCCCAGGCCCGGTTATTACCCGATTTGA
>CALJHL010000296.1 GCA_938075435.1 uncultured Thalassotalea sp. | reverse complement strand
AGATTAGCTATTGCATTATTGCTTGAGCATCCCCATCTAGTTGAAGTACTAGATGATTTATCGGTTTTAGAGCAGATAAATATTCCAGGTATAGATTTATTTAAACAATTAATGCAGCAATGTCAGGCAACACCGAATTTAACCAGTGCGCAAATCATCGAAAGTTGGCGTGGCACCGAGCAAAGTAAAGTATTAGCCAAGTTAATTGTTTGGCAACATCATATTGATAGTGATGCTGCCGAAGAAGTATTTATTGATATTTTAGATAAAATCATCAATACATTTGTAGAAAACCGTACAGAATCTCTGTTACAAAAAGCTCGTTTAGGAAAATTAAACTCTTCGGAAAAACAAGAACTTCAGTCATTGCTTAACGCGCAAAGCTAATATTAGGCTTTCGCTTAGGAAGCTGGCATTTATGGAATCATCTTGCTATAATTCCGTCCTTTACTGTTCGTATTTTGATAGCCAAATATAGGTGGACTTTTGTCGATGGATCAAGCCCCACAATCGAGACTTAAAGACCTTATCACAAAAGGTAAGGAGCAAGGGTATTTAACTTTTGCTGAGGTGAATGATCACCTACCTCAAGACATAATTGATTCTGATCAAGTTGAAGATATTGTTCGCATGATTAATGACATGGGTATTCAGGTGTTTGAAAACGCCCCTGATGCCGATGATTTAATGATGGCTGAAGCAAATACTGATGAAGATGCTGCAGAAGCGGCAGCGCAAGCATTAGCAACTGTTGAAAGTGAAATTGGTAGAACGACTGACCCGGTACGTATGTATATGCGTGAGATGGGTACAGTGGAACTTCTGACCCGCAAGGGCGAAATCGTTATCGCCAAGCGTATTGAAGAAGGCATCCGTGAAGTTCAGCGCAGTGTTTCGGAATACCCACCAGCAATTAATTATTTGCTAGAGCAATGGGATAACTTCGAAGCAGAAGAAACTCGCTTAACCGATATCATCATTGGTTTCTTAGACCCTGATGCTCCAGATGAAGTGGCACCAACGGCTACTCACGTTGGCTCAGAGCTTTCGAAAGCAGAACTAGCAGACGAAGATAAAACTAATAGCGAAGATGATGAAGATGAGGAAGAGGAAGATACCGGACCAGATCCTGAACTTGCTCGTGAAAAGTTCACTGAACTTAGACGTCATTACGAAAACGCCAATAAAGTTATCGAAAAGCTTGGTCGCAATCACAAAGATTCAATAGCCGCCATTCATGAAATTTCTGAGTGTTTTAAAGAATTTAGATTAATTCCTAAATTATTTGATCGTTTAGTTAAAAACATGCGCGATGTAATGGACCGTGTTCGAGTGCAAGAGCGCTTGATTATGAAGATTTGTGTTGTTGGCGCAGGAATGCCAAAAACCACCTTTATTAAAATCTTCCCTGGCCATGAAACTGAAACTGAGTGGTTAGAAGATCAAATTGCTGCTGGTCACCCGTATTCAGAAAAATTAAAAATGGTATCTTTTGATATTGAGCGTTGTATTTATAAACTAACCAACCTCGAACAAGAAACCTACTTAAGCGTACAAAGCATTAAAGACATCAACCGTCGCATGTCAATTGGTGAAGCGAAAGCTCGTCGTGCGAAAAAAGAAATGGTTGAAGCAAACTTACGTCTTGTTATTTCAATTGCCAAAAAATACACCAACCGTGGTTTACAATTCCTCGATTTAATTCAGGAAGGTAATATCGGTTTGATGAAAGCCGTTGATAAGTTTGAATACCGTCGTGGTTATAAATTTTCAACTTACGCCACCTGGTGGATCCGTCAAGCAATAACTCGTTCAATTGCCGACCAAGCCCGCACCATTCGAATTCCGGTTCATATGATTGAAACAATCAATAAATTAAACCGTATTTCAAGACAAATGTTGCAAGAAATGGGACGCGAACCAACACCAGAAGAATTGGCTGAACGCATGGTAATGCCTGAAGACAAGATCCGTAAGGTGTTAAAAATTGCTAAAGAGCCAATCTCAATGGAAACACCAATTGGTGATGACGAAGATTCGCACTTAGGTGACTTTATTGAAGATGGTAGCGGTGAATTACCAGTGGATGCCGCCACTACTGAAAACTTAAAAAATGCTACCCACGAAGTGTTAGCGGGCCTTACCGCTCGTGAAGCGAAAGTGTTAAGAATGCGTTTTGGTATTGACATGAATACCGACCATACTCTTGAAGAAGTAGGTAAGCAATTTGACGTTACCCGTGAACGTATTCGTCAAATCGAAGCAAAAGCGTTACGTAAGTTACGTCATCCTTCCCGTTCAGAGCAATTAAAAAGCTTCTTAGACGGCGAGTAAAAACCTTCGTAAATAATTTAAAAACCTGCATTTGCAGGTTTTTTTTTACCTAAATTATTATAATAGACCTGCTATTATCATTAATTTTGCGATTAGCTTGCAGCATTGCCTTCGCCTACTTAAAATAAAGAAAACTAATTAAAATAGTAATTATCATGAAATCCATTTTTATCTTACTTGTTGCTTGCACCTTAGTCGCTTCACTTTCCGTTCGTGCTGATTATCTTGAAGTGTCAGTATTTGGTGGTAAACGCGCCTCGTCAACATTTGGCGATTCAGACAATTCCATTAACGATGACCAGGGAATTGAAATTGACCTCAAAAATGAAAGTGCGGTCGGTATAGTGCTTGCCTGGCCATACGATTATAATCGCCAAGGTGAATTACTATTTAGCCATAGTGAAACCGAATTTGATGGTGACTTTCAATTAGTCGATCAAGATATTAGTGTCAGTTATTTGCACTTTGGCGGTAATATAAAAGTAGCGGATGGCCTGGTCCCCATCTTTATTAGTGGCGGTATTGGAATTACTCATTTTGACCCCGAGGATGATTCTTTGGATACTGAAATCCGACCTTCAATTAATTTTGGTATTGGCAGTAAATTCGCTCTAGGCGATAAATTTAGTTTCCGCATAGATGCGCGTGCCTATGGTACATTCTTCGACAGTAATGGTTATATATTTTGCTCTGGTAGCAGTTGCACCGTGCGCAGTTCAAGCAACCTTTGGCTAGAAGGAGAACTTAGTGCTGGCCTTACCTACCGGTTTTAACGTTAATATTGAATAAAGGGTAACTCTTATGCCACAAAAATCACTATATTCTGTTGTTA
>CALJHL010000295.1 GCA_938075435.1 uncultured Thalassotalea sp. | reverse complement strand
CTAGCAATTGGCGTAATTACCTGCACCTGTGTAAACCAAAAGTTGTCGCGTTGTTATTAATAACGGCATTTGTGGCGATGCAACTCGCCGTTAATACCTTAGAGCAATTGTTTGCCTGGCAAACAATGTTGACGATTATGTTGGCCCTCACCGGTATCGGTTTAGGGGCAAGCTCTGCAGCGGTTATCAATCACCTTGTCGATATAAAAATTGATAGCAAAATGCAAAGAACCCAGCAACGGCCAATGGTCAAAGGCTCTATTTCGATAGGCAATGCCGTTCTATTTGCTGTCGTATTAGCAACCGCTAGTATGGGTATTCTTATTACTTACATTAATCTTACAACGGCGCTGCTGACTTTAAGTGGCTTAATTGGTTATGCATTTATTTACAGCCTTTACCTGAAACATCGCACCCCACAAAATATTGTTATCGGTGGTTTATCGGGAGCCTTGCCACCGTTATTGGGCTGGACCAGTATTACCAATGAAATTAACCTTAATGCGATGATTTTACTGTTGGTTATTTTTTTATGGACCCCTGCACACTTTTGGGCATTGGCAATTGATCGAATTGAAGATTATAAAAAAGCCAAAGTACCGATGTTACCGGTAATAAAAGGCATTCCTCATACTAAAAATTGCATTATCAGCTATGCATTACTGACCATTTTGGTCAGCTGTTTGCCGTTTGTGGTTGAATTAAGCGGTATATTTTACTTAATATGCGCATTAGGCTTAGGAGCTTGGTACTTAAGCCACTGTCTTAAGTTAAAGTACAATGCAAATGAACAGACTGCCAAACAATGTTTTTTTGCTTCGATAAATTACTTATTCGCTTTATTTTCGGCATTACTGATTGATCATTACTACCTATTAATAACCTCTTAATGATTAGCCTGATTAACATAATAAATAAGTTAGTGATAACAACAAGCAAACCAAGGTGTTTAAATGAATGTGTTTAAATATAAACTTGCCGTTGCTTTAACCTTAATCGTAATTATTACCCTAGGATTAATAACCAATCTGGTAAATAGCCATAAGCAATTAACAGCTAACCCTATTCCGGTTATCCAAGGTAAATATTTATTAACCGCGGTTAAATTACCGGCGTTTACATTGCTAGATCAATTCTCCCGTCCTTTTAAAAACCAAGATTTACAAGGGCGTTGGCATCTTGTTTCGTATGGTTATTTAAACTGTCCAGATATATGCCCTACGACATTACTAACCTTAAAGAACTTCAAGGACCAACTTAATGCTAAAACGGCAAAGCAACGCCCCGCAATAGTAATGCCCGAAATTGTTTTCTATAGTATTGACCCAGCGAGAGATAGGCCGGTTAAGCTAGCATCATACCTTAATTATTTTGATCAACAATTTATTGGCTTAACCGCAAACCAAATTGAAAGTGAACGTTTAATTGAGCAAACAAATTTTGCTGACAGCTTAGGTATAACAGCAACAATAAGTCATGATCAAATAATACTAAATAAAATACCGACAAAGATTATTAACATTAGTCATGATGCGATGCTATTTTTAATCAACCCAGATGGCGACTTACAAGTGGTTTTAAAACCTAGAGTCGATGCCGACAATATTCCCTATTTTAACGTTGCAGACTTGCTCAGAGATTATCAACTTAGTGTCCAATATTATGATTCGAGTACACCCTAAATTAACTTTATAACACCATAAAATCTTTACTATTCTAGCCCACAACAAATATTACTTCAGTATGAGTAAGCAGCCAAAACCATTAAAGCCTGAAAACAAGACTACTTGCTAAAATACTCCAATAACCCCTTGAAATAGCGCTGTCAATAAATCATGTATTAGCTGTAGATAAATCATGTACAACCACAATCCTTGAGCCGTATTAACTTAATAAAATCAACCGATTTAAACTGATCCCTTTACTGTTGATAACTTTGAGGTCGGTAACTGTTCACTCACCTGGAGCAAGGGGTTGCTGGGGTTATGCTAGCATCCGCAGCAAGGGTTATCGGGGTTATTTGGTGGATTACATATAGAGTTATTGGGGTCCTATTGAGTTTTTTTATCGGAGTTGTTAGAGTTATCTAAATTTTGATTTATTTACTGTTGAGTAATAGCTATGCGCTTCCCCATTGTTTTAATTTTTAACCCCGAAAGTACCGATTACAAAGTAACGGTTCCAGATTTACCCGGTTGCCACTGTCGGGCCAAAACTATGGATATGGCATTGACTGACATCATTAGAGTCATTGAATCGCACTTGTCGCTGCTGTCAGAATATGGTGAGAACATTCCAAGTGCGTCTAGTTTTGAAAGCCACCTAACCAAAATGGAATATCGCGGTGGAGTTTGGGCCGTTGTAGATTTGGATATAACCCCCTTTCTAGGTAAGAGTCATAAGATAAACGTTACCCTACCTGAGTTGTTAATTAAAAAAATTGATGATGTTGTCGCAACCGATGCTAACTATAAGACCCGCTCAGGCTTTATTGCGATGGCGGCAATTAACGAATTAAACAATAAGATTGTCGCTGATTAACTAACCCTTAAAGTTCGTTGGCTGGGCTCGAAGCATGTTAATAAAAGTGGTATATTTAGTAACAAGCCTATTTTTCAATTTAAGATATTAAAGAATTTATTTATGAGTAAAAATTTATTACTTCTTAGCAGCTCAAGAGTTGCTAACACCGCCTACCTTGAACATGCAAAAACGATGATTGATCAACACTTAGGTTCAATTCGTGAACTTGTTTTTATTCCCTATGCGGGCGTATCAATAAACTATGATAAATATACCGAGATGGTCCAGACTGCCCTTGCAAGTTTGAACATTATGGTAAAGGGAATTCATAGCTTCGCAGATCCGGTTGCTGCAATCGCCAATGCCGAAGCGGTTGCCATTGGTGGCGGTAATACCTTCCATTTACTGCATCAGCTTTATGAGAATAAGTTAATTGAAGTGTTACAAGCTAAAACGCAAGCTGGCATGCCTTATATCGGGTGGAGTGCGGGGTCAAATGTGGCGGGCAGTAGTATTCGTACCACCAATGATATGCCTATTATTCAGCCGCCAAGTTTTGACGCGTTGAACCTTTTGCCTATTCAGTTAAACCCACATTACACCGACTACAATCCACCAGGCCATAATGGCGAAACCCGCGAACAACGTTTGAACGAATTTATGGTATTAAATCCACAAACTGAAATTGTCGCAATTGTTGAAGGCACAGCGTTGAAATTAGAAAATAACAAGTTATCTTTGATTGGTGCAGAGCAAGGTTATTTATTTTTAAATGGTAACAAGCAAGTTATTGCAGCAGGTGCTGATTTAACTCACTTACTGTAACTGACACTGCGCTTAGTTAAAATCGGCCTAATCCCTAGATCCTAGTCGCAAGACTCTTAGCTTTAGATTTTAGGCTTTGTAAGCATCGATAAATCAAATAGTTGTTTGGCTTGGTTTATTGAATCTATATAACCGAATCGGGCCACTAAAGGCGCTTTAATCGCGGTTTGTAAGTAACTAATGTTTTCCTCTAAATAAGGCATCTCTGCTGGGCAATTCGCTACCCAAGCAACAACATTTAAACCGTCATTTACTATCGCTTGATACGATAACATCGCATGATTTAAACAGCCTAGTTTCATCTGCACGACTAATATCACATCCAACTGTTGCTGCTTTACAAAATCAGATAAATAGTGGCCATTACCGAGTGGCAGTCGCCAACCGCCGGCTCCCTCAGTAATGGTGATGTCGGCTTGATTTGCCAATATTTGCCGAAAACCTGCACTTATTTGTTCAGTAGTTATTGCAATATTAGCCTTAAGGGCCGCAATATGAGGTGCAATTGGCTCAGCAAAAGCGATGGGGTTAATGTCGATGATACTTTGCTGACAATTGGCTTGTTGTTGCAATGCTAACGCATCGTCATTAACCAATACATCCGCAATTAACTGGCAACCTGCCGATATTGGTTTATATACTGCTACTCGTTTGCCTGTTGCGACAAAAGCGGCTGTTAAGCTAGCCGCCACTAGTGTTTTGCCAGCATCGGTATCGGTTGCGGTGATAAAATAATTAGACATCGGCTTTTCTCACTAAGGCAGTACACAATTGGTACGTAGCTGGGTAATTGCCATGGTCAAATTGAAACTCTTGATAGGCGTTCAACATTTTTTTCCAACTGTCTTTACCAACCAAGCCTTTATTGGTTTTTTTAGGCAAATGATTAGCACCAAGGCTTTTAAGCTCATTCGCTAAATGTTTTACATTCAAATATTCTAAAGTGACCGGCTGCTGGGCAAGGTGTTCCACCGTTAAACCTGAATTTAATAAGTCTTGCTCAACGTCATTAAACAATTTGAAATCGATAACATGTTGATCATTGTTTACTGCCGACCAACTCTGTTTCAATTCAAACAAGGTACCATCGAGTAAGGTGGCAAACACCAACACCCCGCCAGGCTTAAGAACGCGTTTGATTTCACTAAACACTAATGGCAATGGATCACACCATTGGATCACTAAGTTTGAATAAATAATGTCGATACTATTATCTAAAAAGGGTAACTGATGAATATCGCCAGCAAGCCATTCAATGTTATTACTACGTTGTTGTTTAGCAAACGCCAACATAGATGTTGAAATATCTAAACCAATAACTTGCCCAAATTGGCCGGCTAAGTGCTCGGCAAAAAAACCAGTACCTGTGCCTAAATCGACGGCCACAGAGTTTTCTGTTGCGCGAGTATTTTGCTGGAGTAAATCAAAAATTAATTGGCCACTAAAGCGTTGCAACCGCGCCGAACCATCATAAGAAGATGATGCTGCGCCAAATGCACTGGCAATTTTCATTTTTAATGGTTCTGCATACATGAAACCACTACCTCATTAATTGAATTTGCTAACCTATTGATATCAAAATCATTATGCTCGACAGATATGGTTACGCGTAACCTGGACCTGCCACTTTCAACGGTTGGTGGGCGTATTGCAGTAAGCCAAAACCCTTGCTCTCGCAGTTTTTTTGCACAAAATAAGGCATCTGCTTCGCTGCCAATTATTACGCCTATTATCGAAGATTCTGTGTTAGTGGTTTCAATAGAGTGCTCAAGTTGAGCTAAGAATAATGTGCTTAAATGCTGAATTTTTTCCCGTCGCCAGCCTTCTGCTTTACATAACTCAATACTTTTTATGGTTGCCATTGCATTGGCCGGTGACATTGCGGTTGAGTAAATATAATCGCGACAACGATTAATTAGAAATTCAACAAGCTCTGAACTGCCGGCAATACAGGCTCCACTCGTTGCAATGGCCTTACCAAAGGTAGCCATCTGAATTAGATTACTATTTGTTGTTATTCCTTGCGCGCTTAGTGAACCACTGCCAGTATCGCCAAGTACACCGATACCGTGAGCATCATCAACCAACATCCAGCTCTGGTGTTGTTCGGCGAGCGTTTGTAATGATTGTAAAGGAGCACAATCACCGTCCATACTGTAAACACCTTCACTAATAATTAGTTTATCTTGGCATTTACTCGCAGTTAATAGCTGTTGCAAATGTTGCATGTCGTTGTGTTTAAAGCGCTTAACAGTAGCGTTTGAGTCGTAAGCGCCATCGATAAGTGAGGCATGCGACAATTTATCCAAATAATAACCAACACTAGAATTGTGACCTAATGCCTTTAAAACCCCGGTATTAGCAGCAAAACCACTAGAGAATAATAAACAGCGCTCTACATTCAGCCAATCCGCTAATAGCTCTTCCAATTGCTGATGAGCTTTACTGTAACCAGTAATTAAGCTGGATGAACAAGAACTATTGCCGTACATTTCTAACCCTTGAATGTAGGCTTGTTTAATTTCACAATGATTGGCTAGGCCTAAATAATCATTCGACGAAAAGTTTACATACTCAGTGTTATCGACAATGATAATTCGGCCAGTGCCTTTAATAACAGGTGTTCGGGAACGATAAAGTTGTTGCGACTTTATCGTTTGCAGTTGCTCATCAATAAAATTAAACGCCATGACTCGCCTTTCTAAATCAACTTGGTATAAGTTCTTTGATAAAATAATCTGAATTTAGCTGGCACTGGCATCATAGAATAAATCGGAATTTTCTTGATTTACAATAGCAGTTCGCAAGGTGTGCTCTTCATCTTGCAATTGCTCTGGTGTTTTTGCGTTGAAGCGTTCGGTATTAATGCCTAATTTTGAAAACAGCATCATATCTGAGTCAGCTTCTGGGTTTGGCGTAGTTAATAATTTACAACCATAAAATATTGAGTTAGCACCCGCCATAAAACACATGGCTTGCATTTGTTCATTCATGGTTTCACGACCGGCAGACAAACGTACATGCGATTTTGGCATCATGATCCTGGCAACAGCGATACAACGAATAAATTCAAAAGAATCTAAATCATCAACATCAGCTAAAGGTGTACCTTCGATTTTAACTAACATATTAATCGGTACACTTTCTGGTTGTTGATCAAGATTGGCCAGTTGTACCAATAATGATGCCCGATCAACACTTTTCTCACCTAAGCCAACAATACCGCCACTACACACTTTCATGCCGGCGCCACGTACGTTGGTTAAGGTGTCTAAACGGTCTTGATAAGTTCGCGTGGTTATAATGGAGTTATAATGTTCCGGTGAAGTGTCTAAATTATGATTATAATAATCTAATCCTGCTTGTTGCAAAGTCCCTGCTTGTTCGGCATCTAGCATGCCTAAGGTCATACAAGTCTCGAGTCCAAGGTCACGAACCCCTTCAACCATTTTTACAATATGTGGCATATCACGAGCTTTGGGATTTCTCCAACCGGCTCCCATACAAAAACGAGTTGAACCTTGGGCTTTGGCTTTTTGCGCCGCTTCTAGTACTTTGTCAACTTCCATCAATTTTTCTTTTTCTACATCGGTGCTGTAACGGGCGCTTTGCGAACAATATTTACAATCTTCTGGACATGCACCGGTTTTAATTGATAACAAGGTACTCACTTGTACTTCATTGGCATTAAAATTTTGGCGATGAATGGTTTGCGCTTTAAACATTAAATCATTAAAAGGCATTTTGAATAATGATTGAACTTCAGACACTGTCCAGTCATTACGAACAATTGTAGTATTTAGCATAGTGTTTCCAAGAAATGTATGGTGATATTGCATCATTTTTAAATTACAGGTAGTCTAGCCATCTAAACATCGCTGTCAACAATTTGCAATCACAATAGTTTACCTATGATTAAAAAGCATACAGATTTACTTGAATTCGACCAAGAACACCTTTGGCATCCATACACATCAATGACCAACCCTTTGCCTTCCTATTTAGTAGAGCATGCCCAGGGCGTTTATTTACATTTAGCTTCCGGAGAGCAAGTAATAGACGGCATGTCTTCATGGTGGTCAGTAGTACATGGTTACAATAACCCGGTATTAAACGAGGCGATAAAACAACAAGTTGATAAGTTTTGTCATGTAATGTTTGGTGGGTTAACCCATAAACCAGCGATAGCATTAGCAGAAAAGTTAATTCGTTTAACGCCTGAAGGTCTTGATAAGGTTTTTCTTGCCGATAGTGGCTCTGTGGCAGTTGAAGTCGCCATAAAAATGGCGATTCAATACCAACACAGCAAAGGTAAAGCTAATAAGAATAAACTGTTAACCATAAAAAATGGCTACCATGGTGATACGTTCGCCGCCATGTCGGTATGTGATCCTGTCAATGGCATGCATCAATTATTTAGTGGTTTTATTACAAAGAACTACTTTGCTGACGCCCCTACTATTGGTTTTGACGATGAATTTAATCCAAATGAACTCGCCAGTATTGAACAACAACTTACCAATAACCATGAAAACATTGCCGCCTTGATCCTTGAGCCCATTGTCCAAGGCGCTGGCGGCATGAAATTTTATCACCCGAAATTTTTACAGGGTTGTCGTACCTTGTGTGATCAATATGAGGTATTGCTGATTGCTGATGAGATCGCCACTGGCTTTGGCCGTAGTGGCAAATTGTTTGCGTGTGAACACGCCAATATTAGCCCCGATATTTTATGTTTGGGAAAAGCCTTAACCGGTGGGTATATGACCCTGGCGGCTACACTGTGTACCAGCCATGTTGCCGAAACCATTAGTAATGGTGAAGCTGGGGTGTTTATGCACGGCCCTACTTTTATGGCTAACCCCCTAGCTTGTGCTGCTGCCAATGCCAGTTTAGATCTATTAATTGCCAATAACTGGCAACAACAAGTACACGCCATTGAACAACAATTAAAAGCTGAGTTATTGCCAATGAGTAACCACCGCAATATTGCCGATGTGCGTGTGCTGGGTGCCATAGGGGTAATTGAATCGAAATATCCGGTCAATATGGCGGTTATCCAGAAAAAATTTGTTGAATTGGGGGTTTGGATCCGACCATTTGGCAAGTTAATTTACATTATGCCGCCGTTTGTTATTACCACCGCAGAATTAAAAAAATTAACTTCGGCTATCAAGGCCATTATTGATTGTGACCAAGTGTTTAACCGGCCGTAAATAAGAATTTATAGCCTTGTGTTTGACAACAACAAGCTGAATTTCGGACAATAATAGCTAAATCAGCGATTTTTATTTAAAAAATAGCGGCCTAACGGTAAGAATAGCTTGAGTCTATTTAGTTGACAGGTAAAATAGCCAGTCCTAATCGTATAGATTAAACCATTTATTTTAATTATTAATGAGGTCACTAATGTCAGTTGCTGCAATTACTGATGTCCTAGCTGGAAAATTAACTGTTAATGAAACAGTTACAGTTAAGGGTTGGATAAGAACACGTCGAGATTCTAAAGCAGGTATCTCTTTTTTAGCCATTCATGATGGTTCATGTTTTGATCCAATTCAAGCCGTGGTACCTAATGATCTTGATAATTATGAAACTGAAGTCTTAAAGTTAACTACGGGTTGCTCTGTAGTCGTTACTGGGATTCTGGTTGAATCGCAAGGTAAAGGTCAGTCTTTTGAGATCCAAGCAACATCTGTCGAAGTATTAGGATTTGTAGAAGATCCCGATACCTACCCTATGGCGGCAAAACGTCACAGTATCGAATTTTTACGAGAACATGCTCATCTTCGTCCTCGTACCAACATGGGTGGCGCTGTTGCTCGTGTTCGTAACTGTTTAGCACAAGCAATACACCGTTTCATGCATGGCCAAGGTTATAACTGGGTTAGTACGCCAATCATTACCGGTAGTGATGCCGAGGGTGCTGGTGAAATGTTCCGCGTAAGCACACTAGATTTAGAAAACTTACCACGCGATGACAAAGACGCTGTTGATTACAGCAAAGACTTTTTCGGTAAAGAAACCTTCTTAACCGTTTCTGGGCAATTAAATGCCGAAACCTATGCGTGTGCTTTGTCAAAAGTATATACCTTCGGGCCAACGTTTAGAGCTGAAAATTCTAACACTTCACGCCACTTAGCTGAATTTTGGATGATGGAGCCAGAGATTGCTTTTGCCGATTTGGCCGATGCCGCAACGCTTGCCGAAGACATGCTGCGTTATGTATTAAAAGCCGTTCTTGAAGAACGCCCAGATGATATGGCTTTTTTCCAACAACGTGTAGATAAAACGGTTATTGATCGTTTACAAGCCGTTGTCGAAACAGATTTTGTCCGTATGGATTATACCGACGCCATCGAAATCTTATTAAATTGTGGTAAGAAGTTTGAAAACAAAGTGGCTTGGGGTGTCGATTTAAACTCTGAACACGAACGCTACCTTGCCGAAGAACATGTTAAAGGCCCACTAGTTTTAATGAACTATCCGAAAGACATTAAAGCCTTT
Organism: uncultured Thalassotalea sp.; assembly: GCA_938075435.1. Classification (GTDB taxonomy): domain Bacteria; phylum Pseudomonadota; class Gammaproteobacteria; order Enterobacterales; family Alteromonadaceae; genus Thalassotalea_A. Next base: position 4,770 of record CALJHL010000295.1, on the reverse strand, counting down.
TATATGCGTTTGAACGATGATGGTAAAACGGTTGCCGCCATGGACGTATTAGCGCCAGGTATCGGTGAAATTATCGGTGGAGCTCAACGTGAAGAACGTTTAGATGTACTCGATGCACGTATCGCTGAAATGGGCTTAGAACAAGCTGATTATAGTTGGTATCGTGACTTACGTCGCTACGGTACCGTGCCACATGCCGGTTTTGGTCTAGGCTTTGAACGTTTAGTCGCTTATGCTACTGGCATGACAAATGTTCGTGATGTGATCCCATTTCCACGTACACCAAATAATGCTGCGTTCTAAACCAGCAGTTAAATAACGTATTAAAATGAAGGCGCTGCTAGCGCCTTTTTTATTGCCTAAAAAACGTTAATTTCGATTTACTGAAATTTTAAAGAAAGTTGGCTTCCATAAGCGCAAATAGCCAATTAATGGTCAGGGCATTCAGTTCAAGTTGTGCAGACGATTGTAGGTCATTGTTATCATCTCCAATGGCAAAGTTAATTTGATTTGGTGTGGCATCTGGCAATAACAACACAATGCGTTTACTGCTGGCAATGCAATCAATGGTTACGGCATCGGCATTGGTGCCCTGCTTTCGTAAGGCTTTATCCATAATGCCAATTGAGGTATGAACCTTGCTATATTTTGCTAGGAATAAATCATTGGCTTGAGCAACGATTTCAGCAACGTCTGTTAATTTTTTATTCATTTATTTTTGGCTAGCCACGTATTTTAAAATCTCGACGACTTGCTCTGGTGTTGTCGCCCATGCCATTGCCGAACCGTCCACTTCCTTAAGGGCATGAACAATATCTTCATCATGCAACGTAATATAGGGTTTGGCTAAGGCCGCACAATAACCGGCATCAAAGGCCGCATTCCATTGTTTATATTGATTACCAAAGCGAACAATGGCCAGATCGCAACGTTCTATCAGGGTTTTGGTACGAATAGCATTTACCTTGGCAGATTTATGATCACGCCAAAAGTTCAAAGGCTCTGCTCCTAACACATCGCCTGCAGCGTCGCTGGCTTCATGATCGGTAACAGCAGAGCTGAATGTTATTGGTAAATCATTTTGTGCACAGGCGGTTATTAATTTTTCCCGCCAGTCAGTATGAATTTCACCTGAGAGATAGACATTTAATTCCATAGTATTTCCAATATTTATTTAAAACAGATTTAACAACAAACAGTAATGTTAAGTAAAGCTTTGCTGAACATCAAGCAAGTTTTGTAACTATATCAACTTATTAATCAGTGTGTTAGCTTGATCATTTACAAAACGGCTTAAATTGATTAGCGGATGCGGCCAGTCTCTTTTAACCGCTTTTCTACCCTTTTGTGGTAAAGCCTGGCCAAGTAAGGCCGGATGAGTGGTAAGCTAATAAAATAAGCTAACGGTTTTAGCCATAGCACTCGGTGCATTAACACAATATACGCATCGAGCTCTGACAATATACTGCCATCGGCAAGTTGCAGGTGCAGCTCGGTCAGGGCTTTTGTCGGCTCTATACCTAAAGCCAACAAGTATTCATCTTGACCGGTAATATCAAACCATTTTACCTGCTTACCACCTTTTCCAGCTAGCTTTTCATAGTAGCGCCGATCTTTGATACAATTAGCACAAGCGCCATCGTAAAATACCGTGATGATTGATTTATCTGCGACCATGATATGTAACCCAACACATTAATTGCTATTGCAAAAACAACGTCGAAACAGCGTAGCCAGCAATAACTAACCCCTTTGCTAGTTTTAAATATAGCCGTTTTGCGGTGTATTGAAATCGATAATTGTCAATTTATCAACTATGCTTATTTATACCAAACAGTAACAACAAGGTTGGTGCCGCAATGAAACTAGCAGATATTCACAGTGAAATTCAAACAGGAATACTCAACTACCTTACCATTCATCCAAATTCTTTGGCCTCAATCGACGATATTTCCAAAAATTGGCTCGCAGATGAAAAAGTTGAGCACAACACCTCGCAAGTGCAAACCGCCGTGAATCGGTTGGTTGATCATGGTGAACTAAATAAACGCTTAGGTGGGGATTTTTATTCGTTATAATTAATCGAGTTGCACTGAGAAAACCCGTAGTTATGGTCACTAAGTCATTCTTCGCCACTAGTGATAACACCATCACTAACTTAACTAGCGGCTCTGAAGTAACCTTTAATCCTGATAACCTAGGTAAACTGGTTGGCCTAACTTGGGCTGGCGAATACCAATTTACCAAAGCAAAGTAACTAAATGTTAGCTTTGGTTAGGGTTAACTCTAGCCAAGGCAATACTCGTGTCATTAATCCGAACCGTTTGGCCATCTTGTAATCGTTCGCCGCCGCGAACAATAACTTGCGCACCAGAATGTAGCTCACCAGTTATCGTAACCCAATTTCCTACGCCTTGACCCACCTTAACTTTTACCTTCTTTACCATTAAGTTATCATCAACCGATAAGATAAAGGTGTTATCTTGTCTCAGTAACAAGGCATCTCTAGGTACCATCAAGGCGACTTCGGTTTGTTCCTTAGGTAATGAAACACTCACTGCTGTTCCAGATAATAATGCTATATCTTGTGCGTCTAGATGGACATTAAAGGTTCGTGAAGATTGTTCTCCTGCCCGACTCCAAGTTCTAATGGGCAGTTCAATAATGTTATCTTGCCACTTAACCTGCATTTTCGCTCCGGCTTGTAAAAATGGCGCGATGGCGATAGGCGCAGCAACTAAAATATCTAAATCATTGGGGTTAACTAATTGCACCATAGGCCGACCGATAGCAATTAACTCACCAACATGGGCAAACCTGGCACTGATATAACCATTAAATGGTGCTTTAATTTCGGTTTTATCAATCGCTAGCTGGGTTTGCTTTACTTGCATTTGCATAGCAATAACTTCGCTTTGTGCCACTAACAGATCTTTTTCAGTGCGTTCCAATTCACTTAAGGCGGTATTATTAGTGGCATTAAGTTTCATTAATCGCTGCTTTTGTTTCGTTAAATATTCAACATTGGCTTTATATTGATTAATTTGGGCTTGTTGTTGGGCCTTTACAAGTTTGATATCGCGGTTGTCGATGCGAGCGATAATTTGGCCTTTTGTCACTTGCGTACCAATGTCGACTATCCACAATAATTGCCCGGTTTGCTCTGCAGATATTGGTGAATTCATTCGACTAACGACATTGCCGGGTAACCAGATACTCGGTTTTATTTGTTGCTCTTTTGCAAGTTCAACACTGACTAAGCTAGCTGGCTGTTCAGCCGCAACAACTAAATTAGTTGTTAGTATTATACTCGCGGTAAAAAATAATAATGATTTTCTCATGATCGATCCTTAATTTTTAATTTCTGAATTAGCCGACAAAGTAGTTAAATTCGCTGCAATTAATGGCTGGGGGTGACGATTTTTTCTAAAAATAAAATCATTGCGTTGTAACAATAGTAAACAAGGCAATAATATAATGGTGAACACTGTACTTACTGCTAAACCGCCAACAATAACGGCAGCTAAACCACGATAAATAACACTGCCTGCACCGGGAATAAGCAGCAATGGCAACATCCCGAAAAAACTGGTGGCGGTACTCATAAAGATAGGTCGTAACCGTAACGCCAACGCTTGCTGTACGGCAACTGGTCGGCTACATCCTTGCGCTTGCGCAGTTCGAGTTTGGTGAACCAACAATATTGCATTATTTACCACTAAGCCGAGTAAAATAACAAAGCCGATCATGGTCAATAAATCCAATGGCTGAAATACGAATAGGTTTAATATTTGTAAGGCTAAAATCCCACCAACGGTTGCAAGAGGTATAGTGATTAGCACTAAAGCGCTGTCTTTAACTGACTTGAATAAAGCCGCCATTAATAGAAATAAGATAACTAAAGCAAAAATGAAATTTTCACTCATGGTGGTAATGGCCTTTTCTAATTGGTCGGCACTACCACCATAAACAATAGAGCTATCTTGGGGTAACGCTGCTCTTAACTTAGGTTCTACTTCCGCTTTTAAAACCGCAATTGTTTCCTCTAAAGACCAACCCTCAGGTGGATTTACGTTTAGGGTAATGGTGCGATTACCGTCAATACGAGTTAATCGACTTGGGCCAACGGTTCTATTTATATCAACCAACTCAGACAACTGAGTAATCGAACCCGATCCCGTTACTAATGGCACATCACCTAAATTGTCAGGATCATTCAAACCATTCGATCTAACAATAATATTTAAGCGTTTATTACCATTAAAGTATTCGCCGACATATAAACCATCTCCTAAAGTTCTCACTACCTGACCTAGATCACGACGAGACCAGCCTTGTTCAAGAATATTCCTATCTTTGGGCGTTAATCTTAATTCTGGGGCTGACATTTCAGGATTTGGGTTAGCTTGTACATTGGCTCCTTCAATTGCTTCATTAACCCAGTCTATTCCTTGCCGTGCGGCATTTTTCAATGCGGTTTGATCGGTTGTTTGTAAATGAATTTGGACTTGCCTGCCGCCGCCAAAGCCGCCAAATAAGTTACCCTGCATAGCAAATGCTCTGGTATCGGGTAAATCAACCAATACTTCGTCTTTAATGATTCGTAACAACTCTGCCACTTGGCTTTGATCTTTGGCTCTAACTCCAAGATTTCCTCCAAATGGTCCCGAAAATAAGTAATAGTTTTTAAGTGCCGGTTGTTTTGTGCCATCCATATAAGGCTTTAAGCGTTCTATAATTGGATTTACCACTTCACGTTCAATGGTTTTT
>CALJHL010000294.1 GCA_938075435.1 uncultured Thalassotalea sp. | reverse complement strand
GTACCATAAATACTTGGTCGTCATGTTCGAAAACAAAAGGAAAAGACAAATGATGTCTCGACTTTAAAACTTTTTTATACTCCCCCATCCTACCGTTCACAAGCCGCATACAGGAAATTTCTCCCTTGCCATCATTGATACTATAGTCTTCGAAGAAAAGATAATGATCATCTTTGTGTTTTATAGCAAAGGGGTCCGCAAAAAACCGACCCGAGACTGGCGGTACTACTTCCAAGTGTCTAAAACTCAGATTAGTCCAGTTTGTTAATTTAGCATAAAGTAAAAAGTAATTTTCTTTATAGATAACTTTTTTTAATGATGCAATTTTGCCTATAAAAATTCTGCAGTATACCAGTGTGATATACGAAAGAAGGTCAGAAACCTTGGGATATCGATAGAGCTTTCGACTATAAGGAACACACTCCTCTGGTGATGGCAAGCTGCCCGACTGTGCAATTTTCTCGAGTATATTGAATAGAAAAGTTGTAGATTTTCTCCAGAGTTCTAGTTGATTCGCTATGTAATAGTTTTGGGTTGAGAATTCACCGCGCATTAAAACATCACCGCCATCTAAGTCTTCAGTGAGTTTCTGGATTATAAAACCCGTATATTCCTCGCCTTCCAAAACCTCCCAAAAACCAGCAGGCCCCCCCCGGTATTTCCTATTATCGCCATGGTGAAATGAAATTATTCCAAATTGAGCGCAAGACAGTATATCGCCTTTGTATATTCCACTACCGCATCTTATTAGAAGATCGATATTTGATTCCTTAATAATATCGATATCTTTTTTTTCAAATCGATAAAATAATCCACTTTTGCTTTTAATAGGCTTTATATCTATAAAAGTGACGGGCTCCTGGCTCAGGTCATAAGTTGAGAGTAGCTTTCTATACAGATCATCACCAACAAGCTTTTTGTATCTGAACCGCTCAATAGTAATGATGAATTTGTAGGCGAATGCATAAAGCAGATATTGAAAACCTTGCTCCTTTATCATTGTAAGCAAACGGGAAAATATTCCCTCCATCTTTACAGGGCGTTTACTATTTTTATTTTGAGTAATTACTAAAATATCTTCAATTTTCTCCGAACCTACCAGAGATTTGTATAGCATAAACGTATGATAATCTACTGTTTCATTATCAACAATTAAGGCTAACCTCATTTTGAATTCCTCACATGCAGGGATAGGCATATATTTTTAGCAGGGGCGAGTAATTTCACCGACAATGGCACTCGAAATCCTATTGTTTTCCGCTTCAAATCATCCCAGTGATCCCTAGCAGTTCCTTCACCGCCTGTACCTTCATAATGAGCAAGATCCTGTTCGATATAATGCAAAAGATCAAAATCAATTTTCAAAATAGGCCCTATTGCTCCTGTAGCTAATATATTACATGCCGTGGCAATTCTGCCTGGGCTGTGCTCCACCCATTTAATTCTTACCTCATCAGTATCATTGTCAATTAACTTAGATAACATATTTTATACGCTCATTTAAAATTTACAGATATTGACAATATCAATAATCAAGACGGGTAAGACTCCGTAATCCATACTTTAACTGAAATGATTTGAGTCGTGCATTGAATGCATAAACTAACTTAAACTTTTTTAGTTTATCTTTTAAGGTCTTCATATCCATAACATAACAACCAAAGTAATCTAAAATGCTCTAGGTTTTCTTGACAGCACGAACCATGTAGTTAAAACAAAGGGCTTCATGAGACCCTCGATCAAATCGAGAGAGAATAGTTAACAGTATTATAATTGGTATAACAGCAATACGTGTAATTAACCCTACAACCTTTGATGAGTACATTTCTCCCATAAAGCGACTTCTTCGAAGCTCTTGTGCAACAAAATAGAACCATGAGCCATTGTGGTCAAGAACTTTGATATCAAAACCTAATCTAGGGAGATGATATTCATACCAATATTTGTTGTAACCACCGAAGTGATATGGTGCGAAATGAGTTAAAGAGGCAAATGGTGCAGTAATAAGCAAGACTCCACCTGGCTTCAATATTCTAGTAAATTCTTTCAGTGCAGAAACAGCATCAGGAACATGTTCGAGCACTTCGGTGCATAGTATTGCATCGAAAGATTTATCATCTACCGGTATATCAGTAATATCTGACACAATGTCGAGACGAGTATTATCCCAATTACCCGTTTGCAGTCCTTGATCACCAGTACCTTCATACTGCCCAAAATCCTGCGCACAATATTGTAGATGATCACAATCAGGTTTAAATCTAAGTTCTCCTGCCCCTGCATCTAATATTTTATAGCCTTTAGTAATGCTTAAAAGATTATCCTTTACCCACTTAACCCTTACACTATCAGTGTCATTACCAATCAACTTAAATAACATATTTTGAACCCACCTTTAAAATTTACAGATATTGACAATGTCAATAATCAAGTTGCGTCCATAGCCCTAAAACGCTCATTGGATTGAAGTAATTCTGCAAAACTACCCTGGCCTGTCAGCTCACCATTTTCTAGAAAGAAAATAGTATCGCATTTCTTAACTGTGCTTAGGCGATGCGCAATCATAATGACTGTGATCTCTTGGCCTAAGTTATGCACAGCTTCCATTACAGCCTGTTCAGTTAAGTTATCTAAAGCGCTGGTAGCTTCATCTAGTACAAGCACTTGTGGATTAAGGTACAACGCCCTAGCAATACCAATACGCTGGCGCTGGCCACCTGATAGCCGCACGCCACGCTCACCTACCTTGGTTTTATATTGATCGGGTAATTGTTTGGTTACAAAGCCATGCAGGTCGGCGATTTTGGCGACACGTTCAACTGCAACTTGGTCGATATCTTCGGGCGCAACACCAAAGGCAATATTAGCCTCAACTGAGTCGTCTGCCAGATAAATATGCTGAGGTACATAACCAATAGATGACTGCCAAGCTTTGCGATTTTTATTATTAATTACCTGGCCATCAACTTCTAACGCGCCCTCTTGAACTTCCAACAGCCCTAATATTAGATCCACCGTGGTGGTTTTACCCCCTCCAGTTGTTCCAACGAACCCTACTCTGCTCTTAGCAAGTATGGTTAGATTCATATTTTTTATGGCAGCATCGCTTGTATTGGGGTAGTGATACGTTACATTATTTAAGGTAATAGCTTGACTCAGCGGCAAAGCTTTATTACCGCTACTGGTTTTTTTAGGTTGAATACTCTTTAATTCTGCAAGCAAGCCATTTAAAGTTGATCCAGCAAACCGCAATTGTGTAGCCGAGGAATAAAGCTGCTGCAATGACGGCATCAACCGATAACCAGCAAGGGCGTACAGAGAAATTACAGGTACCGCGGTCGCAAAATTGCCACTTTTAACCATTAGATAGAGAACAACTATCAACATTCCACCAAAGGCTATAAGTTCTAGTGCAAAACGAGGCAGAGTGGCAATAATAGTAGCGGTAGCCATGTTCTTGGAATAGATTTTAGCTGGCTCAGCAAAACGCTGAATATAAATGTGTTCAAGGCCACCCACTTTCACTTCCTTTGCCGCACCAAAAGCTTCATTTAAAGCTAAAAAGCGTGCCTCATTCGCCGCTAAGCGCTCTTTTCCTATACGACTCAATAGCTTACCAGTGGATTTAAAAACTAGGCTATAAGCTAAACCAAGTACTAAGCCAATTGTAAGTGCAAGCTTTGGGTCAACAATAACCAATAATAATAAGAGAGCCGAAACCACAGCACCTGAGGCAATAATATTCGCAATGGGTCCCAAGGCATAAGTAATGACTTGCGCAACCTCGGAGAGGATATTCTTGCCTAGATCCGCACTATTGCGAGTTAAAAACCAGCTATAAGGCTGGTGTAAATAACCCTCCACAAGCCGCTTACCAATACTATATTCTCTCATGAAGACAAAGCGAGTTTGCGCGAAGTTAGTCAACGCCTTAAAGGATAGGGTTAAAACAAGCATCACAAAAACCAGGATGCCAAGCATAAAAATAAACTGTTGGGGAGTAGAGACACCAAATACATAAGATGCATTATAAGCAGCATGTAAAATTGTATTAGTTTCAATGACTTCGGGATTGGCTAGTACCGCCATAAACGGCATGATCGAAGCAACTCCCAGCATATCTAGAAAGGCCATAATCAAGATCATAACTAACACTAAACCTGCCCGCTTACGCTCGGCTGGAGTCAAGATAAATAATATTTTTTTTATAATTTGCATAGATTTATTTAATTATAGACATTTAAATTAAGTGATAAGTTTGTATAAGTTGATCAACATACATCTCGACTGTGACGGGTTCTGGCATTTCAGATATGTAATCGTTAATCATTTTAGGTTCTCTCGCATACTTTAATATTAATTTTGCCAATGAATCTGAGGACCCTGATTCAAAGGTGTGCTCTGTTTTAATATTTTTCAAATAAGTCATTAATGTTTCATTATTAGACACAATTACTGGAGTATTTGTAGCTATAGCCTCCATAATTGTAATTGGCCCATTGTCGTAAGATATTGATGGTACTACAACCATATCTACTTGCTTATAAACTTCTGGCAGGATTTTGTTGTCAACCCACCCCAGCCATTCTATGTCTAAGCTTGTATAGCTTTCTTTCAGTTGGGTCGCATACCGACTAGATAAATCACCAGCAACAACAACATTGATATGAATATCTGGAACTCTATTAACTCTATTAATAGCCTCTAACAGAATCTCGAGACCTTTCTCTGGTGATATACGCCCAATGAAGCCAATTTTTGTTAATTTGGATACTTTTGTCTTTTCAGAATTTGAAACTATTAAGTTTTGAAACCACGGTATTAATACAACGTTATTAATTTTGGCTTTAGAGCTAAATATATTTTTAGCAAAATTAGAATTTACGATTAAATAATCTAAATTAGTCAGCAGGCGATACAAACGCTCGCGGTCACTCTTTAATCTGGTGCGAATAGGGTCTACGACGACACCTCTCTCATGGAGCTTTAGCCTGGGAAAATATTTTAATAACAGTTTCAATATAATTCTAAAAATTGGAACTTTAACCAAGTTTTCGTTTAATTTACCTACTCTACCCCTGCCACCATATATACACTTCTTACATGTTGCATCATTGATAGGCCCATCGCACTTACTTCCATCACTTTTAATAAGTACCGTTCTTGCACAAATTAGTCCAAAATCATAAGGTGTGTAGTTATATGGTATCGAGCATTTATTAGCAGCTTCAGCCATCCACCAGAACTTTTGCCATTGCTGAATATGAATTATTTTGGGATTGTACTTTTTGAGCAGCGCAACGCCCCATTGAACTGCCTCATTCCAGTCTGCACTATGAATGTGGCGAGCAGACCAACCTGCGGGTAGTGATGGCATAAGATAGGCCATAGAGTTAGACTTAAGTTCTACAAGACTATGGCCACCTACTATAAGGTCTTTAGTATTATTCTCCGCTGGATGATGGCCAACAAATGATGACAATACTCCAATATTAAGTTTACGTTTTGACAACTCCAGTTGAACACCTGATGATGCATAGTTAGCACCTACAATATTTGGTGCTGACCAATTTGCCACAAAAAGAATATCCATAGTTAACCTCTAATGCGTATGTCGTGATTATAATCGCTAATATAGCTCACAAACATCGTTGAAATTACAGACCAAGAGAGTTTAATTAAAATAGCGGATAGATAACATCGTCCGCTATTTGCGCAGCTATTATCTTCTTTAGATGTTTTTATTTTTAGCAACAACTATTAAATAAGGCGAGAAGACTCTTGATTCAAACCTCACTAAAAATTTTCCAATAATATTAATCAAATATACCAAACGTCGAACCCATCTAGGCTTATTATTAATATCTTCCAGCCACACCCCAAACTTACTGTGATAGCTAATGTACTCAATATCAAGGCCTCTACTACTCACAATTTCCTTTAATTTTTGGTCATACATCGTTTCTAAAAAGTGTGTGTCGTATGTTTCTCTATCCACTACTTTTTGGAGAAGGCCATTTAATCCTAAAAGATTTGGGACGGTCATGATGAGTATTCCATTTGGTTTAAGGTAATCAACATGCTTGTCAACAACACTAGGAACATCTGAAAAGTGTTCAATAAAGCCAACAGACATTACTACATCAAATTTTTTATCTACGCTTAAATCAAATACATCACCCTCAATAATATTGATATCTTCTACTGCATTAGTTTTTGATAAAGCCTGGATTACTTCCCGGTCGATATAACGATCCAATAATGTTGAATTTGCAGACCAATATTTTGCAAAAAAAATAGCCCATTTACCGGGATATCCACCTATTTCAAGAAAGGTTATCTTTTCTTTTTTCGGAATATATTTATTTAATACTTCATGAAATAAAAAATCTTTTGCAATAATTGAACTATCAATTTTTGGCTTACTTTTCCAATATTCATACCAGTATTTTTTACTTGTTAATTCTTTATTCATAATGATACCTCTTGGTTATTTAATCAACCAAAACAGATGTATGAGTGAGTTATGCATGATTGTGACATTTATTACAGAGTCAAACACACCAGTGCTAGAAGCCTTCTTATTGTCCAAATTTTTTACTTTCGATGAAGAATGGAGTGTGTTTTTCATTGATTAAATATTATTATATTCCTTATACCACTTAGCAAAATTCTCAACACCTTGCTTAACACTCATGCTCGGTTTATAACCAAACTGCTCAATGAGATCATCCACATCAGCATAAGTATCTAGTACATCTCCAGGTTGTAATGGTAAAAGTTTTTTCCCTGCAGTTTTCCCAAGTGCTTTTTCTAATGCCTCAATATAATCCATCAGTTCTACTGGATTGTTACTGCCAATATTGTAAATCCTGTATGGCGCGCTACTTGTTGCAGGATCTGGATTATTACTATCCCAGTTAGGG
>CALJHL010000293.1 GCA_938075435.1 uncultured Thalassotalea sp. | reverse complement strand
ATGCTAAGCAACGTGCTGAAGAACATATTAACAACGCCAGTGGCGATGTTGATTATGCAGAAGTTGCAGCAGAACTAGCCAGAGCTGTAGCGCAATTACGTGTTATCCAAGAAGCAAACAAATACAAGAGATAATCAGGCTTTGCCTAATTAACACTCTTTAAAAGACACCTAGCGGTGTCTTTTTTTTGCCTAAAATAAATATAAATAAACACCATATTTAATCAATACAAATAGAGTTTATTGGCAATAGCCGTTAAAATAGCCGCAAGTAAATTAAAATGGATCTTGTATGTCACTTTCAGTAATTATTTTAGCGGCGGGTAAAGGCACTCGTATGCGCTCCAATCTGCCTAAAGTTTTGCACCCTATTGCCCATCAATCTATGGTTGAACATGTAATCGACAGTGCCCGCTCGGTAAACAGCGATAACATTTATGTAGTGTATGGCTTTGGCGGTGAATTACTGCAAAGCAGACTAAGTGGTGACGACTTAACCTATGTTGAGCAAGCCGAACAACTTGGTACTGGTCATGCGGTTGATATGGCAAGCCCATTCTTAACCGATGACGAAGATGTATTGGTGTTATATGGCGATGTACCATTAACCAAAGTGTCGACCATTGAAAAATTAATTGCCGCAAAACAAGACAATGGTATGGCGTTATTAACCGTAACACTGGCAAACCCAAGCGGCTATGGCCGTATTATGCGCGCTAACGGCAGCGTAGTGGGTATTGTTGAGCAAAAAGATGCATCAGCAGAGCAATTGCTAATAACCGAGTGTAATACCGGCATATTGCTTGCCAATGGCGCTGACTTAAAACGCTGGTTAGGTAACTTGTCGAATGAAAACGCTCAAGGCGAATATTACCTTACCGACATTATTGCCATGGCGCACGGTGAAGGCAAAAGCATAACCACCGCCCACCCTGATAGCGAAATTGAAGTAGAAGGCGCCAACAACCGCGTACAATTAGCGGCGTTAGAGCGCGCTTACCAACTGCGTAAAGCCGAAGCGTTAATGATAGCAGGTGCCAGTTTGCGCGATCCAAGCCGTATTGATATTCGCGGCAACGTGAGCGTTGGCAGTGAAGTACAAATTGACGTCAATTGTATTTTTGAAGGGCAAGTAAGCTTAGGCGATGATGTGAGTATTGGTGCCAATTGCATTATTATTAACAGCCAAATAGGCCAGGGTGCAACGATTAAACCGAACAGTATTATTGAAAATGCCATTATTGGCGAGCAGTGTTCGGCTGGGCCGTTTGCACGTATTCGCCCTGGTAGCGTAATGCATACCAACTCGCACGTCGGTAATTTCGTTGAAATGAAAAACACCACCATGGGTGAAGGCGCTAAAGCCGGACACCTTACCTACCTTGGTGATGCCGAAATAGGTAAAAAGGTGAACATTGGTGCCGGTACCATTACCTGTAACTACGACGGCGTAAATAAATCAAAAACCATTATTGGTGATGGTGCCTTTATTGGCTCTAATGCTTCATTAGTGGCGCCAGTCACGATTGGCAAAATGGCCACCACAGGCGCCGGTTCCACCATTAACAAAGACGTTGAAGATAACGCATTAGCGGTAGCCAGAGCCAAACAACGTAACCTTCAAGGTTGGTCTCGTCCGAGTAAAAAATAGCACAACCCATGCTATATAATTGTAAGGAGCTTAAACGCTCCTTTTTTATGTACATATACGTACTGATCCTCGACAGGCATGGATTGCCTGAGCCGAGGATATGCTCCTAATACAACAAAGCACCGAATATTAGCAATTATAATAAATCAGACAATGGGCTAACCACGCCATTAGCGCCGCGTTCAATCACATGCGTATAAATTTGGGTGGTGCGTACATCGCTATGACCGAGTTGCTCTTGAATGGTGCGAATATCGGCCCCCCGCTCTAATAAATGGGTAGCAAAAGAGTGACGCAAGGTATGACAAGTTACTTGTTTCTGAATTTGCGCTTGCTTAGCCGTATGCCGCACGGCCTTTTGAATATTACTATGGGAAAAGTGATGCCGCCTTAAATAACCACCATCAGGATCGGCGCTTAACCGGTTTGATGGAAACAAAAAATGCCAGCCTAGTTCCTTAGGCGCACTAGGGTATTTTTTAGCTAGTGCAAACGGTAACCAAACACCGCAATACTCAGGGTTTAGCAAATCTTGATCCACGTATGCTTTGGCTTTTTCGATTTGCAACTTTAATGGTTTAACCAATTCTTTTGCCAAGGTAACTCGCCTATTCTTACCACCCTTACCTTGCCAAACTTGAATAGAAAGATAGTCAAAATCAATATCCTGAACCCTTAGCCGCACCACTTCCATTAACCTTAAACCACTGCCATACATTAATTGACAAGGCAGCAACATTTTTGGCGTTAGCAAATTAAAAAACAGCTTAACCTCTGCCTTTGTCAGCACCACCGGCAATTTGGTGGGGGCGCTGCTTTTATTAAAATTAAGCTTTAGAGTTAATGGATTACAAATAACCTCTCGATACAAAAACACTAACGAGTTTAGCGCTAATGCTTGGGTTCTTGGGGCAACATGCAGCTCGTTCGCCAAAAAGGTTAAAAATAGCTCAACCTCATTGTTATGGAGCTTTTCTGGATGGGCTTTATTGTTAAAGTTTATATAGGCTTTCACCCAATAAATATAAGTTTCAATGGTGCGTTTGGCATAGCGGCGAGTCCACATGTATTCCTTTACACGATCTAAAAATTTAGATTTCATAATTAAATTCCTTTTTAATCGATGAAGCTTAAGTATAGTTGAAAAACTGAAGTGCAAATGCGATTGCGAACGAATTTAAATTAATATACCAGAAACTAAAAATACTGCCTGCCAATACACCGCAGTGTCGCGACCAAAAATGTATCCGCCATTGTTTAAGTAATTACCAACCCAGCAAAAATAGTAGGAAATAGTATTAAATTTAAAATATTCCACATTTCAAAGGGCAAATGCATCATTTTTGCACCTTTCTCCAATAAAAATAATTAAGTCTTTATTTAATAGGTAAAAACTTATAAATTAATACATATATTAATAACCGAATGAAAGAATACCTTTGCGGAAGCACATTTTTTTTCGTTCTAATAAGCTGTTAGGTACTAAGTGTTTAAAATTCTAGAATCATCAGAAATAGATAACTTTAATCGTTATTGGAAGGTTGGCTTTAAATACTTGTTTATAGTTTTCTTTATCATTGTCACATCCAGATTGATTCTATTGTATGCAAATGATGATACAAATAGCGTTAGTGTTTATTCAGTGCTTTTGGGGTATGTAATTGCTTTAACAGGCTCCTTATTTTTAGCACTAAGTGTAGCTTTAATGGCTATCTTTAAAGAACGTACCTAACAAGGCAATCAAGCAGGAAAATTTACAGCTGGCTGTTTTCACTGCGTTCAACATTTTAGCCAGCTATAAATTTCCTCTTATTGAGGCGTTATAAGTTACAAGGAGTGTTGATGAAATATTTAGCCTTAATTATTCTTTTCTCATTTTTTCTAAATTCAAATGCCTATGGGTGTGAGAATAAACCATTCATCACATCACAAACAG
>CALJHL010000292.1 GCA_938075435.1 uncultured Thalassotalea sp. | reverse complement strand
ATGACCCCACCATTGATGAGCAACTTCATGAGCGGTTACATAATATGCAGGATCAATATTCTCAGGATCACGCACGTCACTAATAAAGCCTATTTTTTCCGAATATGGCACGGTATTAGCAAAACTTTGTGCAAATGAGCGATAACCAGGGAACTCAATAATACGCATTTGTTTATGCTGATAAGGGCCAAATTGTGCAGTGAAATAATCAATAGAGTCTCGAACTGATTCAATCATACGATCAACGTTCATGTGATGCTCTATATGATAATATACTTCGATATTAACGCCGTTATACAACTCTGCCTTGGTTTCTAAACGCGAGGACATTACCGAATAGAAGTTCACCATTGGCGAATCCATTTTATAATGAAAGATGCGCCGACCATTTTCGACTTTTTCACTTTGAATATAACCAGGAGCAATTGCAAATTGGTCTTCACTTGTTGAAACCGTAGCTTCAAAGTCTATAAAGCCAACGCCTTTGCCAAAGAAACTTTCATTGTAATATTGCGATTCCTCTAATTTATTAGCGCGTTTTACTGGCTCTAAGTCACGTTTCCTGCGTTCGTGTCGGTCGGTTAATTGCCAGTCTTGTCGGTAGCCAAAAACCGGAAATAGTTCATAGTTATCAATAAAAGTACCATTTTCAACCACCATAAAGTCATTGCCACCATCGGTAAAACCTTGATGTTTGCGATGAGCTTTCAGTTGACCAGTTCTTGATTCTCCCGGTTGTAATGGTGCATCAAATTCAAACCAAGCTATTTTATATTTATCATCAATTTCTTTAACTTCTCCACCCTTAATATTTACTTGCCATTCTTTTGAGAAACGCGGCTGCGAAACTAAAAAACGCTTAATCGCTTGGTCACTGTTATTTACCACGGTAATATCTGCTGTTGCGTCAATACGACGCTCACTAGGGAAAATATCAACTTTGGCATGGGTTTTAGTTATTGTCGGGATTTCATCATTTTTATATTGCCCATAGGCTTTTTCAAAGTCAGCACGAAGATCTTGAAAATCATCTTGAATAACATATTCATTCAATACGCGGGTGTTGTAATGTATATAACTACCAGTACCAATAAATAGCGCTATACCTATCGCAAGGGCAATTTTTCCTGAGGTACCCAAGTAATAGCCGATGTTCTTGATACGAGCTTTTAATGGTTGGGCAGGGCCACGATGCCATAAGGCGTAGGTTAACACCGATAAAATAATGGTCATTCCCAGCCAATACAGCATGTACCATGAATGAGTGCCAAGAAAATCACCATAAGTATTAATATCAGAATAAAACACTTGTGGAGCACCAGCAAACTGAAACATATTGTGACTAAAGCCAAAGTTGCTTAATACAATAGTTGAAATGATATAAAGCACAAACAGCAACATGCCGACATATTTATTAGGACTAACCACTTGTAAAAAGAAAGCAAGTACAGCGGTCATAATAATGGGCACTAAATTGACATAACCGAGTCGGATAACATATTGAGAAAGCTCTAAATTATCATAGCCTCTAATAAGTTGATTTAAGGTGGTTACAGCGACACCAAAAACATACAGCAGGGTTAATACTAAGCTGATAGCAATAATTTTTGACAACCAAAAAGTAATATTATTCACTGGCGCCGAATCAACGATATCTCCCATGCCTGAATTACGTTCTCGCCAGACAATTTCGGCGCTGTAATAAGCGAGAACTATCATCATTAGCATGCCGGTAGAGCCTGCTATTAACTGAACCATGGTTTGCGTAATTGGCCAATTTGGTGTGCCAAACATTTCTCTTGGGTCAATTAATGGTGCGACTAATGCAAAGATGGTAAAAGCGCCTAACACCAGAAACGGGGCGCTAAAAATTACTTGTTTGATTTCAAACTTAATTCTTAATAGTAAATGAGCCGCAGTTTTAACCCCCTGACTTTTATAATTCACTCGGTTATTCAATGCATGCTCACCGTTGTCTGCAACGGCCTGTCTTTCCTTTTTACTTACTTTATCTTGGCTTAATTTAACTTTACGAGTGAAACCACCAAATAACGCCATAATAATAAAGCTGGCTACTAGCCATATAACCCGGTTTTGCAACAACAATCCGCTTAATTCTACCGTGGTATTATTTTTGTCAAACATTGTCCAGTAACGAGTCACTTCAGCAAATGTGTTTAATGCAAACGGGTCTGCCAAGGCAACAATCATTCGATATTCGGGATCTGAAAACAATTGTCCGGCGATGGTATAAAGAATAAAAAAGCCAACCGCAACAAGGTAGACAGCCATCATGCTTTTAAAGCGAATTGCCACCGCGTAAAACATGCAAGACAAAACCAGTAATGTCGGTAAGGCAAGATAAAAGTATGCAGTAAAATAATAGCTTAAATTGGTGTCACCTAATCGTTCAACATCTACCCAGCCAGCCATGCCGCCTATTATAGTGCCCACTAAAATACCTAATGGCACAAACGCAAAAACCGTCGCCACCATAGCAAATGAACCTAAAAAACGACCTAACTGATAACTAATAGGATTTATTGGTTTACTGTAGAGGATTTCTGACATTTTTGAGGTGTCATTCCGTGTTGCGGTACTGGCAACAAAGTTAACCACCAAAAACATTGCAAAAAGCCCCATAATACAAAGGGTTTGAGCAATAGAGAATGGGCCATTATAAAGAACATTGCCACCACCACCAATTTGTATATTGTCACTTACGGTAGCAAAAAAAGTAAGCAAGAAAAAAATGATACTGGTAACATAAAACGACGGCTGACGAATAAAATAACGCCATTCAAACATAAACATTTTGGCTAACATAGCAAACTCCTTATGCTGCACTTCGGTGAGAATGAAGGGTAGAAAAATACACGTCTTCTAAATTTGCCGGTGTTGTTTCAAAGCCTGTTGGCGCTTGTTCTGCCAAAACATGAATAATCGTTTGGCCAGCAAACAAGCGTTTTGAGATCACCGTCATAGCTTTCTCTATTTCTAAGGCTTCTTGTTGACTGACAATTTTACGCCAAATTTGGCCATTAAGTTGATTGGTTAATTCGATAGGGTTGCCTTCGAGTAAAATTTTGCCTTCGGCAAGTACCGCCATATTTGGGCACAGCTCAGAAACGTCATCAACGATATGGGTCGAAAGAATAATTACCTTTTCTTCTCCTAAACTCACCAATAAATTATGAAAACGATTACGCTCTTCAGGATCTAAACCGGCAGTAGGTTCATCAACAACTAATAAATCTGGATCACCCAATAAGGCTTGAGCAATACCAAAACGTTGTCTCATACCACCGGAAAAACCACTAACCGCCTTTTTCTTATGCTGATATAAGTTAGTGTGGGCCAATAGGCCATCAACGGCTTCCTTTCTTTCGCCTTTATTGTCGATACCTTTTAATATCGCCATATGGTCAAGCAAATCGTAGGCGCTAATGCGGGGATAAACGCCGAAGTCTTGGGGTAAATAACCTAAACGTTGGCGTAAACTTTGCGGATCGGCGAATACATCAATACCGTCGAATGTAATTGAGCCGCTGTCGGCATCTTGTAACGTTGAAATCGTGCGCATTAATGAAGATTTACCGGCTCCATTGGGGCCTAATAAACCGTACATTCCTTTTGGTATATCTAAGGTAACGTTGTTGAGTGCATGCACACCATTATCATAAGTTTTCGACAATCCATTTATTTTTAACATTATTATTATTCCCTGGTTAAATTTTTATTATTTCGTTGTTTACTATAGTTTTTAAATTGTTTGATTTATAAGCAATTATTTCTTTTACTTTATCGCGCCATGAAAAATATCACAGCAATTACCCTTGCAATAATATTTTAGGGTTTTAATTCTAGTAGCTTAGCTTCTATTATATTGATTTGCCATTGATTCGAATTATATTTTTTGCCAAATCAAAGGCTTTTTCATAGTAGTGCAATGCCTGTGTTGGATCATTTAATTGCGTATAGGTAACCGCGATAGTTTTTATGTACTCAATAGAATTTGCAAAGCGACTTTCAGAGTCTTGTAACACTTTTAATGCCGCTGCCGGTGAATCATAATGGCCAACATAGCTCGCCAACATCAGAGTAAAAGCTTGTTCTGATGAGGGCAGGTCAGTTTTTACTTTATCTATAAAATCACTAATTTCATTAATTTTTTTATTTTTATAAAAAAATCGAATTGCTGACTTTATACTTTGCGCTGGAATAGGCTGTTTTATATTTAGTGACATAGATAGTTTTTTGTAGTGTTCTATTAAGTTATCAGGCGTTGAAAAATCAAGTAGTTGTTTATTTGCAATAAACCAGCCGTTAAAAATTTTCTTTAGGTTATCTCGTAGTGAGATAATTCCAACCGAATTATGGTTTTCATACGGATAATGAGTGAAGTGCCAGTTGATATTTTGCGGTTAAATTTCATCCAATAGATGCATAAAACCATAAACTCCCATCCTGGTTTCATCTGCTAGTGATAAATAAAGAGACACCTGCTCATGTTTACTTTTTTCGATGATAGCCTTGGCTTTTTTGGTTAAAGCATGATCGTTTAACCAAACCGAAGGGCTTATGGCGTTAAGTATGAACTCTGTAGGGTATTTAAACCTTTCTTTACCTGATATTGCGAAAGCAATACTTTTATTATTTATGGATTGATCAAGCATATTAAATCCTTTTAATAAAACGCTTAGTAAGTTTTTTATTTAGTTTCATTAGATATGATGCGCAACAAGATATATTGAATTACATAACAATGTGGTTCAACAGCCATAGGCTTCATTCTTATTTGGATTACCAAAGCCCAAATAGTTTTGAGTCAGTAGATAATGAATTAGAAAAGGTTGCTTAACTAGGGTGACTGAATTTAGTTGACCAGGTCAAGACAGGGTAATTCAAAAAGGTGTGTATTTCGTGCCTATTAACTAATTGGTATAACAGGATGAGAACAAGTAAAGGATGCAGTATAAGTGGGATAAAGTGTTTTATTGGTGCTAATAGAATCTTCTATAGAATTCGACCAATCGACAGATACAAAAAAGCCCTAACCGAGGTTAGGGCTTATTGCTTCCTACGAAGGAATGGTGCCGACTGCCGGAGTCGAACTGGCGACCTACTGATTACAAGTCAGTTGCTCTACCAACTGAGCTAAGTCGGCACACGAAACCGTGTGCTATATCTTTTAAAACTACTAAACGATATTTTGGCACCGAAACAACAATTATAAATCATTGTCTCTTAAAATAATGGTGCCCCGACCCGGATTTGAACCAGGGACACGCGGATTTTCAATCCGCTGCTCTACCAACTGAGCTATCGGGGCGCTTCACTTGCTAGGCTTTTCAGCTTTGCCTTGAAGACGGGCGCTATTAAACTGTTTTTCGTCTTATCAGTCAACCACTTTTTTGATTTTTTTTACTGTTTGTTGGTTTTTAATTCAACTTAGCTATTGCTCGATTAAAAAAACATCGATTGTTGGCTAGTATTTAACAACTCACTTACTTTTACAGGTAATGGCCATCTGAAAGCGACTTAGTAATTATTTCTTTTCTGGAGTATAACCTTCGATTTCAGGCTCTTTACCTTCAAATAAAAATGCCACCATGTTGGTTTCTAAAAATTTACGGTCTTCGGCATTCATCATTGACAGTTTATGTTCATTTATTAACATGGTCTGCTTTTTTTGCCAGATGCCCCAAGCTTCTTTACCAATGTTATCAAAAATTCGTTTGCCGATTTCACCAGGGTAGAATTGAAAATCTAACCCATCATCTTCTTTATTGAAATGCTGACATAATACTTTGCGACTCATAGTTAATTCTCTTTATGCTGTTGGGCTATTTAATATTGTTACTTACGATTACCGATTAATTTTTGCTGAGCAAGGCAAGCAGAGTTTTGCTTGATGCGGCTAAACCGATATTTGCACCATGCTCGAGATGGTACCAAAGCTGTTGGTCATTATCATTAATAATTGTACAATTCGGATTAATTTCAACCACCAACGGAGTAATATCTAAATGAAAGTGACTAAAGGTATGCCTAAACTCTTTTAACGGTTGTTGGTTAACAATTGCAAAACCTAAATCAACGCTTAATTTAGCCAATTGCTGGACTTGGTCTATTTCATAAAAACTCCATAAACCTCCCCAAATACCAGAAGGTGGGCGTTTATACATAAATACCGAGTCCTCATTGGTAAACATCACCATAATGGTTTTCTTCTCTGGTTTTTCTTTCTTGGGCTTCTTTGCTGGAAATTGGCTTTGTTTTTCATGGTAAAACGCTTGGCAGTCAACCTTTAATGGGCAGTCGCTACATTTTGGCTTACCACGAGTACAAACCGTGGCACCTAAATCCATCATTGCTTGGTTAAAGTTAGCAACACCTAGTTGCGGTGTGAGTTTTTCAGAGAGTAACCACAGCTGTTTGTCAAAAGCACTGCTAGCCGGGTAGCCAGGCACCATAAAATGCCTAGCCAATACACGCTTAACATTACCATCTAAAATAGGGTGATGTTGCTCAAGTGCTAATGATAAAATCGCTCCTGCGGTACTTCTCCCAATCCCTGGTAAGGCAATAACTTGGTCAATATCTTCAGGAAAGTTGCCATGATAATCATCGCGAATGATTTTTGCAGCTTTATGCAGGTTTCGTGCGCGAGCGTAATAACCTAAACCCGTCCAGTGGTGTAACACCAAGTCTTCATCGGCATTCGCCAAATCAGTAATAGTAGGGAAGCTTTCCATAAAACGTAAGTAAAAAGGGATAACCGTTGTTACTTGCGTTTGCTGTAACATTATTTCTGAAATCCAAACTCGGTAAGGAGTTTTATTTTGTTGCCATGGAAAATGCTTTCGGCCTTGTTGTGTAAACCAAGCTAAGACGTTGTCACTAAAATTCATTACTCATTTCTATTATATTTGTTGTTATAGGGCGAGTGTAGCGCTTTTATCTGGCTTGATCTATGGCAAAATAATT
Source organism: uncultured Thalassotalea sp. (assembly GCA_938075435.1). Classification (GTDB taxonomy): domain Bacteria; phylum Pseudomonadota; class Gammaproteobacteria; order Enterobacterales; family Alteromonadaceae; genus Thalassotalea_A. The sequence goes on along the minus strand of CALJHL010000292.1, from coordinate 2,426 downwards.
TCATTTAATCGCAATAAAACTTGGCAATCTGCTTATTAAACACTATTCTTCGCGCAACTATTTATAAAACACAAAGGTTCAGTATGACTGAAGTAATAAAACCAGCAAAAAATCGTAGCCGTCGTATCCGTAAAAAAATGCGCGTTGATGAATTTCAAGAGTTAGGCTTTGACGTCGCTTGGAAATTTGCAGACGGTACTAGCAACGCAGCTATTGATGAATTTATTGATAAATTTTTTGCCGAAGCTATGGAAACCCAAGGCTTAGGCTTTGGTGGTGAAGGCGACTTAATTTGGCACGGTTTAGTTTGTACGCAAAAATTAGGTAAATGTACCGATGAAAACCGTCAAGTCGTAGAGAAGTGGCTAACTGATGCCGGCGCGCAATCAGTGGCAGTATCTGATCTATATGATGTGTGGTGGGCGTAAGCTTAGAGCTTATAAATCACATTAATAAGACGTTATAAATATTAGGGCGCTGTTGAGTTCTGTTGTTAAAAACAGGATAATGCACGCCCTAAAAGTATCCAAGTAAAAACAGAAGCATCAGTGCGAGTAAACTATGAGCAACGACAAAGCAAAGCAAAGCCAACCCGAACAAAAACATAAAACCATTGAACAGGCCGAAGCGGAAGGTAAATACATCCGAAAAATTCGCAGCTTTGTAAAACGTGAAGGCCGTTTAACTAAGGCTCAGGCTCGTGCCATTGAAACTCTTTGGGATACAATGGGCTTAACGCATAGTGGCGGCATGATAGATGCGGCGACCTTGTTTGCCAATAATAACCCAATAACACTCGAGATTGGTTTTGGTATGGGTAAATCGCTGGTAGCAATGGCTAAGGCGGCCCCTGAACGTAACTTTATTGGTATTGAAGTGCATCGTCCGGGCGTTGGTGCCTGTCTTGGTGAAGCCGAAGCAGAAGGCGTAAGCAATTTAAAAGTGTATGAGCATGATGCTATAGAAATTCTCGCCGATTGTATTCCCGCAGGCACAATTGATACCGTGCAATTGTTTTTCCCAGACCCTTGGCATAAAGCCAAACATCATAAACGTCGCATCGTAAAGCCAGAGTTTATTGAAAGCATACGTCGAGTTCTTGCCATTGGCGGTGTATTTCATATGGCCACCGATTGGGAAAACTATGCTGAATGTATGGTAGATGATATGAAAGACGCACCAGGCTTTAAAAACTTGTCTGCAACCAATGATTATGTACCACGTCCAGACTCACGTCCTTTAACCAAATTTGAAAACCGCGGGCAAAACCTAGGCCACGGTGTTTGGGACATACAGCACGCTAAGAAAGACTAATAGCGAATGTAAACTCCAGTTTTGTAAGCTACCGATGAAAGGCAATGGATTTATAATCCGTTGCCTTTTTTTATACAAGGATGTACTTATCCTCGACAGGCATGGATAGCCTAAGGAGAGGGTTTATTTAGTAAAACTAGTTATTACTTTCCAATGTTTTCATGATACCAACATAATTCATAAAATGACCTTGAATATTAATGGCAGCCTTCAAGCGTACTTATAAGGTGCTTTGGGGCACATTCCGGAATATAAAAACCATAAAAATTTTACTTGTGTAGTAAGCAATAATTAATCAAAAGTTGTTGTATATCTTGCTTTTGTGAAATGATGACATCACAGATAATGCTGACGCTATTTTCTTGTTCTTTTATTCGGTATATAAGTCTGAAATCATCTGCTGTGAATTCTCTAAACGAACGGACACCAAGCTCTAACAGCGGTTGAGATATCGGCGCAGCGGTTGAAGTGTAACTAACTAGGCTTTCAAATCGTTCGATGAAATCCTCAACACGAATAATAACCTGTTCTTCACTGGAATAAGGACTTAAGTGATCGATAAGGTCATTCAAAAGGTTGTTAAAAGTTTCAGTGTATTGTATCTGAACTTCATTGTTTATCATTTTTCGTTCTTTAAATTCGAACGACGGTTGACCAAACGTTGTTTGAGATCAGAGCTAGATATCACACGCCCGTTATTCGTATCGTCAACAGAGAAAGATGCCAGTTTCAATAAAGCAATAGCTTCATCTCGACGCATTCTATCTTCATAAGATTCAATAATATAGGTTGGTGTACCATTCTGGGTAATTGCCATTGGCTCCTCGAGAGGAAGGTTAGCCGCATTTTTTTTCAGGTAACTGATAGTTTCTACTCGCATAATAATATCCATTATTGCCTTACTTTTAATGTTCTAAATATAGTCTATATTTGAGCCTCGTGCAACTAAGGGTCACAACGCATAATGAAAATAGAGCTAAATTTTAATCATATAGATTTGGTTTTCTAAGGCGCAAAGGGGGCGTTAGTGTCATCTCTTTAACTCCCTAGCATTAGTCACACTCATATTGTTATAGCTAAAGTTCACTTAAACTTGCCCTAACACCGGGAAT
>CALJHL010000291.1 GCA_938075435.1 uncultured Thalassotalea sp. | reverse complement strand
AACTCGCTTATCACGACTGGTGTCGTGAAAGGCTTCAAGATCTATTTTTTGTTCAGGTGTTAGATTTACTTTTTTCATGAGGCATATCATGATCCTCATTATTGTATAAATCAAGCACCTTCATTGATCACGGGTATATAACACTTTTATCTGGTCACACACCTATAATTTTAGGAACGAGGTACTAGGCTAGTTTTCTGGTGTCGGTTACTGTTATGGTTTAGAGCATTTAACCACTACACACTTACCTTTTCGTAGTTCAGATTTAGACACATTTACTAATCCAAATTCTAAACTTGCCCCTCGTTCCCTGCCCCTCGTTCCTTATTCCCTGCCCCTCGTTCCTAGCACCTCATTCCCTGTCCCTTAAAACAAAAAACCAGTTGCCTGAGCAACTGGTTTTTTATTCATCACAACGTTATAGGGTTATTGCCCTATTGGCTGTTTTATTTTGTTAAAATACCGTCAATAGTACCCTGCGCTAATGGATGGTAACCCGGACGGGCTTTTACATAAACAGCCTCTACCCAAGTTAAACCAGCATCGCTTTCGGCAAGTTTTTTATATAACGGCACAATCAACTTACGACGACCAATATTAATTAAGTACTGCTCTAATTGCGGTTTTACCACATCGTAGCCATTATTTAAGGCCAACAAATACCAAGCGTGGGCGATTTCTGAATTAGTACTAACCGTTAAGTTAAACTGCTTATCAAGCTCAACCATTTTGTCGTTAGCTAAATCACGTGGTAATTCATTAATAAAATACAACCATTCATGCACGGTCCAATTTGCGGTAGGTAAATCGCTTAATTGCTTAGTTGCGGCTAACCAGTGGCTGGAAAGCTCTGCAACCTTAGTAAAGGTATCAGATTGCGGCGAAGGCACTGTTTTAGGTAAGCCTTGTCCAAATACCCATTCTTTTACTTCTTCAGGAGTAACTACACCTGGGTATTTGCTAATTAGGTTTTTATCTAAGTAAGCAAGGAAGTCGGCTGTACCAATACTTTGAAAACTAAAGCTATTGAAGTAAGACAATACAAATGGGTCAAAACGTTCACGACCAAAACGCTCTTCTAAAAAGATCAAAAACAACTGACCTTTTACATAAGGAACATTACTAAACGCCGCATCAGGATCACGACCTTGTAAATCTAGGTACAAGATTGAATCATTGGCGGGTAAATCAGCTAAGTCGGTTTGTAAACTACTCACCCCTAAAGCCTGCTCCATTACCGCTCGGTCACGACCAAAAACAACTTCCATAATGCGATTTTCAACATAAGAAGTGAAACCTTCGTTTAACCACAAATCGCGCCAGCTTTCATTGGTCACTAAGTTACCAGACCAAGAATGGGCCAATTCGTGAGCAATAAGGCTAACTAAACTTTTATCACCAGCAACAACGGTTGGAGTGATGAATGACAAACGTGGGTTTTCCATGCCGCCAAATGGAAAGCTAGGAGGTAACATTAATAAGTCGTAACGACCCCAGCGATAGGCTCCATATAATGCTTCAGACGCAGTGATCATCGCTTGGGTATCACTAAACTCTTCCGCTGCCGCATCTAATATATAAGATTCGGCATAAACACCGGTTTGCTCACTCATCGCTTTAAAGTGTAAATCACCAACACTAATGGCAATTAAATAAGGAGGGATAGCTTGTGGCATTTCAAAAAAGTAGTCGCCGTCACGAGCCGTTGTTGGTTCATTGTTAGCACTCATCACCGCTAATAAATCTTTCGACGTTTGAATGCGGGCATTGTAAGTTAAGCGAACTGCCGGCGTATCTTGAATAGGGATCCAGCTACGCGCATGAATTGCTTGGTTTTGGCTAAACATAAACGGATATTTTTTACCGGCTGTTTGCTCAGGAGTTAACCACTGTAAACCAGAGGCAACGGGCGTTGACTGATAATAAATACGGACGGTTTCTGCTTGAAAACCAGCATCAACGGTAAGTTTCGAACCCATAACGTCATCACGAGCAGCTAAATTAAAATTAACTTTAGTCCAACCATTATCGGCATTTTTTACCATCACCTTAAATATTTTTAAGTCACGAGTATCTAAATAAATCACCGTGCTGTCATTCACTAACCAGTTAAGTGATAAATCAGCAAAACCCGTCAACGCTTTTTCTTCAAAATTAACACTTAAATCTAAATACACATGGCTAATTTTTACTTGATTATAATTTGCATAAGTTAAATCGTCATTTACTTCGGCGTAGGCAGAGCCGGCGGTAAATAACATTATAGTGGCAAATAAACGCCCGAATAAATTGTTCATAATAATTCCAATCTTGTTGTATGGTAGGCCAATTTCGACTTGGCTTTTGATTAATAAAATCAACAATGATGCTATTAATTTTGCAGCTAAGTGTACAGCGCTGAGTATGTATAGCAAGCCTAAAAAATGAATTTGCTACAGTTTATCTAACAATTAAATAGCGAGTTATTTAATGCAGTACGGGTATTTATCTGCGATAATTCGCCAACTTATTAAAGCGCTAAACATTAATCTTTGAAATAAATTATGACTGAAGACAAAAAATCACTTTTCGCATCGCGTTTTCGCGGCTATTACCCAGTAGTTGTTGACGTTGAAACCGCAGGCTTTAACTCGCAAACCGATGCCTTATTAGAAATTGCCGCCAGCATTTTGCATATGGACGAAGATACCGGCTTAATCTCGATTAAAGAAACCTTTTGTTTTAATGTTGAACCATTCGAAGGTGCCAACCTTGAACCGGCGGCCCTAGAGTTTACCGGAATCGATCCCACCAACCCATTGCGCGGTGCAGTAAGTGAAGATGAAGCGTTAAAGTCGATGTTCAAGCAAATACGAAAAGCGATGAAAGAATACGACTGCCAGCGCGCCATCATGGTTGCTCATAATGCCGCCTTTGATTTAAGCTTTGTTAATGCTGCCAGCGAGCGCTGTAATATTAAACGCAGTCCATTTCATCCGTTTGTAAATTTTGACACCGCCACTCTGTCGGGCTTAGCCCTTGGGCAAACGGTTTTAGCAAAAGCCTGCAAAGCTGCGGGAGTTGATT
>CALJHL010000290.1 GCA_938075435.1 uncultured Thalassotalea sp. | reverse complement strand
ATGGCAATTGCCTGAGCCAACGACACCATAAAGCCTTGCATTGATTTATCAACCTCTGCTGGTTGATTGTATACATCGCTAACTTCCATACCTAGAGGCAGGCTATGTTGCAGCTCTAGCATACGAGTTTCAATGGCCTTACCAACTTCAACAACGTTGACACCTGAGGCAAACGATATGCCTACTAGCAGCGCTTGCTTGTTATTATAATTGGTAATATGGTTTGGTACTTCAGCGTAACCACGGCTAATGGTGGCAACATCACCTAAGTAAATGAGTTCAGCTGAGCCTGGGTTGGAAATTATTAAGTCGGCTAACTCTTCAACATTTTGAAACTCGCCGCTAGGGTGCAAGCGAATATATTCGCTGCCAACTTTCACTTTGCCGGCATTAGATACTTGATTTTGAGTTTGTAATAACTGATAAATTCGACTTGCCGGTATTCCTAGGGTCGCCAATTTATTACGAGTAATTTCTACAATCACTTGTTCTTGCTGTTCACCGGCGACACTAATTTTGCCAACACCTTTAATTAACACCAACTCGCGACGAAGATAGTCAACATAATCCTTTAACTCTTGATAAGAATAGCCATCACCGCTAACCGCCATTAAGACGCCATAGACATCACCAAAGTCATCCATAACCCTCGGGCTTTGCACACCGGGTGGAAGAATAGCTTCCAAATCATTAACCTTGCGTCTTAACTCGTCCCATATCTGCTTAAGGTCATCTTTTCGATAGGTGCTTTTCATTTCTACCACAATTTGCGATAAACCTGCCGATGAAATTGAGGTTACAAAATCAACATAGGGCAACTGTTGCAGAGCATTTTCAAGGGGATAGCTTACTTCGTCTTCAACTTGCAGTGGCGAAGCACCGGGGTAATGGGTGTTTATCATCGCCATTTTCAAGGTAAATTCAGGGTCTTCTAATCGGCCTAAATCGTTATACGATACTATGCCGCCAACCAACAGGATAAGGGCAAACATCCAGCTAGTGACGCTATTTTTTATAGAATATTCAACAAGTTTCATTACAGGCCACTTTCCCGGTTCCAAGCCTTAACTTGTAAACCTTCACTTAAAAAATGTACTCCAGCACTAACCACTCTATCGCCAGTATTTATACCAGACAGAATTTCAATACCGTCATTTTTAATATTACCCACAGTTACTTCGGCTTTATTAACCGTATTGGTGTCTTCATTAAACAACCAGATAAATCGTTTGTTGGCCTTGACTGGACTTTTTTCAGGGATAAATACCGCACCAATTGGTAGCCAGTAACGAGTTTGGCTAGAGTCGGTAACTTGCGAAAGGTCAACTCGAACGTTCGCGGTCATGCCGGGTAATACATTAAAGCCTGGCGGTGATGGTAAACTAAATACCACTTTATAAGTTAATGTTGACGGTGCTGCTTGGGTATCCCATTCTTTTAAATCAATTAAGAATTCTTGTCCTGGATGTGAATCAAACATCACCGTTGGTTGGTAACCAGTGCCTCGCTTTAAGCGGGAAGTAATATTTTCCGGGACTTGCACCGAAATATCTATCAAATCAAGAGATTGCAAAGTTAGTATCATTTGCTTGGCCTGGATATGCTCAAATTTTTCAACCGCCAAGTTGGCAATTCGACCAGCGAATGGCGCTCTTAAATAGGTATAATCCAGTTCAGTTTTAGCAACATTTAACGACGATAAAGCGACTGAAAGGTTTGCCTTCGCTTGATCAAAAACCGATTGTGGCTCTAGCTTTAGTTTTAACAACTGCTCAGCGCGGACAAATTGTGATTTAGCTAATTCGTAACGGGCCAAACGATCGTCAATTTGTAATTGGAAATCTTTTGGATCAAGGCGAGCCAGTAATTGGCCTTTTTCAACATGGTTGCCAGCGTAAATTGGAAAGTCATTTATTTGACCGCTGACCCGAAACGCTAGTTTAGAATCGGCATTTGCTTCAACTGTCGCGGGAAAGTTTCTAAATTCCTGACTTACCGGATTGGCGACAGTAAAGATTTTTACGGGTCTAATATCTTGGGATTTATCCAGTTGCGAGCTTTGCTCACAACCGGTAATAAAAAACAATAGAATGCTAATGGTGACATAAAAAATATTCTGGCAAACTCCAGACATAAAAACCTCTTTAAATTTTTGAAACAAAAGATTACTGTGAAGGTGAACGGCCTAGTTTTTGATTAGATAAACTAGTCGAAAAATAAATGTCACTTAAAGGAGTGTTAACTGGCTTGTAACTTCTAAGGACTAACTTAGCAGTATTATATTGCCAACGAAATCAAAATAATATTTATATTAATTGATGAAGTTGTTAAATAATATTTATAACTGTAAAATACTGTGACTTTATGTAAAAGCAACAAAATGATATGACTCTAGATCAAATACGTACCCTGTGTTGCATAGTGGAAACAGGAACCTTGAAACAAGCAGCCGAACAACTGCATAAAACCCAACCGGCGCTTTCTATGGCATTGAAAAAACTAGAAAGTGAATATGGCTTTGAAATATTAAATAGAGATAGTTACCGAGTCAGTTTAACCGAGGAAGGTAAGCTATTTTATCGAAAATCAAAGGATTTAATCCGTTCAGCAAGCCAACTTAATAGTCTCGGTAAACATTTAGGCGCAGGCTGCGAGTCAAAGATTCGATTAGGGTATGAATCAACCTATCCTGCCCCTATCGTTATGCAGGTACTAAAAAAGTGCCAATCAGAATTTCCTAATACTGAATTTCAAATTATCGGCAGTTCAAGGTTTGGGCCTCTAGATTTATTAAAGAAAAATAAAGTAGATATTGCCATTAGCCCTTGGTGGCCGACGTTTTATGGGATAGGTGATTTTGATTCGTTTGCCATCAGCAATTTTAGGATAGTGTTGGCTGCAGCTCCACATCTGTTTACTAATAACAAGCCCAGCGTTGATGAATTAAAGTCTAATGTTAATTTAGTTGTTGAACACAGTGACTTAAGCTTTGATACTGAAGAACTTACCATAATTAAAGGCTGTCGGAAGTGGACAACGCTTGATACTCAAAGTTTAAAGCAAATGTTATTGGCCGGCTTAGGTTGGGGGTATATCCCAGAGGGCATGATAATTGAAGAACTTAAACTTGGTACCCTAATGACCTTAGAACCAGAAGAGCTTGAATATAGTATTGAGGGCGAAATTAGAATGGTGCGTAGGCAAGAATTTACCTTAGGGCCAGTAGCTGCAGTGATGTGGGAAGAGTTTAATAAACATAATTTAGGTTTAACCTAAATTATATTTCATTGAATGATTCAAAATTTATGTAAATAAAGCTAATGGCGACCTGGTTTTTAAAGCCTATTGCTTGTTTTTTACAAGGCGATTTATCAGGGTATTGACTGTTTTTTTCGTGCCATGGTTTATTTTCATTAAGTTGCTCAATAATGCTATTGGCTGAAGCTTAGGTTTAATCCGTAGCGCTACTAAAACTTCAAATTCTGTATCGGTAATTTCTGTCATATTGATAATATTACAAATGTAATCCCCTAGGTTAACATTGGTAAACGAATGGCAGTAAAAGCCGGAAATGATTTCGGTTTAGGAATGATCAATTCGCGAGTAACGTTTACCCGCGAATTGCGGATTAATTATTTTAGTCTTGTTATACCGACTAAAACGCAAATAGCACCACCAACCATTCCTGCCCAAGCTTCGATAGGAGCATCACCAGTTAATGCTCGGCTAACTTGAGAGCCTGCGGCATCATAAATGTTGTACCCCCACATTGCTAATGCTGCCCCAGCAATGATAAGTACTATTCCAATAATTTTATTATTCATTTTTTACTCCAAATATTAATAACTATAAGCTTGCATCAAATTGACATTATAAAAATCTAACACCTAAATACTATTACTTGAAAACAAAGATAATACCGACACTTTTACCATCCCTATTCAACCTTTATTGCCAGCTGTTTACTGTATCGATTTTTCGCTTGCGCGCTAAGGCTGACACTCGCAATCAAGACTAATGATTACAGTAGCAATCGGACCGGATAGAATCGCGTCATAGTAAGCCCTTGTTAATTATTCTTTCGTAAAGTTAACGAGTTTTTGCCTTTGTCTATTAACATTTAATTGAAAAATATCAGGTCTTGAGTAGTGGCCAGAAGGGTCGAAATTCTGCCGTTCTTTTCTGACTTCATTTAGATCGATTGTGGCGGTCACTACTGCTTCTTTTCCTAAGATAGGTTCAATAACCCAACTGCCGTCAGGGGCAGCAATACAAGAGCCGCCATCGCCTAGTAATTCATTGGCATTTTGCTGGATTAATTGCTGATGAGGCACATCCTTGTTAATATCTTCTTTACGCATCAACCCAGATACCGATAAAACATACATGCGATTTTCTTTGGCTATATGTCTGGTTAAATCAACGGTATTGTTGACATTACCCGGCCATACAGCAACGTGTAAATTTTCACCTTGGGCGTATAAAGCAGTGCGTGCCAGGGGCATCCAGTTTTCCCAGCAGTTTAATCCACCTACCGTAAAGGTATTAAGGGAATGAACTTTTAGGCCATTACCATCACCAATACTCCAAGCCAAACGTTCTTCGTATGTTGGCATCAATTTTCGGTGTATTGACTGAATAATCCCCAGTTTATCGATATAAAGCAAACTGCAATAGATACTATGGCCACCGCGATCACCTGCCCGTTCTGCACAACCTAAATACACCGCAATTTTATTTTTTTTCGCTAATGCACAAATGCTTTGCAGATCACCTCCCTCAATACTTACTGCTTCCTTAAGGTAATGCGCAAACAGTTCTTTCTGTAATCTACTGTTAAATCTTGCACTATCGGTGAGCTCCAGCCAAAAAGGGTAACCTGGCAGCAGGGTTTCGCCAAAACAAACTAACTCAGCCTTTTGTATACTTGCCTGCTGAATAGCTTCTTCTATCTTTTTTATGGTCGCTTTTTTGTTCAGCCATTGAGGTGCAATTTGAGCAATCGCAATATTGAGTAAGTCATTCATCTGTTGGCTATTATCCTTTGTTTAACTTCTGAGTTTAACTTCTGAGTTTAGCAAAATAGAACATTAGTTGGAGATTTGGTCACAAAGCTAAAATAGAATTACTAGAAATTCTTAGCAGACAATGGCTTATTTTACTCTTGAACCAGACCTTCTTCCGCCAATAATAAACTAAGGTTAGTTTGAGCGTTTGTATTTCCTTGCGCCGCGGCTTTTTGATACCAGGAAAAGGCCTGCTTGTGATCTTGAGTAACCCCTCGTCCTTTGGCATACATCAAGCCTAGACTATTTTGAGCATTTGCATCACCTTGTTTGGCAGCTTTGCTATACCATTGAACAGCTTGCTTATAATTTGCAGTAACCCCTTGGCCTTTTTCATACATATTGCCAAGGCTATGTTGCACCCCTGCATTACCATCCTCAGCGGCCTTGGTATACCACTTAAGCGCTAAGTTGTAGTCTTGGGCAACACCTATGCCATTATAATATATCTGCGCAAGGTGAAACTGAGATCTTGGATTGCCTTGTACCGCGGCTTTCGTATACCAAGCAATTGCTTGTTTATAGCTCTGCGCAACGCCTTTGCCATTTTCATACATAATTGCAAGACTGTATTGATGCCTGGCATTGCCTTGTTCCGCGGCTTTTCGATACCAAGAAACGGCCTGCTTGTGATCTTGAGTAACCCCTCGCCCTTTTGTATACATAAAGCCAAGGTAGCTTTGAGCCCCAGCATTACCTTGCTCAGCAGCTATTTTAAAAAGAGTGATTGCTTCTGGGTAATTTGCTTTTTTATATGCTGTTTTTCCTTTGTCAAAATCATCATTAGCAATTGCTGAAAAAGATAAAGAAAGGGATAAAAACAGAGGAAGTAAACGCATTAAGGTAATCCATATATTGGTTATGAATAAATAACTTATGTCATCATAGTGATAAGATCAATATTTTTAACATTAACATTAGCATTAACAGTCATGAGCACTAGGAAGATGTGAACAACTCTAGTCGTTGGACGGGCCAGCATATCCAGACCAAATATCTGCATTCAATGACGCTTTATTTTTGCGTTTTTTCTTACCGCTGCCTTCAGGCTTTGCCATCGGTTTATCTGAAAATGCATCATTGCTAACATCATCTGCTTCAAAACCCTCTACTTGCTCTCGTTCTAACCGGATCTTGTTTTTCTTTTCGATGACATTAAAATGATGATAATCTTCATGATCGATAAGCGATAACGCTAAGCCCACTTCACCAGCACGACCACTTCGACCAATACGGTGCATGTAATCTGATGGACTTCTCGGTAAGTCAAAATTGATCACCACAGGCAGTTTTTCTATGTCTAGACCTCGGGCAGCAATATCGGTGGCAATTAACACGTCAATCTCGCCCGCCTTAAACGCGTCAAGCACTCGACTACGAGCGCCTTGGCCCTTATCACCGTGAAACACTTGTGCGGTAATACCACGTTTAGAGAGCTTTTCAGCTAAGTGATTACAGCTGTTTTTAGCATTGACGAAAATCAGCGCTTGTCGCCACTGATGTTGCTTGATTAAATGCGCTAACAAGGCTGTTTTTTCGCCTTTATTAACCTTAAAAACGCGCTGTACCAAGGTGCTGGCGTCGCTACTTTGCAATTGTATTTCAACTGGGTCGTTAAGTAATTCTTGGGTTAACGTCCGAACTTGCTCAGGAAAGGTCGCTGAAAATAATAACGTTTGTTTTTTATTTGGCAGTAATGCTAACAATGCCGATAGCTCGTCAGTAAAGCCTAAGCTTAACATTCGATCGGCTTCATCAAGCACTAAGGTTTTAACCCTATCGAGCTTAATGGCATTAC
>CALJHL010000289.1 GCA_938075435.1 uncultured Thalassotalea sp. | reverse complement strand
AATAATACCTTAATTGGCGTTAAAGGTTTAAGAGACGGGCTGCCTAAATCGATACCGCCAGGTGTTAATCCGGAGGTTAATGGAATTAGCTTTATTGGCGTCGCTTTTTGCTCGGCGGTTAATATTTCAAACCAATTATCCAGTTGTTGAATACCGGTAGGAATGACAATGGTACCAGCACTGAATTCTGTCAATTTGCCATCAATTAATTGGCTAAATGGTTTGCTGGCAACTCTTGCCTGAATACCCTTGTTAAGCAATTGGTTAAGCAATTTAGGGGCTAAATAGCTATCCCAAGAAAATGCATAAGCGTATGCCGCTGTTAACTTAGCAGCCGTTACGGTTGCTTTCGCTTGCCATGGCTTGCTCGAAAATTTTAAATCCCTTATCGAGCCAATCTTTCTACTGCTAATGTTAAACGCTAACGGCATGGTCCAACCGGAAACATCATAAAAGGTATTATTTTCAAATTCGGTGGTTTTACTGAACAAGGTTTTAATTAACCGATATTGGTCTTGTTTTATTGGCACAAAATAAGAGTTTTCTTTGCGGTAATAACCATGGTCATCTTCATGATTTTTGCTTAATGGGTAGCTTTTTATTTGGTGCTGACTCAGTAACGTCAAAAAACTATTTAAGCGTTGACGGTCAAAGTCTTCGTTGATTAAAAAGCCATCAAAATCTTCTTTTGCCGCCAGCTTGAGACTTTCATTATAAAAATCTTCACGAAATTGATGCAACTCTGCTTTGTTTTCTAAGGCTGCGGTTAGCGTTGAAAATGAGGTAAGCAGATGGTTTTTAATGCCGAATCCAAAGGTAAGCACGCCATTTGGCGTAGCTGTGGCATAACCACGCGAGCTGGCTTGTTCAAATAAAATGCCAAGGCCGCCATTAATATCGGGGTAAGTAGAGCCTTTTCCATAATAAAAATCATCGAAGCTTTCTTCGCTGTAATATAAACGATTGTCGTTATCGAGAGCTTTAGCATGATAGGTGGCAAACTTATTGGTTAACTCTATGGCTTTTGCTGGTGTTAATGGATTATTTCTTGAAGGCACTCCCGGTTGAAAAAAGTAAGTTCCATCGGCTTCCATTTCATGAAAATCACCCAACACATTAGGCTTATAATAATGAAAATTACGAACTCTGTTTTGACTTTCAATTTGCGTTAATGGCAACCAGTCACGATTAAGATCAAACATGTAGTGATTGGTGCGGCCCGACGGCCATTGCAATTGATGGCTGCGATGCTCTGGATCGCTATTAAAAGATTTATTGCGGTTACCATTAACCCAAGTGGTAAACCTATCCATACCATCGGGGTTCATACTGGGCTCAATGACAATAATAAGGTTATCGAGTAACTCGGTAACCTCGCTGGTTTTGGCCGCGGCTAAATAATAGGCAACCAACATCGACGCATTCGAGCCACTTATCTCATTACCATGAATACTATAGCCGAGCCAAATCACCGCTGGCGCACCTGGATTTTGAGCTTTATTCACCCGGCGATCTGCCAATATGGCATCTAAATTTTCGATGTTTTTCTTGCTACTAATGGTGGCAATAATTTGTTGACGATGCTCATTGGTTTTACCCATTTGGGTAAGCACAACATTCTCGCTACTATTGGCGAGTTCCTTAAAGTACTGAATTAACTGGTCATGGCGGACATGACGGTCACCCACTTCAAAATCAAGAATCGATTGTGGGGTGGGAATATTACTTCTAAAGGTAGGCTCTTCAGGAAAATAGTATTCAAGTGGCTCGGCTTGTATAGGGGCTACAACGACTAAACCATAAATTAACAATGCTTTAAGATACTTGAACAACATCACTCTCCTGTGAATAAGTTATTTTTAAATAGTATGAAGGTTAAAATTATAACCTTTTTAACAGTTTAACAAAAATAATTGCTTAAATTTACAAGAATTTACTTTTAATCACATTAAATATGCTGGTAATTGTTAAGCAAAGCTAGCTCTTAACCGTTGACAATAGTATTATAACGACATACTTGAGTTATTTAGTCGGGTATAATAATATTTTATGAAAGAAGTCATAAAATATCTAATACAGCAAACGCATTTTAGTGAGATCGATAATGATTAATATTTCAGATACAGCCCAAGAGCATTTCGCAAAACTACTTTCTCAACAAGCAGAAGGTACGTGTATCCGAGTTTTTGTAGTAAACCCTGGCACCGCCCAAGCCGAATGTGGCGTTTCATATTGTCCAGTAGATGCGATTGAACCTGATGATATCCGCATTGAATACAACGGCTTTTCAGCCTTGGTTGATAAAGACAGTGAAAACTATTTAGTTGACGCCGAAGTTGATTTTGTAACCGACCAAATGGGATCACAACTTACTCTTAAAGCTCCTAATGCTAAATTAAGAAAAGTTAACGACGATGCGCCATTGTTTGAACGCGTAAGTTACTTTATTCAAACCGAAGTTAACCCGCAACTTGCTGGCCACGGCGGTGAGTGTACGTTAATGGAAATTACCGAAGACGGCTATGCAGTATTGCAGTTTGGCGGTGGTTGTAATGGTTGTAGCCAAATTGACCTAACAGTAAAAGAAGGCGTTGAAAAACAACTAATTACTATTATGGGTGATGAAATTAAAGGCGTTCGCGACATGACCGAACACCAGCGCGGCGAGCACTCTTACTACTAAAACTTGAAATAACTAGGGTCAGAGTCACGTTATTTCACGTGGCTCTGACCTTTTTGTTTTACTTTAATTCTTCGAATATTTTCTTTTTTAATTCTACGAATTCTTAAACATCCCTATACTTTTCGCACTCATCCATGATTTTGTCGTTGAATTTCGTAAACCCGATTGATGGGAAGTTAGAAAGACAGATTTTGTTGGCAAGCCATTGCGTCGCAATTCTTTTATTTCTCTAATAGGCGCTAACGCCTGCTCTGCTATTAGTTCAGCTGACGCATGTTGGTTATTTATCCGAGCTTAGACATTGCCACAATGCCGTAGGCATCTCCTGCAGTGCTAACGAGTTGCGAAGCAACTGAGTGTATGCTTTTGCTTCCCTTTCACTTTCCTTGCTTTATTTTTAACTCGTCGAACGGCAAAATATGGATGTTTTGACGAGTTTGCCTTTCATGTCGGGACGTTGCATGCAAACGGTTCGATGCAGTTAAGTTAAAAATAGAGCAAGGTTTTAAAAGTGGGCGGGAAAGTTGATTTTTTGGTTACTTTCTTATCAAGAAAAAAGTAACTTGCAATCATGGATGAGTGCGAAAAAAACAAGGATGTTGATTCGTAGAATTAATAAGAAAAGGGATGTAAAATCGTAGATTTAAAGCAAAAAATTCCAGGGTAGAGACACATAAAATTTAACGTGACTCTGACCCTAGTTATTTTCGATTGAGTTTAAAATGTACTAAGCTAACCATCAACATTAGGCCAATAAATGGCATGGTGATGTACACCAAGGTGTGCCAACTGGTTTGAAATAATAACCAACCAGCGCTTAAAGAAGCGGTAGCTTGCACACTAAAAACCACAAAATCATTTAGCGCTTGTACCTTGTAGCGTTCATGCGCTTTATAACTTTGCGGCAGTAACACAGTGCCGGTAATAAATAAGAAATTCCAGCCTAAGCCTAATAACACCAAGGCCCACCAGTAATGCATTACCTGCTGCCCTTGCAGAGCAATAACTGCCACTACCGCAAACATTAATGTGCCGGTTAGCATAATTGCGGCACTGCCAAAGCGTTTAATTAAATGGCCGGTGAGTAACGACGGTAAAAACATCGCAATAATATGGCTTTGAATTACCCACTTGGTATCTTCTAAACTGTGGCCAAGCATATCGTGCATACTAATTGGCGTAGCGGTCATCAGAAAACTCATTAACCCGTAGCCGATTGCCGCACTGCAAATGGCAATGATAAAGATAGATTGTTTGGCAATTTGGCTGATTGGCCGGGCCGGTTTTTCTAAAATGTCAGGGGTGACAATTTGCGGATTGGTAAATAATTGAAATATTAATAAGGCAATGCTGATTAATATCGTTAAGCCTAAAAATGAACCGGCATAACCGTGTGGCGAAGGCAGCCAATCTTTGCCGATTAAGGCAACTTCGGGGCCAATAAATGCCGCTAAAATGCCCGACAACATTAACGCTGATAATACTTTAGGCCCTTGCTCACTGCTAACGCTTTCCAAGGCGGCAAAGCGTAATTGTTGCATAAACGCCAAACAAATACCGAGCAAGAAGGCGGCGATTATCAGCAAATAAAAGTTGCCGGTCAGGGCGGCAAACATCGCTAAAATTGCAGCGCCTATGCCATTGATAAAACCTATTGAGGTGGCTTTCTTTCGCCCGAAACGAGTTGATAACGCGGCGACAATAAAGGTACCACTAGCGACACCAATGATCATGGTGGTAACTGGTAAGGTTGCCCAGGTAGGGTCTGGAGCGATTTTCGTCGCTAATAAACCCCCGATAAAGGTAACCATAGTAGAGAGACTAAGCACTAAAGGTTGCGACACAAATAGCACCCAGATATTACGTGGAAACTTGTAAACCTTAGTCAATATAATTGCTGCTATGACCATGATTAGGACCATAGTTACTAACGTTAAATTCAAGAATTACTCCTAACCATCTGTTTTGAGTTTTTATTAAAATGCCACATTAAGGTAATACCTCTGGCGAGCATAAATACTGAAAATGCCGCCCAAATGCCATGATTACCAAAATCTTGTAATAACCACCAGCACGGGAAAAATAAGCCAAAGGTGGCGATTAACATACTATTTCGCATCGCTTTACCTTGGGTTAAACCGATGTAAATACCGTCAAATAAATAACACCAGCAGGCAATTATCGGCAATAAAATTATCCACGGCAACAGTTGCTCGGTGTAATTTATTACCGGCTCTATGTCAGACAATAAGCGAATAAACTCAGCGCCAAACAGTAAGAAAAATACGCTATAGCCAATGGCAAATAAGAAATTGTAAAGCAATGCCACTCGTACCGCTATGGTTAAACCGCCATAATCATTGGCACCTTTGGCACGACCAACTCGCGCTTCGGCGGCAAAAGCAATGCCGTCTAAACCAAACGAGATCAGCAAAATAAAATTCATTAATATGGCATTGGCGGCAACAACATTATCACCCAGCTTTGCCCCTTGAAAGGTAATAAAAATAAAGCAAATTTCTAAACAAATGGTGCGGATCAAAATGTCTCTATTTAATTGCAAATAAGCAAGTAATTGTGAGCGGGCAAACAGTTCGGCAACAACTGTGGTTAAGGCGCTTTTAATCGAACCAAGTTGTTTGTTTAAGGTGGTTTTTATTAAAACCAAACCAAAAATTAGGCTGCTGTATTCGGCAATTAGCGTTGCTAAAGCAACCCCTTGCACTTGCCAATCAAACCCGACAACAAACAATAAATCTAAGCCTAAATTAATTAAATTGGTAACAATAATAAGCCACATTGCCTGCTTAGCTTTATGCATGCCGAGCAGCCAACCTAAAATAACTAAATTGGCTAAAGCCGCAGGGAAGCCCCACACTCTAATTTCGCTGTATTGGCGAGCATAAAATTGCACTTGTTCAGAGCCACCAGCTAAGTACAAGGCGCCATTAACAAACGGTGTTTGCACCAGTACTAACAGCAAACCAATGCTAAATGCCACTAACAAACCGCGGCTAAGCACTAATAACATTTTGTTATTGTCATTGCTGCCAAATGCTTGCGCCGCTAAGCCAGAAGTCGACATGCGTAAAAACCCGCAAAACCAGATAATCGAGGTGATAATCATTGAGCCTACTGCTGTGGCGCCAAGGTAATAAGCATGCGGTAAATGGCCGATAACGGCGGTATCAACCAAACCCAATAAAGGCACGGTGATATTTGACAAGATCATTGGAATGGCTAAAGCGAATAAGGCGGCGCGCTCATTTTTATTGGCTGTAGAGATCAAAGTGTTCCTTTTAAATGAGTCGCTTGTTGGTAAAAATATCAAATTATTTTTGTTCTTAGCTCGCTAACGTCACTCAGAGTGGGGAATAAATTTAGTTAAATTGGTATGATATAACTATTATTAAGCTAGCTTGTTGGTAATGGCTGAGTATGAACAGACTTAGACCTTGCATATTACTGGATCCTTACAATGAAACATACCTTAACTGTACTGTTGTTGCTTTTTTCTGCATTTAGCCAAGCGACTGTGGTCTTGGTTTATCATCACGTTAGCGATAAAACCCCAAAAAGTACTTCCATTAGCCCCAACCAGTTTAAATTGCACTTACAATATTTTAAAGACCAAGACTTTAAAGTCATCCCTTTGAATGAATTGGTAAGCAACCTTAAAACCAAACAACCGTTAGCAGATAAAACCCTAGTGATTACGTTCGACGATGGCTATAGCGATATTCTTGCTAATGCTCACCCGTTACTGCAAGATTTTAATTACCCGTATACTGTGTTTATTAACCCCAGCATGGTGCCCAAGAAAGCCGGATATTTTTTGGATTGGCAGCAATTAAAGCAAATGTCTGCCGACGGCGTATTAATTGCCAACCATGGCTTAATGCATGACTCGTTAATTAAAAACCCACTTGGGGTGAAACCACAACAGTGGCTTAACGAGAAACTCGAGCAACTGCAACAAGCGGAGCAAATAATAAAACAACAATTAGGGCAAAATTGGCAGTATTTTGCCTTACCGTATGGCGAATATTCTCGACCAGCGCAATTTAAATTGCAGCAAATGGGCTACACCGTATTTACCCAGCAATCGGGCCCCGTTGGCTTGAGCACAGAGCTCACCGCAATCCCTCGTTTTCCGGCGTCAATGCCGTACGATAAATTAACCCCATTAAAAGACAAATTAAATTCATTGGCTTTCACCATTGCGCCCGAAACCCAGCACTCTGCAACTGTGGTTAATGGCCAACTGCCGGTAGACAGTCAAATAAAACTCGAGGTAAAGGATTTTTACCCAGGGATGTTGTCCTGTTATGTTGAAGGCTTAGGTAGCGTTAAACTTGATTGGCAAAAAGACCAAAGTTTTAGGATGAACCTTGACGGTGAATTTAAACCTGGCCGAGTTCGAGCGAACTGCACGGCGCCTAGTATTGCTAAACCAGGACGTTATTATTGGTATTCGAAAGCCTGGTTTGTGCCGTACCAAGATGGCAGTTGGTATAAGTATTAACCGCCTAATATCATGCTCATAAAATTTTAATACCAGTAACCAATTTATTATCAATGCTTGACTATAATAACTAGGTATAACCAGTTACAAGCATTTTTAAATTTGATGGTATTTTAAGTTGAGTATTATTAACAACATTTTCCCCTCTTTGCCAATTTGGGCTATTTACCTTTTTGTGGCAACGCTAATGCTAACCTCTTGTGAGGTCGGTTACCGAATTGGTAATCGCAATAAGTCTGAGCATGACAGCGATGCACCGAGTTCGATAGGGCCAATGGTGGCTGGGTTATTAGGCATGCTAGCGTTTGTTCTGGCCTTTACGTTTTCTTTAGCCGCCTCGCATCATAGTGCCAGAAAGCAAAGTGTACTCGACGAAGCGAATACTGTTGGCACCGCGTATTTGCGCGCCGACTTGCTCGACTCGGCCTATGGCAATGAAGTAAAACGCTTATTAGAAGAGTATGTGAATATTCGTTTGCAAGCGGCTAAAACCAATGAAATAGCCCCGGCAATAGCTCGCTCACTGGTAATTCATAAACAATTATGGCAACAAGTATCGGCAGCGGCGCTTGCCAAGCCCAGTTTTAACACCTCATTAATGGTCGGTGCCATCAATGAGGTTATTGCCAAGCATGAAAATCGGGTGATGACTGGCTTGCACAATCGCATTCCCACGACTATTTGGATTGCAGTGTTAAGCATCTGTGTTTTAACCATGATCACCATGGGCACGCAAATCGGCTTAACCGGACGGCGTCGGCTTATTGCCGTATTACCGTTAGCGTTAGCCTTTTCGGCTTTATTAGTGTTGGTTGTCGATCTGAATCGGCCACAAAAAGGCCTTATTAAGGTTAATCAACAGGCGTTAATTAGCTTACAAGCGAAAATGGGTTAGCAATAAAAAAGGCTGAACATTAACGTTCAGCCTGTTTAGTAATTGTTAGTATTGGTGCGCTATAAAGAATATAACGTCTAACAATTATTCGTCTAGTTCAGCATTATGATAAATGTTTTGCACATCATCACTTTCATTTAACATGCCCATAAACTTTTCAAAATTGGCAAGATCATCTTCGCCTGAAATCGTTTTGTAGTCTTGTGGGATCCAAGTAATTTCTTCCATCTCAAAAGTAATGTCAGGCATTTCTTCTGTTAAGGCAGTTTTAACTTTAAAGAATTCAGTATGCGGTGCAAATACACTAATAAGACCATCTTCATGTTCTACATCGGTTACATCAACGTCAGCCATCATTAATAATTCTAAAATGGCATCTTCATCATCGCCTTTAAAAACGAATAACGCTTGATGATCGAACATAAATGACGCCGAACCCAAACCGCCAATTTTCGACTGAGTTTTGGTAAATGCTTGACGCACATCTTTAATGGTTCGGTTAGTGTTGTCAGTTAAACAATCGACGATAACCATACAGCCACCTGGGCCAAAACCTTCATAACGAGCAGGTTCGTAGTTTTCACCACCGGCACCACTGGCTTTTTCAATGGCTTTATCAATTACATGAGTTGGCACTTGATCTTTCTTGGCTTTTTCAATTAATCGACGTAATGCTAAGTTACTATCGGGATCAGGACCACCGTTCTTGGCAACTACGTAAATTTCTTTACCGTACTTAGAATAAACTTTGGTTTTTTGTCCTGCCGTTTTTGCCATATCGGCTTTACGGTTTTGATATGCTCTGCCCATCTTAATCTGCTCTTTTATTTCTAAATGATATGGTTTGATTTTATCAATAATATAGTAAATATTGCTAGCGTCTTTTCGGTTAGCGCAATGTTTATTGCATAAAAACCTAACTAATAAGGTAATAACGACCTAGTTAGCCATTTTCAAGGCTGATCCCCAAACTAGAAATAAGTTCGTAGTAGCCAAATAGCACCGTTAAAAAGAACACGAATAAAATCATTTCATGCTTAAAGTGATGGTTGTGATAAAAGTCCCGGTCTTTATGATGCACCACGTCCATTAGCTCATCGCCAAAACGAATCGATAAAAACGTGCCCGTGCCAGACAATAATACCACCGCCCAATAAGGATAAGGGGTCATAATTATCGCCTCCATAAACCGAGTTAGTAATGTGGTTTGATAAAATTCTCGAAAGTAAATCATGGCGATAACATTGATCAGAATAGCAATGATCCAGACCACAATTTCAGACAGCACCATGCGAATGCCAAATAATAATCGCAACGGCAAATCCAGTAAAAACCCAGCATCGGCTACCGGTGTGCAAAGCACGAAAAAGCTCCAGGTAACTAAAGCGGCAATGCCGCCGGTAAGCAGGTCATATTCATAGGTGAGATAACCGAAATAAGCTGCCAGCAGTAAGCATAGCAGCATAAATTTAACGATCACTTGGTACTTGGGTTGGCGCATACTGCCCTCAAACGGTGTTGTTATTATTGTTTAGTGTTTAGCTTTTAATCAGTTGCCCGCCAGCGATTTTAAAATAATGGTCCAATGCTCAAGGCCATCGTAAAACGTTTTAATTGGTAGGCGTTCATTTAAGCCATGAGCAAACATTTCATCGGGGTGCATAAATACGCTACTCATTGCCCAAGTTGGGATCCCCGCCGAACGAAAATGCATGCCGTCGGTGCCGCCTGACTCCATATACCCCATAATAGGTAAGTTTGCATAGCGACTATGGACTGCTTTGCTCACTGCAGCCATTACGTCGGCACGTAACTCAGAAATCGGACTTTCGGTTGGCTCACCTAAGATTTTAAACGTCAGAGCGTTATTATCAGCAACTCGCCTTAAAGTATCTTCAACAGCAGCGACTTCTACTCCAGGAAAAATTCGACAATTAATCGTCGCGGTTGCCGACTGAGGTAAAGCATTTTCAGCATGACCACCGGTTAGCATGGTGGCGACACAAGTCGTGCGCGTGGTGCCTACATAAGATGATTCTTGTGCTAATCGTTCGGAGGCTTTTTTATTATTAGGGTTCGCGGCAAAGTCCACCATAGCTTGTCCTAATTCACCACCAAGTTGCTTACCGGTAACCGCAAAAAATTCTTTGGTCATCGCACTGGCCATTACCGGAAATTGATATTGTTGGATGTTTTTAAGGGCGCCAGCAAGATCATAAATAGCGTTGTCGGCTCTGGGGCGCGAGCTGTGGCCACCGGCATTGGTTACCGTCATTTCAAAGGTGGCATAGGTTTTTTCAGCGGCTTGAACTAAATAGGCAACGCCATTACCTTGCTCGTCTAAATCACCACCACCGGCATCTGAATTTAAAGCATACTCGGCATTCGCTAATAGCGGCGTATTATGGGCCAGCATTTTTGTGGTGGCCATGCTGGTTTCTTCGTCGCCGGAGAACGCAATAATTAAGTCACGGTTGGGCACAAAACCAGACTTTTTCAAGCGAATAAAGGTTGAAGTAAGCATAGTTACCCCCAATTTATTGTCGATGCTGCCACGACCATAAAAATAGTGGTCATCTTTAGTCAGTGTAAATGGTGGCCGCAGCCAGTCTTTGTCTAACGCTTCCACCACATCCATATGACCTAACAGCAGAATAGGGGCTTTGCCAGATGAGCCATCGCCGCGATAACGCACCGTTAATGCTGCAGTTTCACCCAGCGCTATAATATTAATGTCCTTGCTAGCAAAACCTGCCAAGGTAAGCTCTTTAGCTAAATAGGCGGCCATTTCGGGTACTTTACCGCGCCCAGCCACCGTTGGTATAGAAATCACTTTGTCGTATATTTCTAAGGTTTTTTTGGCATGTTCTGAGCTTTTATTAGAATTGGTACTGGTATCGGCAAAGGCAGTTGCAGAGGCGCACAAAAAGAAAACCGCGATTAATATTTTAAACATTGGTAGCTCTATGGGATCTAAATAATTATTACCATAGCACAGCATGTTGTTATTAACAGAAACTCACCTCAAAGATTACTTTTAAGGTGAGTTAATTCGGCTGATTATTTAACGTGACTCTGACCCTAGTTATTTAGCTGGTAGATTTTTTCAAAATCGCTGAGCATTATTTCTGAGTCGATAGTGGGTAAGTCCATGGCATCGGTTTGCACCGGTTTAAAAATAGCGTGTACTTGGCCATTAGGGTTGGTTAGTACCATTGAGGCGCTGTGGTTTACTAAGTAATTATCTTCGCTGCTGTCTTCGACGATGGCGTACATTAAGCCCAAATTCCGGGCAAACGGGTACAGTACTTCATGGCCGGCGCGGAGGGCGAAAAACTCCGGATTAAAATAGCGAATGTAGCTGTTAAGTTTGCTTTGGGTATCGCGTTTTGGGTCGGCGGTTACCAAGACAATTTGCATGGTGTTATTGGTAATATCTTGCAGTTGCGGGTAAATAAAATTTAGCTCTTGCAAGGTTACCGGACAAATATCAGGACAAGAGGTATAACCAAAAAAGAATATTGTCCATTTGCCGCGTAAATTTTCATTGGTGAACGCCTGACCCTTATGGTCGGTGAGTTCAAAGTTAGCGATTGGCCGTGCTTGTTGATACAGCAAAGCATGTTGTGGTTGCTGATTGGCTAATTGGCTTTGATAAACAAATGCGCCTATAGCTGCAGAAACCACAGCCAGAATTATGAGTAGAACTTTATTCATATGCACCTTATTGATAACAACTTTATTTTTAACAACTTTGGCCGTTAACTGGCCATCGGTAAAATATAATGATCCGCCAATAACACCACAAACAGCACCATTAAATGCACAATGGAAAAGCGGAAGGTTTTCATGGCGGTATCTGCTTCGGCGTTAAATTTTAATTTCCAGGCGTAAGCAAAAAACACTAAGTTTAATACGCAGGCGCCAATTAAATAAATCCAGCTGCTCATGCCAACTAGGTAGGGCAATAACCCCACCACAAATTGCAAAATGGTATACAGCAAAATTTGAGTTTTGGTAAAGTTAATGCCATGGGTAACCGGCAACATTGGAATATTTACTTTGGCGTAATCGTCGCGGCGATGAATGGCTAAAGCCCAAAAGTGCGGCGGCGTCCAAACAAAAACCAGCAATACCAGTAACAAGGCGTGCGGGTGCACTTCGCCGGTCATTGCTGTCCAACCCAGGAGCGGTGGAATAGCGCCGGCTAGGCCACCAATGGTAATATTTTGTGGGGTGGCGCGCTTTAAGTACATGGTGTAAATAACTGAGTAACCGACTAAACCCGCAAATGTTAACCAGGCAGTAATGGGATTAATAAGTAGGTATAACATTACAAAACCAACAACCGACAGCAGGGTAGCAAAAGCAATGGCTTTTTGATTACTGATACGACCATTTGGCAGTGGCCGGTCGTGGGTTCTGGCCATAATGGCATCGATACGTTGGTCGACAATATGATTAATTGCCGCAGCCGCAGAGCTTAACAAACCAATACCGAGCATGGCGGGGATAAGCACTTGCCATGGAATGGCGCCGGGTACTGACAGGCTCATGCCCACTAGTGCCGTTAGCACTAATAAGGCAACAACTTTCGGTTTGGTAATTTCGTAATACTCGCGCCATGACACGGGTTTGTCATCTAGGGCTTCGGCTTCTATGTTGGTGGCAACTTTAGTCATAAGAATTCCTAGATTTTGCGTTTTAGGCTATAGGTTAAGGTTATTAAACTTAGCATTAATAAAGCCGCTACAACGTTATGACTAACGGCAACTGGCAAGGGTAAGGTGAAGACGATATTGCTAACGCCAAGAGCAACTTGGCAGCTAAGAATTAACAAAATGAACACTGCGTTGCTTTTGAAAAAGCTCGACTGGGCATTGTTAAACACCGATATGGCTAACCAGGCGATATACACAGTAGTTACAATAGCGCCAATGCGATGCATAGCGTGAATGGTGACCCGCTCGGCATGATTTAAAAAGCCAAATTCGTAACTTTCTCGTTCTGGTGGAATTAAGTCAAAAGAGTTGGCAAAGGTTAGTTGTTCGAACCAGCCGTCTTGGCAAATAGGTAATTGCGTACAAACCAAGGCGGCATAATTAGATGATGTCCAACCGCCTAAGGCAATTTGTACGGTTAGGATCGCCACGCCAACTAGCGCCAAATTACGGTATTTTCGTAATGAATAATCGCCACCGGGCACCCGAT
>CALJHL010000288.1 GCA_938075435.1 uncultured Thalassotalea sp. | reverse complement strand
ATCAAAATCGAGTTTTCCATAAGCATTAGCGGGATCATTTAAAAGCTGTTTTTCGACAAGACTTACTTGCTGAAAAAATTTTCGCCAAGAAATTGTTTCAATAATGGCAAGACAATGAAATGCCCTACCTAAACAATCAATTTCGTCAATTGTAGTGAGAGTAGATTGCCAAGCACCGCTGCCTTTATAGGGTGAGCTAATATCAGGCACAGAACTCACCACACTACTTATTACTAACTCAATGCAAGCCAATCGCAAAAGCGTAGGCAATGCCCATAATTCAGCAATATCTAGAGGGGCCTCTTTTTGGTATGCATGAATAAAGTTAACCAAGATAGGCATGGCTACCTGAATACCTACTGCGGCGAGTAAACCACTGGCAATATGATACGCCCGGGGTAAATATTCATTGCCTGTGTTACTTTGCACACAAGGCAAGAGGTAGTAGTAATCTGCTGGCATATCAATTTCTATTTTTTGCACAGCGCGATCTAAAACATAACTATTATCAAATATCCATTCTGCGACTTTCGCCGTATTTACATCTGAGGTATTAAATGATTTTTTCGCATGCTCTAACCATTCAGGTATTTCTGGTAATGCCAAAAACAGCGGGACTGGCTTAGGCTTTCGCAATGATAAAACGTGATTAATGGCCAACTCTTGTGCTTTAATTTCGATAAAACTCCTATTTGAGTCACCGAATTCATAAGTCATGAAACTGCCTGTGAAGGTAAACGTAATGTAGACTCTATTCCTGAATAGTTGTGTTTAAATGACACCTCTGGCTGAGACATTTGTCCTCGTAAAAGCATGACAGGCACCTTGCAATGCGCTAAAAAATCTTGAGCTACTTTTCCACAAAACTGCTCTGGTTGGTTCGAATTGCCATGGGCTGTCATTAACACCAGATCAATCGCCTGGCTTTCAATTATTTTATTCAGTTCATGAGAAACACCATGGTGACTAATTAGAGATGTATTAAATGATATGTTTGTGGTTGACTTTAATCGTGATTCTATTTGGTTGAGGTAATGTGAAGCAACGCTACAGTTGTAATCAAGAATGTGTTGCTCTAGCGCTAACCCTTCTGCATTTAACGGTTCTATTTTTGTAATACCGGGTTCTGGCACCACATGTGCGAGTACCACCTCACAGTCTTGATAATTGGCGATATTAATGGCAAACGGCAGAGCACTTTCAGCCCAACAGGAACCATCTAAAGGGACCAATAATCGCTGAAATGAAACCGTATACTTATTGTCATCCGGGTCTCTTTTTTCAAGCGATTCTGCAGGAATGAGTAATATAGAACTTTGCGTTCCTGTAATTAATTTTTGCGTTGTACTGGCAAGCGACCACTGTGATTTTCCATTTGAGCCGTGACTGCAAAGCACAGTAAGGTCGACATCATGTGTGCTTATCCAAAAATTAATTTGTTCCGCCGGACGACCTTCCATTAATTCGGTAGTCACTAAAATATCATCATTGCCAATGTCGGTTTTGATCGAATTAAGATAACGTCTCACTTCACTTTTTTGCATTTCCCACTCAAAGCAATCCATCGGTGCACTACAGTCTACTGGTGGTTTCTCTTGGACATGTAACACTGTGATTTTAGCAGCAAAACTTCGAGCTAAACTCACCGCGTACGGTAAAACTTGCTTAGATAATTCGGAACAATCGAGGCAAACAAGAACATGCCGCATAATAACCCCTAAATGTAAAAATTCTAGTGGATAGATGTTGTGTACACTAATAATATGAGTGATTTAAAAACAATAATAAACGCCTTCCATTGCTTCATTATTAATGTCTAATCACAGCTTTTGTCTGTAGTTTTATTTTTCTGCCGACTTTACAGCTGAAGCCACGCTGTTAAACCAGTATATTTGACGGGATGAATATTGAACCTGACAATTGTCAGACAAGATTAAACATAATGAGGTGAATTATTAGATCATAGCGACAAAGGCGACTTTAACGGTATAAATGACTATAAATCGCCCTAAATTTGTTGTTACAGTAAATATATTACGGGCTTAACTTTCGGCAAGCGTGTGCAAGTGCTTTGTATCAACAATCTTTATATGTCGCCTATCTAGCTGTAAATAGCCTTCTCTGCTCATATTCGTTAATGTTCGACTGACGGTTTCCGAAGCTAGGCCTAAATAACGGCCAATATCATCACGAGACATACTTAAATCAAACTCGGTATCAGAGCAACCTAGACTTTTATAGTTTTCAGACACTTTTAATAAAAATGCAGCGATACGAGTATTGGCATTTTTTTTACCCAACAGGCAAATATTTGCATTCTCTTGTTTGAGTTTTTTCATTGCAAATTCAGTTAACCAAGGGGGGAACAATTTCTCGAGAGTTGCTTCTAATTCATACAATGGCACAGCACAGACTGATGAGGTTGCTAACGAGAGGGCCGTGGACGCATGTCGATTAAAGGGTAATCCATCGAGTCCTAAAATATCTCCTGGACCATTAAAATTTAAAATTTGCTCTT
>CALJHL010000287.1 GCA_938075435.1 uncultured Thalassotalea sp. | reverse complement strand
CAAGAGCGCTACAGTGAAACCGATCTGAGCGATAACCCTGATTTTGTTATGTTAGCAAGAGCGTTTGATATTAAAGCGCAAGTCATCACCAATAAGTCCGAAGTTGACTCAGCTCTAAAAGAGATGCTCGCTCATGACGGCCCATATTTATTACAGGTACGCATTGACGAGATGGATAATGTTTGGCCTTTAGTGCCACCAAACATGGCAAACGAAGCTATGCTTGAATCGGTATAAGATTGAATCGTTATTCTACTATACTGTGAGCAGGTTTTTAGCTTGAAAATTCGTTTAAACACATAAGGAAACTGTTGCATGCAACAACATACATTAAAAATTACCGCTAAACAGCAACCCGTAGTGATGGAAAGATTATTACAAGTTATCCGCTATCGTGGCTTTAATTTGTTAAGTGTGTCGATGTTTACAACGGAGCAAACCAATCAATTAGCGATTGTAGTGTCAGTTGAAAGTGACAAATCGATAAAAAACCTGAAAAATCAATTACTGAAAATAATCGACATTGACCAGATAAAAGTTGAAGATCAGGCACTGCAAAAAATTACGGCTTAGTTTTGGCAATTATTCGCTAGAACCAGCTGAACTTATAAATATTAGGAAATTAAAAATGGCTAAAGTAAACGCTGAACAAATTTGGTTTAATGGCGAATTAATGCCGTGGCAAAACGCTACAGTTCATGTCATGAGCCACGCGCTACATTACGGTTCTTCAGTATTTGAAGGTATTCGTGCTTATAAAACTCATAAAGGCACCTGTATTTTTCGATTAGAAGAGCATATTGAGCGCTTGTTTAACTCAGCAAAAATTTACCGAATGAATATTCCTTACACACCCGAAGAAGTGATCCAAGCGTGTAAAGATTCAGTCGCTCAAAACGGCTTAGATTCAGCATACTTACGTCCTTTAGCCTTTTTAGGTGATGTTGGTATGGGTCTTCGTCCACCAACTGACGCAAAAGCTGATTTAATGATCGCAGCGTTTAGTTGGGAAGCTTACCTCGGTGCTGATGCAATGGAAAATGGTGTTGATGTTGGGGTTTCTTCATGGAATCGTTTAGCGCCAAACACTATGCCTACTGCAGCTAAAGCCGGTGGTAACTATTTATCTTCGCAACTAATTTCTACAGAAGCGGCTCGTCACGGTTACACCGAAGGCATTGCTTTAGATATTAATAACTACGTGAGTGAAGGTGCTGGGCAAAATTTATTTTTAGTTCGCAATAATATCATTTACACCCCACCAGGCTCTTGTTCAATATTACCTGGGTTGACTCGTGATACCGTGATCACCTTGGCTAAAAACTTAGGCTATGAAATTAGAGAAGAGTTAATTGCTCGTGAAGGTTTGTATCTTGCCGATGAGTTCTTCATGTGTGGTACGGCAACCGAAATCGTGCCAGTGAGCACCGTTGATGGTATTCAAGTCGGTTGTGGTAAACGTGGGCCGGTAACCAAGAAATTACAAGATGCTTTCTTTGGCATTTTTGATGGTACAACAGAAGATAAATGGGGCTGGTTAGCTCCGGTTAAATAATCATTTTAAAAGTAAAACAGTAATATAACTATATAAGGTTTAAAGGAAAAGCAATGCCAAAATTAAAATCTGCAACATCAACCCAAGGACGCAACATGGCTGGTGCGCGAGCATTGTGGCGTGCTACCGGCATGACAGATAATGATTTTGGCAAACCAATTATTGCGGTGTGTAATTCCTTTACTCAATTCGTACCTGGGCATGTGCACTTAAAAGACATGGGCCAACTAGTGGCTGGTGCCATTGAAAAAGCTGGCGGTGTGGCGAAAGAGTTTAATACCATTGCGGTTGATGATGGTATTGCTATGGGTCATAGCGGCATGCTGTATAGCTTGCCATCGCGCGAGCTTATAGCCGACTCAGCTGAATATATGGTTAATGCTCATTGTGCCGATGCTATGGTATGTATTTCTAACTGTGACAAAATAACTCCGGGCATGATGATGGCGGCGTTACGCTTAAATATCCCGGTGATTTTTGTTTCTGGTGGTCCGATGGAAGCCGGTAAAACTAAGTTAAGTGATCAAATCATTAAACTCGATTTAGTTGATGCCATGATCCAAGGTGCCGATCCGAAAGTATCTGATGAGCAATCTGATCAAGTCGAACGTTCTGCTTGTCCAACCTGTGGTTCTTGTTCAGGTATGTTTACTGCTAACTCGATGAACTGTTTAGCCGAAGCGCTTGGTTTAGCACTTCCCGGTAATGGTTCTATGTTGGCAACTCATGCTGACCGTGAACAGTTATTTTTAACCGCCGGTAGTGAAATAGTTAAACTGACCAAACGTTACTACGAGCAAAATGATGAATCAGCATTGCCACGTAATATTGCCAATAAACAAGCGTTTGAAAATGCCATGTGTTTAGACATAGCAATGGGCGGTTCAACCAACACGGTATTGCATTTAGTCGCGGCAGCACATGAAGCCAAAGTCGATTTTACCATGGACGATATTGATCGTTTATCACGTATTGTTCCCCACCTCTGTAAAGTGGCGCCATCGACCCCAGATTACCATATGGAAGATGTGCATCGCGCTGGTGGTGTAGTGTCCATTTTGGGTGAATTAGCGCGTGCTGGTTTACTTAACACCGAAACTCGCAATGTCTTAGGCACTAGTTTGGCCGAATTAATCGCCAAATACGATATTACCGTAACAGACGATCAAGCAATTAAAGACTTTTACCGAGCCGGTCCTGCCGGTATTCGTACCACCAAAGCTTTTAGCCAAAGTTGTCGCTACCCTACCTTAGATGATGACCGCGAAAATGGTTGTATTCGCACCAAACAAAATGCTTTTTCACAAGACGGTGGTTTAGCGGTGTTATTTGGTAATATTGCCGAGAATGGCTGTATTGTTAAAACCGCGGGTGTTGCCGATGAGAACTTAGTGTTTAATGGCCATGCACGAGTATATGAAAGCCAAGATGAGGCAGTAGCTGGTATCTTAGGTGGTAAAGTAGTCGAAGGCGATGTGGTTGTTATTCGTTACGAAGGCCCTAAAGGTGGTCCGGGTATGCAAGAAATGTTGTATCCAACCACCTATTTAAAATCGATGGGTTTAGGCAAGAAATGTGCACTTATTACCGATGGTCGTTTCTCTGGTGGTACGTCAGGTTTATCAATTGGTCACGTTTCTCCTGAAGCTGGATCCGGTGGCGTTATTGCCTTGGTAAATGACGGTGATGCCATTAATATTGATATTCCTAATCGTAAAATCGAATTAGCAATTAGTGATGACGAGCTTGAGCAACGTAAACAAGAAATGCAGAGTCGTGGTGCAAAAGCATGGCGTCCAACTAATCGCGTGCGGCCAATTAGTTATGCCTTAAAAACATATGCAATGTTAGCAACCAGTGCCGATAAAGGTGCGATTAGAAATACTGAATTACTCGATGAGCTCGGCTATTAAATTCGTTTAGTCGCTTTGGAAAGATAATGACCGTCAATAATCAATTAATAGAGAGTGCGATAATGAAAGATGTAGGTCTTGATTATTTACGGCGTATTTTAATGGCTCCGGTATATGATGTTGCTAAAGAAACTGAGTTGACCGAACTCAGCAAACTTTCAGCCAAATTAGATAATCAAATTTATTTAAAACGTGAAGATCAACAGCCGGTGCATTCGTTTAAATTACGCGGCGCTTACAATAAACTGGTGCAGTTAAGCAGTGAACAGAGCCAGTATGGGGTAATTGCCGCATCTGCTGGTAATCATGCGCAAGGCTTAGCTTTAGCGGCCAATAAGCTTGGTATAAAAGCCACCATCGTTATGCCGATCACCACCCCTGATATTAAAGTTGATAATGTCCGTCGTTTTGGTGGCGAAGTACGCTTGGTGGGCAAAAGTTTTAATGAAGCTCAATCGGCGGCAATGCAATTTGCAATCGATGAACATAAGACGGTTGTTCACCCATTTGATGATGTTGATGTTATTGCGGGTCAAGGCACGGTAGCGAAAGAATTATTACAACAATTACCCGATGCCGATGTGGTTTTTATTCCCGTTGGTGGTGGTGGTTTATTAGCTGGCATGGCGGTGTATTTAAAGCAATTATCACCACAGACCAAAATTATCGGTGTCGAAGCACAAGACTCTGCGTGTTTAGCCGCGGCTATGCAGGCTGGTGAACCGGTTGATTTAGACAGTGTTGGCCTGTTTGCCGATGGGGTGGCGG
The DNA here is from genome assembly GCA_938075435.1 of uncultured Thalassotalea sp. Lineage (GTDB taxonomy): Bacteria > Pseudomonadota > Gammaproteobacteria > Enterobacterales > Alteromonadaceae > Thalassotalea_A. Next base: position 661 of record CALJHL010000287.1, on the reverse strand, counting down.
TTAAACGTATTGGCGATCATACCTTCTCGTTAATTAAACATTATTGTGACCAAGTCATTACCGTTAACAGTGATGAAATCTGTACTTCGATAAAAGATATTTTTGAACAAACTCGAGTTATTGCCGAGCCTGCAGGGGCACTATCATTAGCCGGTTTGCAAAAATATTGCCAAACCAGTGTCGGTAATGAAAAATTAGTGGCGATTTTATCTGGTGCCAATATGAATTTTCATTCGCTGCGTTATGTTTCTGAACGTTGTGAGTTAGGCGAACAAAAAGAAGCGGTATTAGCGGTAACCATTCCTGAGCAAAAGGGCAGTTTTCGCCAGTTTTGTCAAAATTTAGGTGGTCGGGTTATCACCGAATTTAATTACCGTTATGCCGGTAATAAAAAAGCTCATATCTTTGTTGGTGTGCGTTTAACCGAAGGTCGGCCAGAACTAAGTAAACTGATCGCCGAGCTTGAATCTACTGGCTATAAGGTCAGGGATTTCACCGATAATGAATTAGCAAAATTACATGTTCGATACATGATCGGTGGCCAAAGCCAAGCGCCGGAGCAAGAGCGGTTATTTAGTTTTGAGTTTCCTGAATATCCGGGCGCATTGGAAAAGTTTTTAGATGCACTTGGCGAGTTATGGAATATTTCACTATTTCATTA
>CALJHL010000286.1 GCA_938075435.1 uncultured Thalassotalea sp. | reverse complement strand
GCAATTTCCCCGGTTTAGGTTGTTTGCTCACTACCTTAGTTTTTATTTTACTGGTCAATAGGGGGATCAAGGTTTGGGCAATAATTAGCGAGGCAAACAGCGATATACAAATGGCGATTGCCACGTGTTCAAGAAAGATGGTGATGTCTATTTTTTTGCCAACAATATTCGGCAAAAACACTATCATAGTGGTGGCAGTGCCAGCGATAACCGCTAACGAAACCTTATTTACGCCTTTTTTAGTGGCGTCGACAATGTCTGGGTTGTGTTGTTTTTCTTGAAATATCGATTCGGTGATCACCACCGAATTATCAACCAGCATACCGACGGCCAATAACAATCCCATCATAGATAAAATATTTAAGCTATAGCCGGCAAAATACATAACGCCAAGGGTGATGCAGATTGAAATAGGCACCGACAACACGACTATCATGGTGGTTAAAAAGTGACGAAGAAATAAATACAATACGCCTACCGAAAGTAGGGCGCCGATAAGGCCAGCTTCGAGTAAATCACTCAATGAGCTTGTTACCCCTTCGGCGGTATTATCCATCACGTAGAGATTGATGCCATTAAACTGCGGGTTATCACCGACAGCGTCAATAACCTTCATTACTTTCGATGCCACATCAACCAAGTTGGCATTTGACTCTTTGAGAATGTTCATGCCGATAGCGTAGGTTTGATTTAGGTGACGACCTTCCCATGGAATTGGCAACGTATATTGCACACTAGCAATATCTTTTAAGCGAATATTGGGGCTAACGATTAAGTTTTTAATTTCATCTATGCTGCGATATTCGCCAACTGGATTAACGAGCACCTTGGCGCCATTATCAAAAAAGTGGCCGGCAGACATTGAAAAGTTATTTTCATTTAAATCTTTAGTAAGCTTATCTAAATTTATGTGTAACGACACTAACTTGTCAGGATCTAACCTGATGATTATTTGACGTTTATCAACACCATATAATTCAACCTTACTTACCCCTTGCACCCGTTCTATTGGCCTTTTTAAATGGCGCTCTAACAAATCATAAGCCAAAGACAAATCTTGTTCAGATGAGATCCGTAATTGAAAAATAGGCATATCATTGGTATTGAATTGGTATACCAATAAACGCTCTACATCACTTGGCAATAAATTACGAATGGCATCGACATTTTCTCGGGCTTCAATGCTTTTAGCATTGATGTTTTCATCCCAATCAAATTCGAGTTGAATATCAGCGCCACCTTCGTGTGAGGTGGAACGCATACTTTTGATACCAGAAATTGTCGCTAAGGCTTCTTCAATTGGTCGAGTTATTAACCGCTCTACCTCTGCTGGTGATGAGTCTGGGTAAGGCACATTTATCCACAATTGTGGAATATCGATGCCAGGAAATTTTTCCAACGGTAACCATCGGCTGGACATGATGCCTAGCATTAGCATTGATAAAAACACCATTATAGTGGTTATTGGCCGGCGCAAAGAAAAACTTGCTAGCGATGAACCCATGGTTTTTTCAGGGATAATCTTGTTGCTGGGGGCATTGTTCATGACCCTTCTCCAAAGCGCTTGCGATCAAATATGCTGTACAAAATAGGAATAAAGAATAACGTTAACAAGGTTGCGAATAACAAACCAAAGATAACCGTAATGGCCATTGGCGCTCTAATTTCAGCCCCTTCACCAACACTAATCGCCAATGGTAGTAAGCCCAAAGTCGTGGTTAATGTGGTCATCACTATCGGTCGTAGCCTTGAATTGGCCGAGGTAATTATCGCCTCAATTTTGGCCATGCCCTCGCTGCGCAGTTGATTAATCCGGTCGACCAACACAATGGCATTATTTACGACAATACCGGCCAGCATAATGAGGCCTATAAAGACAATAACGCTTATTGGTGTGTTAGTAATAAACAAGCCATAGATAGAACCCGCTGCCGCGAGTGGCACCGTAAATAGAATAAGTAATGGGTGTAATAAGGATTCAAATTGTGATGCCATTACTAAGTACACTAAAAATACCGCCAGTAATAAAGCAAACATTAACGAATTAAACGATACCGACATTTCTTCATTTTGACCGGTAATGTTGGCTTCAATGTTCAGTGGAATTTTAAGGCTCGCCAGTAATTGTTTCACTTCAGTAACGGCTGAATTAATATCACCAAAGGCAAAGTTTGCCGAAATCACCGCCGCCCGTTGTTGATCGATGCGGGTTATTTCACTTGGACCAACGGATAGCACTACGTTTGCTACCGCCGATAGCGGAATTGCTTTAGCGCTTTGTGGGTTAATTATTATTTGCTTAATGTCATTCACTGAATTTCGATGGTCTTCGTTAGTGCGGACCAGAATATCAACTTTCTTATCTTTAATAGAATATTGGCTGGCAATAGTGCCACCAACTTTAGTGGCCAGTAATTTTGCCACTTGTGGTGCAGTTAAGCCAAGTTGAGCTAAGCGTTGATGATCAAAGTAAACTTTTATTTCAGGATGGCCATTTTGCAGCGATGTTTTGACATCAACAAAACGATTGTTTTCACTAAGCTGAAGATTAATCTTGTCGGAATAACGTTTTAATAAATCTAAATCATAACCCGATAATTCAATTTCAATTGGCGGCTTAAAGCTAAATAGCTCAGGTGTCGCAAACTTCATTTGCACGCCAGGGATCGATTGTAAATACTGCCGTAATTGTTGCATCACTAGCTGTTCATCTTCGCTGTCACTGTCGTCAGTTAATACCACGCTTAAACGCCCCCAATAATCACCACCTTGGGCAGGCGATGCATTCATCAAACTGCCAGTGCCAGCTAAGGTAAACGTTCTTTGTACTTGTTCGATTTTTTGGGCAACGCCAGCAAGTTTTGTTAAGGTTGCATCGGTTGTTTCTAACGGCGTGCCAGGCGGGTGGGTTATCTCTACAAAAAACTCACCTTGAGACAAGGTTGGGATCACTTCAACGGTTAGTTTATATAATAGTGGTATCGATGAGCCTGCCATCGCAATGATCAAAATCAATACTGATATTTGATGTGCTAGGGCGAGCACTAACACTTTATGATAGGCGTTAGCTAACGCATTATAAATTTTGTCGAAAAGCCAAAGTAATGGCGTAAATAACTTGGATAATACTGTTTTTATTACCCGAAACAACAAGGTAACTGTTAGGGACAAAAATAATGGTAAATAGTAGAACATACTTTTAAATAGCCAAATAACTGGCGTTGCTAAATAGTAGCGAATTTTTTGAAATTTAGTCGCATCACTTGCTAACGAACGAGGTGGTGTCGTGACTAAGTCGTCATTGGTAACTTGTTTGAATTGACGAGAAGCAAGCATTGGAATTAAGGTCAAGGCGACAATGAGTGACGCTAAAAGAGCAAAGGTTACGGTAAGCGCTTGATCTCGAAATAATTGCCCGGCAATGCCTTCAACAAAGACTAACGGAAAAAATACCGCCATGGTTGTTAATGTTGAAGCAACTATCGCGGTTGAGACTTCCTTGGTACCATTTGCTGCCGCATTTTTGTCATCACTGTTGCCAGCAAGAGCCGCACTTTCCTGATGACGGGCAATGTTTTCAAGAACGACAATGGAGTTATCGACCAGCAAACCAACAGCCAAGGCTATTCCGCCTAAGCTCATGATATTTAAACTGATATCATTTCCATACATTAAATTGAAGGTAGCGATTACAGACACTGGAATCGAGATAGAAATAATCAAAGTTGACCAGATGTTTTTTAAGAAAAAAAACAAAATAAGCATCGCCAACAAACCACCAACTACCGCGGCATTTTTTACCTCGTTAATGGCGTTATCGATAAACCTTGATTGATCGTAAACCTTTATTAGTTCAAGGTCTTCGGGTAATTCATCATTGAGCTGCTTAACTCGACGTGCAACCGCTTGCGCTACCGCAACCGTATTGGCATCACCTTCTTTGTACAATGCTATTTCAACGGCTTCGGCGCCATTAACGCGGGTAATTGAGTCTCGTTCTTTATGACTATTCTTTACTTCGGCGATATCGAATAAGCGAATGTGTTTACCTTCAATAGTGGTTATATAAACATTGCGCATATCATTTAAATCTTTAAATTGATTTAAGGTTCGCACTAAATATTCTTGGGTGCCATCTTCTACCCGGCCACCAGATTGGTTGATGTTTTCTTGTTGCAAACGCTGCACAATAAGTTGGCTATCAATGCCTAATTGATTGGTCTTATTTTGATCCACTAATATTTGAATTTCTTGCTCAAGGCCGCCACCTAATTTAACCGAGGCAACACCACTGACCGATTCAAGTTTGCGTTTTAATTCTTCATCAGCAAATTCTCTGATTGACTTTAATTTACTTTGATCAAACTCCTCATTCACTTCTTTAGTTTTTAGGGCAAAACGAATAATGGGGTCAAGGCTTGGATTGAAGCGCAGTAATAGCGGTTTTTTTACGTCTAAAGGTAAACGGATCACATCGAGTTTTTCTCGTACCTCTAAACTGGCTAAGTCCATTTCGGTGCCCCATTCAAACTCTAATAAAACGTCTGATTGACTGGCCTTTGAAATTGATTGCACATTACGGACACCCTTAACAATACCAATAGCTTCTTCAATTGGTTTCGACACCAGTTGCTCTACTTCGCCCGGCGCGGCGCCAATATAATCGGTACGAATTGTTAGGGTTGGATAAGAGAGTTCCGGTAATAAATTAACGGCTAACCTAGACAGGGATACCATGCCAAATAGTAATACCGCAAAGGTAAACATCCAAATAGTTACCGGTCTTTTAACCGCAATATTAACTACGTTCATTGTAAAATCCTCGAAGATTTAAGTTATTATTATAATTTTTAGGGGGTTATATTGGTGCTTAAATCGTTTCGATTACTTCAATGACGGCTTGGTCTTTTAAATTGTTTTGGCCGGTAGTTACCACTTGCTCATCACCATTTAAGCCTTCAAGAATTTCGACAAATGAATCATCTTGATAACCAAGTTTTACAATGGTTTTAGTCGCTTTGTTATCGTTTATTGTAAAAACAGTGTGCTTATTATCCATAGAAATTAAGGCTTTCTTAGGCAATAACTTGGTATTGGTATGCACATCATAAACAATTTTTACTTGCGCAAACATGCCTGCTTTTAATCGGTTGTCTTGGTTATCTACTTTAAGGGTTACGGCAAATGTACCCGTGTTTGCATCAATAATTGGGCTAATTCGCTCAATATAAGCGATAACTTCTTGATTCGGTAACGCGGTAAAAACTAGTTTTGCTTGTTGTTGTAAACGTAGTTTGCTTAATTCTTGTTCTGGTAAATTAACAGTGCTTTCTAGCACCTGTTGATTGACAATCTGAAATAATTTTTGACGTTGGTATTGCTCTACCAAATTACCTTCTTTTACCCAACGTTTAGAAATATAACCAGATATAGGAGCAAGTATGCGAGTTTCTTTTAAATCAAGCTCGGCCAATTTTAAGTTTGATTTAGCAATTTCATACTGCCATTTTAATTTGTCATAGGTATCGGTACTGACTAAATTCTGTTTGTGAACTTTATTAATTCGCTCTAACTCCAACTTGACACTGGCTAGCTCAGAGCGTGACTTTTCTAAATTTAATTGAAAACGATCCGGTTCTATTTCCGCCAGTAAATCACCCGCTTGAACAAATTGACCTTCTTCGACATAAAGTTTTTCAACAATTCCGGTGGCTTTACTGATGACTTCCGCTTCTTGCTTTGGCTCTAAAACAGTTGTGGTCACATAATTTGAACTAATGCTTCCTGAGCCAACTTGCGCAACTTCCACAGGTATGGCAATAACTTCAACTTTCTTGTCTTCATCTATCGCTTCGGCACTATTACAGCCAGTCAAAATTAAGCTTGAAACTAATAGGCTGGTTGCCAATAAAACGTTTTTTATGTCAAATGTAGTGTATTTCATCACGTTAAACCTTTAATAAAACTAATTGCCCATGAAGTAGCATTTAACATGCCAATATTATTA
>CALJHL010000285.1 GCA_938075435.1 uncultured Thalassotalea sp. | reverse complement strand
AATGATACTTAAATACAACGGGCAGGTTTGGGTAAACCGGCTATCTTGGTGGCTTGCTTGGCGGGGCCTTTTGGAAATAAACGGTATAGATAACGACTATTGGCTTTTTCTTCGCCAAATTCAGCTTTTAAGGCTTTGATTAATGCTCTAATTGCCGGTGAGGTTTTATATTCTAAATAAAATTGACGAACGAAATTAACTACCTGCCAATGATCTGTGGTTAATTCAATGTTTTCTTGCGCCGCAATCACTGGTGCAAGCTGTTGTGACCAATCATCGACATTCAGTAAATAGCCTTGTTTGTCGGTTTCGATTTGTTGATTATTAAAGGTTATTGCCATGTGATCACTTTCTTCGCATTCAATGTTGCTGTAACTAGGTCGTTATAACTCGCTGATCTCTGCTGGCTACCAGCGATTAAGCCACGGGCATCGACATGCTGCTGCAGAAAAAATACTGGCTGTTTAAGCCCCTGAATAAGCGAGTGGTGAATATTATAAACCCCGTCATCAATTAAAAACAGTTGGTCAGCACTGGCAATTAAGTTTAAACATTGTTTTAAACTGTCATCGGTAAACGCTGAAGTTCGTACTAGGTGTAATATTGTCATCAAAGTTCCTAAAAAGAGTCCTTAAAACGTTAACACAACATCAAAGTTGAGCAATTGTTGTTTGATTTCGCTAGTGGTTAACGTTTTAGCAGAGGCTACGACAAAGTTAGTTGTTAAACTACGCTCAGTTAACGATTGCTGGCAAACGAAGATATCTTTTATATCGTAAAACCCTAGCGCTTTAAATGTGGCGATATAATCCTTTGCGGCAATTGCCTCTGCATTTTGCTGAGCTTGCACCTGATAAACGCCATCGCCAACAAAAAATAAACTGACCGGCATTTCATAACTGGCAAGTATTAAGGCGGCGTCTAACGAATCTTTGCCATTTGAACTATTGAAGCTCGAACTGGTATTAATGATGGCGTATTTTTTTATTTGGTGAGAACTCATAATTGCACTACCTTATCGGCTGAGCTCGTTAATACAACTAATTCGCCTAAGCCTGAGATGGTAAAATTTTTGTTTATATTATCAACAAAACCATCTTCATTGTTGTCAGATAAGCCCCGACGCTCTCCAGCGGTAATGCAGATATGCAGCGGTGTAGCAGACCGTTGATGAAAATCACTCCATGCTGTTAATAGGTTTATTTCATCTGAGGGGGTTAGCACATAGTTATTGGCATTAAGGACGCCATCTTGATAAAAGAATACGCCATTGATTTGATGACCTGCAGCAAGGATCGCTTCGGCATACATTAACGCCGTGTGGGTTTTATTGTCAGTCGGTGGTGTGGTTATAATTAAGGCAAAAGTAGTCAAACTAAATCCTGATTAATAGTAAGCAAATAAAAAAGGCTCCACATAGGAGCCTTTAGTATAAAGTATTTTTTAGCGTTTATTAATCATCATTGCCAGATAAAACAGCTAATAGGTGCAGTAAGTGTACGAAAATATTATAAATATTTAAGTATAAAGATACGGTTGCACGTATGTAGTTAGTTTCACCACCATTAATGATACGGCTTGTGTCAAATAAAATTAAGCCAGACATTACCATTATAACGGCAGCACTTATCGCTAATGAAAGAGCCGGGATAGCAAAAAATATGTTAGCAATTGACGCGATTACCACAACAATTAGGCCAACCATCAAGAAACCACCCATAAAAGAGAAGTCTTTTTTACTTGTTAACGCGTAGGCTGATAAGGCAAAGAATATTAATGCCGTGCCACCTAACGCTTGCATAATTAATGACGCGCCACCAGGCATGGAGGCGTAAGCATTAAGCATTGGCCCTAAAGATGCACCCATTAAGCCAGTAAAAGCAAATATCCAGTAAATGCCATTGGCTTTATCCGCTTGTTTATGAACCACAAATAACAAACCAAAGGCAACCAACATCATCACTAAAGCGGCAATGTGAGAAAGCCCCATAGCCATGGAAACTCCGGCGGTAACTGCACTAAAGGCTAATGTCATACTAAGCAGCATGTAGGTATTGCGTAATACCTTGTTAATTTCTATCGCTGAGCGTTCGCTTACAGCATTAAAACCCATTTGAGATTGCATACAATTTCCTTTTAAAACTTGATTACTATTGTTAGATGGTGATTAATAAAAAAAATTCAATACTTAGAGAAGTATTTTTAATCCTTATAAATAAACCCTTTACCTATATTTATAACTGAAATAGGCCGTAAGGTAAACATCAATATTGACATATTATGACACAGTGGTTTTAGCTTTGCTACGAATTATGCGTTTTAACACATTAATATCAACCGCTTGTTTGAGGCTTTCTAAAGCAATCAATACTATGGTCATTAATCATCCCGCAAGCTTGCATATGCGCATAAATGATGGTCGAACCAACAAACTTAAAACCTCGTTTCTTTAAGTCTTTGCTCAACTTATCTGAAATTGGCGAAGTAGCAGGGTAGTCAGCCAAGGTTTTAAATTCATTAATAATTGGCTTATTATTAACAAAGGCCCAAATATAATTACAAAAACTACCGAATTCTTTTTGGATCTCAATAACCCGTTGGGCGTTGTTAACCGCGGCTTTTACTTTTAAGCGATTACGAATGATACCTGGGTTTAACAGTAACTCTTCTATTTTTTCATCACTGAACTTGGCAACTTTTTCAATATCAAAATTGGCGAACAAATTACGGTAATTTTGTCGTTTTTTTAACACGGTATACCAACTTAAACCAGCTTGAGCAGATTCTAAGGTTAAAAACTCAAACATGGTTTGATCGTCTCTAACCGGCACGCCCCATTCTTTATCGTGATATTCGACGTAGTCGGGTTTAGTTAAATCTAACCAAGGACAGCGACATTGACTGTTAGGCATATATGTTCCTTCTGTTGTTTCACCTATATTCAAATAGAATCACAGCTATGTCAATATTACAAAGTTGGCTGCAACTGGCTGCAATTTTCATTTGGCGGTATAAAAAAACGACGAAATGGTGGTTTTTTTTACAAACAGACTTTTTATAAAAATAAATGCTTTACAAGTGCATATAGAGTCATTAATATGCGCTGCAACTCGGTGAGATGGCTGAGTGGTCGAAAGCACCGGTCTTGAAAACCGGCATGGGTTTGTAGCCCATCTAGAGTTCAAATCTCTATCTCACCGCCATATTAAGAAAAAAGCCCGTTACGAAAGTAACGGGCTTTTTTCGTTTTACAACAAAAAGAAAAAAGAGCCTGGGTTTGTAGCATCGCACCTTAACCAGTGTTCAAAAAAATGTCAGGAACATTTTTTCACGAACGTGTTCGCCCACAGGGCCAATTACATGTAAGTAATTGATACAGTCTCTATCTCCAGGTTTTTACCACATCCTAGTGAAAACCACATAACTTCATCCTGCAGTTAACCGCCAAAGCTGACTCCTACGTTGAGCCAAATAGTACTGCGGTCAATATATTCGCCGTTTGCGACCCCAAATTCATCAGGACCATTTATAGGAAGCGGAGCATCTCCTATCTTGAGGTAGCTTAAATCGAAAGTGACGTTGCGGTTTTTTGTCCATTGCCATTCTAC
>CALJHL010000284.1 GCA_938075435.1 uncultured Thalassotalea sp. | reverse complement strand
TTAGAGATTCTATTGATTATTTCACCGAGCACTTTGGACCTTATCAGCATAAGCAAATGCGTATAATCGAGTTTCCTGGTTATCGCTCATTTGCGCAAAGCTTTGCCAATACCGTGCCCTACTCGGAGCAAATTGGCTTTATCAGTGATTTACGCGATCCGGAAAATATTGACCCGGTTTATTATGTGACCGCACATGAAGTTGCCCATCAATGGTGGGGCCATCAAGTAGGCGCTGCGAATGTTCAAGGCAGTGCAATTATTTCAGAAAGCTTGTCTCAATATGCGGCTCTAATGGTGATGGAAAAGAAATACGGTCCAGAAAAAATCCGTAAATTTTTGAAATATGAATTAGACCGTTATCTTCGAGGTCGAAGCGTAGAAATCATTGAGGAAATGCCTTTAATGCGCAGTGAGAACCAGCAATATATTCACTATCGTAAAGGCTCTGTGGTAATGATGGCGTTAAAGGATAGGCTTGGTGAGCAACGTTTAAACAAAGCATTAGCCGATTTTCTTGCTGAATTTAAATATCAAAGCACGCCATACCCAACCACATTAGACTTAATGGCGTATATTAATCAAGACAATAACGATAATGAAAAGGCCTTTGTTAGTAGCTTATTTGAACATATAACCCTGTATGATCTTAAAACATCTAATGTTGAGGTTACCGATAGAGAAGATGGCCAATTCGATGTAAAAATTACGGTTCAGGCATCACTAAAACGTGCCGATGGGCAAGGCCAAGAAACGGAAGAAGATTTTTCTGACATGGTGGATATCGGCTTATTTAACGCAGACCCAGAAGACTTATCTGCTGACAATATTGTTCTGTACTTAGAAAAGCACTTGATAAAAACAGGTGAAAACACCATTAACTTAATCGTTAAGGAAAAGCCTAAATATGTAGGGATTGATCCTTTTGTTAAGCTTATTGACAGAGACAGTGCAGACAACATTTATAGTCTTTAGCCTCTCGTTCATATTGAATAAAAGTCACTGCTTAGTCAGTGACTTTTTTTGTCTTTAACTAGCTCAATAATAAAATCAATTAAAGCGCATAGCGTTTTACTCTAGTGAATTAGATAGCTTAATGCTAAATTGCATAATAATAATTCGCGATAAACTTAATTATAAAATTTATGTATTTGTCTTTTGTCGATATTTTCGATTTGTTTTTCAGATTTGCCATCATTGGACAATTCATTTTATTAGCGGCATTTATTTTATATAAATCTTGTCATTTTAAATCTATATTAATCACCATCTTAATTATTTGTGCCTGCTCATATTTATTATTAACGCCGCAAATTCCTGATCAACATTACGGTGCATTTCGTGGGGTATTATTGTTTTTTACCGATCTTATTCCTTATGTTTGTTGGTTTTATGTTTTTGCCTTATTAAATGACGATTTTCATCCAAAAAATTGGCCTGTGGCTATTAACCTTTTAATAATCGGTGTAATTTTATGGTTTGGATATTTCTTTATTTATTTACAAGGCAATGGTGCATTTCACCAGGTAAACCATGCGATAGAGGCAATAGTTACCTTGCATGTTTTATATGTTGCATTAAACGATCTTAAAGATGATTTAGTCGATTCACGTCGAAGAAAACGTATGCTGGTTGTGTTTGTATTAGCCAGTTACGGATTTGTGTTGACGGTATTTGAGTTAACCAGAGCGACCATGATCCATACTTCAATTTTTAGTCTGGTGAATTCATCTTTGATCTTTGTTGGCGCCAATATATATTTCTTCTTGGTATTGAAAAAATACCACAACCAACAAAATAAAACGGCTGTTCTGAATAGCAAAATTCAACAAACTAATCAGCCTAAAGCCAGTAAAATCCCACCTATTTTTCAAGAAAACTTTGCTAAATTAACCGAATTTATTAACGCTAAAAATTACCAACAAACCGACTTAACCATAAAGCAATTAGCCCTCACCCTACAAACTCCTGAACACCAATTACGAGAATTAATAAATCAATGTCTAGGCTTTAAAAATTTCTCATCATTTTTAAATAGTTATCGGATCCCAGCCGCTTGTTTGGAATTTGAAAATATAGAAAATATTCGCAAACCCATTTTAACGATTGCCCTAGAATTAGGTTACGGTTCAATCGGACCATTTAATCGGGCATTTAAAGACATTACCGGTAAAACACCAACACAATATCGACAATCCCTGTAAATAGCCTAAAAATGACTGTTTAAAAGTAAAAAATGCTAATCAATTTCAAAATTGGTTAGCATTTTTTGTAATCAGTAAGACCTTAAATCCTATTAAGTGTAAAAATCGCCCTATTGGTGAGCTCAAAGTCATATCAAATTAATGACATATCATCGTATAACAATTTTTTATAATTTAAGGGGAATAGAATGAAGATATTATCGAGCCTGTTGGTTTTTATTACAGTTGTATTGGTATCTGGCTGTACAAATAACGTAACTGATGAAGTATCTGCGCAAATAACTGCAGCAACCAGCGACACAGCAAAGTTAGCAAACAATGTTTTAGTTGATATTGATGTAGGCTCGGGCAGCTTTATAATGAATGGCGGCAAGCAATACCAAAGTAATATCATTAATGTGTATTATCACAAACCGAAAGGCTTTAATAAAGACTCTCCAATAATAATGGTTATTCCAGGGGCCGGAAGAAATGCTGATGACTATAGAGATTCATGGATAGCGTCATCAGAAAAATATAATATTCTGGTTCTTTCGCCATCTTATAAAGAAGATGATTATAACTTTGCGGCTTATCATCTTGGCGGGGTGGTCA
>CALJHL010000283.1 GCA_938075435.1 uncultured Thalassotalea sp. | reverse complement strand
TTTAGTAACGCCTGCAAGAGTTCATAAAAAAATAACCCGGGCAGAATGCAATTAAAGTCGATATCACCATTGTCTTATACTCCACGGTAGGTACACTTGTATTTAAAAAAACCGCTGTGTTTTTTATACGATTAAAAATTTATGTGAATACTCTTTAAAAGTATAAACGTAGGAAAAGACCGAGGATTAAGGAAATAATCAATGCGAATTTTACATACCATGCTTCGAGTTGGAGATTTAGACCGCTCAATTAACTTCTATCAAGATGTGTTAGGCATGCGTTTATTACGCCGTAGTGACAATGAACAATATCAATACACTCTGGCGTTTTTGGGTTACGATGATATTAGTCATTCTACCGTACTGGAACTTACCTATAACTGGGGAGTTAAAGAATACGAGCATGGCGAAGCCTTTGGTCATATCGCTATTGAAGTTGATGATGTCTATAGAGCCTGCGAAAAAATAAAATCATTAGGTGGCGTCATCTCTCGTGAGCCAGGACCTGTAAAGGGCGGCTCTACCGAGATTGCTTTTGTCAAAGATCCCGATGGTTACGCCATCGAACTTATCCAAGCCAAAGAAGATTAATTCTAACAATTAAGTTAACTGAAAATATTATGGCAATTAAAGCAACCATCTATAAAGCCACTATCCAATTATCGGATATGGATCGAAATTATTACCAAACGTTAAATATTACCATTGCACGTCATCCTTCAGAAACTGAACGACGCTTAATGGTACGGATTTTAGCTTACATTCTCAATGCTCACGAAGACTTGCAATTTACCAAAGGCTTAAGCGAGGATGATGAACCTGAAATTTGGCTCAAAAGTTATAGCGATGAACTGGAACTATGGATTGAACTCGGTCAACTCGATGAAAAACGCATAAAGAAAGGCTGTAATCGGGCAAAACAAATGCGCCTTTATAGTTACGGCTCATCGGTGGATTTGTGGTGGCCGAAAATTAAAAATAAATTATCACACTTTACCAACCTAAGCGTAATTAATATCGATGAACCCACCTGCGATGAGCTCACCAAATTACTGAAACGCAATATGGATTTGCAATGCTCAATAGATTCCGGCCAAATATGGCTAGGAAACAGCGAGCAAACGGTACAAATAGATCCGCAAGTATTATTAGACCCATCGACAACTTAACCAGATAAAGCAATAGGTGCGAATTATTATGTTTAACTTGTATTACCAACAAGCGTGCTTGATGGTGCTGCTTGCTAGTTTTTCTGGATTGCTGCAAGCCAGCCCAAATATCGAGACCGAACAAGTCAAAATTGATATGCAATTTTTGGCCGATGATGCTCGTAATGGCCGAGCTATTGGCAGCGCCGGCATCACCGAAACTGAAGATTATATAGCCGAGCAATTTGCTAAACTTAACCTACAAGCTCTGGTTGGTCAAAGCAGTTTTAAGCAACAATTTCAGTTGCACAGTTATCAAGGCGAACAGCTTAGTGTCAGTGTAAATAATCAGGTAATTAGCAATGAGCAATTGACTATTGTTGGCAACCTTGCCAGCGTCGATTGGCAATTGCAGTCGGTAGCAAGGGTATTTGTCGGCCGAGATGATGACTTAAAAGCAACGCTTGCGCAATTAAATAGTGCCGGTAAAAGTAGCGTGGTGATAATCAACCCTGCCCATCAAGAGCTATTTGCCCGCTATAAAAGCAAATTTGAGCGTGGTATTAGCTTCGTTGAGCAAAAGCCTGCCGCGGCATTAGTCTTAGTGATGAGTGAGCAAACAGAGTTAACACAATTGTCGGTAAAAGCGAGTATAAAACACTCACAGCAAACCTTAACCAATATGGTTGCAGTCTTACCGGGTAAATCCCTTGCCGATGAATTTATTATATTTTCAGCACATCATGATCATTTAGGTATCGCTAGCAATAAATCAGGCGACATTATTTACAATGGTGCTAACGATGATGCATCAGGGGTGAGCGCAGTACTTAATTTAGCCCGTCATTTTAGTAAACAAGATAATCAACGCAGTATTATGTTTGTCACTTTCACCGCCGAAGAGAGCGGCCTAATTGGCTCTAATTACTTTGCTAAAAAAGTTGCTACCGATAATATTAAAGCGATGATTAATATTGAATTAATTGGCAAACCATCTAAGTTTGGTACGGGTACATTTTGGATGACCGGCTTTGAACGATCGACTTTGGCTAATATTCTTAATAACAACTTAAAATCAAGTCAACGCCAAGTCTATGCCGACCCTTATGAAAAATATAACCTATTTTATCGTTCTGACAATGCTTCGTTGGCAAAACTAGGCGTGCCGGCCCATAGTATTTCCAGCACTCAAATAGACAATGATAAAGATTATCATCAAGTTAGCGACGAATTAGATAACTTAGATTTAGAGCAGATGACCACTATCATTAACGCGATTGCCGAGGCCTCGACTTCATTGATTACTGGTGCAGATACACCAGCAAGAATTAAGTTACCCGCACCGAGCAAGGATAGATTATTATTTTAAACTCAATAAAAAGCCATCGGTTACGCTAACTTACAGTAATACACCCTATAAAATCTGCAAGTTATCGTATAAAGTGTCTTAACGTTTTACAGTAACTAAAAAATTTTATAACTTGGCACTTTAATCTGAAGCTATACCAATTCCATAATCAAGAGAGCATTATGAACATTCAAAAAACTATAATCGCATTAGCGTTATCTACCGCGTTTTTAGGCGGTTGTAATAACACCACCACAACTGCCAGTAAGCCAACCGCAAGCGCGCCATCGATAGAGCAAGTTGTTGAGTCAGAATCAGAATCGCAACGTTTGAATAGTTTTTTTGAAAAAACATTTATGGATGCGGTTATGCGTTCACCACAATATCAAACCTATTTAGGTATTAAACAAGATTATGATAAATGGGATAACAACTCAGAAGAAAATGCTGAAAAAGAATTACAAATTAGTAAAGATAACTTAGTCGCTTTACAGAAATTTAATTATTCGGAGTTAGACCAACAGACTCAAATTAGCTACTTGTTAATGAAGCAAAGTCTCGAACAGGAAATTGCCGACTACCAATGGCGCTATCATAACTACCCTGTTAACCAAATGTTTGGTACTCATTCCAACATCCCATCGTTTTTAATTAACCAGCACAGTGTTGCTAATGTTGACGAAGCGCAAGCCTATATCAGCCGTTTAGCTGGGATTGAGCAGGTAATGCAACAATTGGTTGTCCAACTTAAGATCCGTGAAGACTTAGGTATCATTGCACCAAGTTTTGTTTTTCCACATGTTATCCGTGATTCACAAAACCTAATTATTGGTGCACCATTTACAGAGGGTGACGATTCAACTTTATTCGCCGATTTTAAAAAGAAAGTCAGTGGCTTAGAGATAGATGAAGAGCAAAGTAAAGAACTTATCAAAGCGGCTGAACAAGCATTGATAGCCAATGTTCAACCTGCATATCAAGACTTAGTTGACTACCTCATTACCTTAGAAACGAAATCAGTGTCTGATGCTGGTGCTTGGAAATTTCCACAAGGTGATGTTTATTACAACAATGCCTTAGCAAGAACCACCACAACCCAGTTAACCGCCGAAAAAATTCATAAAATTGGTCTAAGTGAAGTTGCGCGTATTCACAACGAAATGCGAATTATTAAAGAACAAGTGGGCTTTAAAGGTGACTTAGCCAAATTTATGCAATTTATGCGTGATGATGAGCAATTTTACTATGCTGGTGACGAAGCTGGAAAACAGCGTTATTTAACTGAAGCTACCGCATTGATTGATAATATGAAGAGCCGTTTAGACGAATTGTTTTTAGTAAAACCTAAAGCTGATTTAATCGTTAAACGAGTCGAAGCATTCCGCGAAAAATCAGCCGGTAAAGCGTTCTATAATCGCCCGGCTCCTGATGGCAGTCGCCCTGGGATGTATTATGCGAATTTGTATGACATGAAAGCCATGCCTACTTATCAGATGGAAGCACTAGCCTATCATGAAGGTATTCCTGGTCATCATATGCAACTGGCAATTTCGCAAGAATTAGAGGGTATTCCTACCTTCAGAAAATTCAGCTCATACACTGCTTATAGTGAAGGCTGGGGACTTTACACTGAATTTCTACCGAAAGAAATTGGCTTGTATGCTGACCCTTATTCTGACTTTGGTCGCTTAGCAATGGAGTTATGGCGGGCATGTCGTTTAGTGGTAGACACCGGTATGCACGTCAAAAAATGGAACCGTGCCAAAAGCATTGCTTATTATGTTGATAATACCCCAAATGCCGAATCTGACGCGATAAAAATGGTTGAACGCCACGCCGTTATGCCATCGCAAGCAACGGCCTACAAAGTTGGGATGTTAGAAATTTTACGATTACGGGAATCTGCAAAAACTCAATTGGGTGACAAATTTGATATCCGTGAATTCCATGATGTTTACCTCAAAAATGGGCCATTACCACTGGATATGGTTGAAAAAATGATCAACAACTACATAGCCGCTAAAAAAGCCCCTTAAAATAGTACGTTAGTCAAATTAAAAAGCCGCAATAGTGAATTGCGGCTTTTTTATCGCTATATTGCTCAGCCATGATACAATTTTAATTATAGCTAATTAACTGCACTTTATCTGTTTTATGACCATAAATCGTTATTTTACTCGCCTTTTTATTACAATTTTATTATTGCTGGTCGCTAATATCAGCGTTTTTTACTTTTTCCAATACTCAGTACAACAGCTTAAACAACTTGAAAATGATCGCCTTGCTGTGATGGATCTTTCCAGTCATATCCGCGACAGCTCCAATAAACTCACTCGTACTTCCAGAACTTATGTCGTTACTAACGATGCAACTTATTTACAGTATTTTCATAACATTTTGGCTATGCGTAAAGGCGACATTGCGCGACCAAAACACTTTTTCAGTATTTATTGGGATAAATTACAAACCGAAATTGAAGGTGAGACAACTAAAAAAACCTCTTTAAAAATGTTGGTGGAAAAGTTAATAACCCCCGAAGAAAAGTTGCAAATACTTAGAGATGCCTTTGCAAAATCCGAACAGCTAAACCTAATAGAAAACCAAGCAATCACCTTGTTTCAACAAGATAAGCAAGCTGGCAAACAAAAGGCCTTGGCGATTCTCTATGGGGCTGACTATTTAAAAGCGAAAAGTGAAATAATGGCCAAAATTGATCAATTCAAGAGCCATTATGATGACTGGCACTTTCAACAAACCGAGGTTTTAGAACAGCAAATAAAATGGGCAAAGTTAACTAAGCTAAGTTTGCAATTATTGTTTATTTTGGCGTTGGTTTTAATTCGCTTTTACATCATTAAAAATATTAGCACGCCTTTAACTAACTTGGCAGCGTTGGCAAACAAAATCGCGAAAGGCAATTTTTCCGAATCGGTGGTGATTAATACCCAAACTTCTGATATACAAAAACTAAGTAAAGCAATGCAGCAAATGCAAGCCGAAATAGTTAA
>CALJHL010000282.1 GCA_938075435.1 uncultured Thalassotalea sp. | reverse complement strand
GACTTTGCCATTTTCGTCATCGACGGTTTTATTTTCGATTTTAACCAGTAACTTATCATCATCTATAGACGGTGGGGTTACTTGCCAAAAATAGGTCATTGCTAAATCCATAAAGGGTGACACCTGAAACATTTTTTTAGTTGTTTTATCACTGTGTTCATTTAGCAAATCGACTAAATAATAATGGCGTTCATTCCAAGGGGTATTACTCACTTCAGCCAGCATTTGCGTACACTGGTTATTACTGTCATAACAAAAATAAAAATTAGCCGGACTAAAATAAATACCGAAGCACCTAACTTGTACCAACATAACTATTCTCTTTATATCGCTATGGCCAGCTAACTCATTGACTTTATTTTTTATACGGTCACTTAACGGGCAAGGATCACCAGCAAGGTAATCTTTTTCGACAAAACGTAATGGCCGATACCAAGCAAAGCCGAACACCCCTAAACCTCCCTGAGCTGTTTCGACTTCGGTAACATCAAGCGCCAACATATACAAGCGGTAATCAAAGCTATGATTTTTAGGACTAAAGCGCCTGTGGATGACATTACCAAGGTAAATATGGCTATTGCTGAAGGAATTAGACATGATTATTATTTGCCGCTATAAAACAATCAAAACGTTGCGCTACTTCAACCGCGCTTCTAACGCCATCTTCATGAAAGCCATTATGCCAGTACGCCCCAGCAAAATGAGTGTGCTTAACACCACATATTAAATGGCGTTGTTTTTGCGCTTTTATCGACTCAGCAGAAAAAATAGGGTGATGATAAGTAAATTCTTGCAAAATTAATTTCGGGTCTATTTCATCGTTTTGGTTAAGGGTAACGCAAAAGGTATGCTTGCTGTTAATGCCCTGCAATATATTCATATTATAAGTAACACTTGCCGCTTTAGCGCGGTCATCACTTAACTGATAATTCCAACTGGCCCAGGCTTTTTGGCGTTTAGGTAATAAGCTTTTATCGGTATGCAACACCACCGAATTTTCACTGTAAGGCATAGCCGATAAAACGCTTTGTTCATTTTCTGTCGCGTCACCTAATAGCGCTAGAGATTGGTCTGAATGGCAAGCAATAACCACTTCATCAAATGTTTGACTCGGGGCATCATTAAAATGTAACTGCACTTGCTCATTGCTGCGGGTAATAGAGCTGATGTCGGCATTTAATTTGATATGCTGTTTAAATGGTTGACATAGCGGCCCTAAATAACTGCGAGACCCATTTGGAATAACGTACCACTGCGGTCTATCGGCAATATTTAGCAAACCATGATTATGAAAGAACTGCACAAAAAAGCGGAACTCAAAATCTTCCATTTGAGCCAAAGAGCTTGACCAAACCGCGGCGCCCATAGGTAAAATATAATGCTCAGCAAAAAAGTCACTAAATTTATTGTCGGTTAAGAATGCCCCTAACGTATAAGCGTCTTTATAGTTTTGCTCGGCAAACACTGCTTTGCATAATTTATTAAATCTTAATATCTGTTTTATTAATTGCCAAAATTTGGGTTTAAAAAGATTGCGTCGTTGCGCAAATAAGGTATTTAGATTGTGGCCATTGTATTCCAAACCAGTTTGGCAATTATGAACAGAGAAACTCATTTCAGTAGCTTGCTTACTAATGCCTATCTCGCTAAGCAAGGCTAAATAGTTTGGGTAGGTTTTATCATTGAAGACAATAAAACCGGTATCGATAGCATAGCTTTCGCCATCTTTTTCTATATCAACCGTTGCGGTATGACCGCCAACTCGGTTGTTTTTTTCAAACACAGTAACATGATGTTTTTTTGAGAGTAGGTATGCGGCGGTAAGTCCTGAGACCCCCGAACCAATAATAGCAATTTGCTTCATGCGTTATGCTTCCTTAAAATAATTGACTGCCATAATGAAGAGGGTAAAAATGAAAATAATTTTAATAATAGGGTAAGCCTTTTAGGAAAATGAATGTAGTGTTTTTTGCTTTGAACCCCCTTGAAAATGCGATTTGCCGCCTCTGCACCGGTAAGTAAAAATGGCATAGGGAAATCATTTTTATCGGTTAATGGGGTCTTGATAAAGCCCGGGTGTACTAAAGATACGCCAATGTTATGTTCGACTAAGTCTAGCCGTAAACTCTTCGCTAAATAATCCATGCCGGCTTTTGATGCGCCGTAAGCCTCGCTTCTAGGGAAGGGTAGTATTGTCGCACTAGAGCTGACAAAAACTACTTGCCCACCTGGTTTAACCTTAGGGAGAAGATATTTTAACAACCAGCCCAATGATGTTAAATTGGTTGTTATGACCTCATTAAAAAGCTCTGCGTCAAATTGTTTGGCGTTGTTTATATAACGACAATTACCGGCATTTAAGATCAAAACATCAAGTTCACCGACATGCTGTGCATTCGCTTTGATTTCAGCGGCACAAGTGATATCAAATGCACAGGTTTGCAAGGCTTGATTTTTAAGCATATTGAGTTGTATGGCATTTCGACCACAAGCAATAACTTGAAAGCCGTTATTGTTATATTGCTGCAATAATGCCGCGCCAATACCCGAAGTAGCCCCGGTAATTAGCACGGTTTTCGTGGGCTCTTTGATAGTCGACATTACTTTGCCGCCTGCAATTTTAGCCAGCGGATAAGCCTGCCAATAATTGGGAGCTGTTCATACAACATAGCGCCTAAATCAAGGTAATCGCGGTGATATATCACCTTGTCTTCAAAACCTTTAATATGGGAATTACCAAACACCGTAATGGCTTTGCCTTTGTTAAGCTTGGTGTGCTGATAAGTCATTTTCCAGTAAATAGCAGCACAGCAATCATCGGTAATTACTTGTTCGATGACAAAATCACACGCTGTTAAATTTTGATATAGGTTTACGAAATATTGATATAAATTATCAAAACCTTCAACGTTATGAATAGGGTCAATAAAGGTGATATTTTTATGATAAATATTGTCTAATAACTCAAGGTTATCAACAGATAATTTTTGATAGCCATTGATAAAGTTATTGAGCCATAACGGCAACTCTACCGAATTCTCTTTTAACGCGTTAGCTTGCATTTTTATTACCATAGTGATTATTTAAAACACTCAAAGTACAGAATATATTTAATATATAACCATATAAATACTTTATTAATCAATATATTACTTATAAAAAGCTAATGCTTTTAACCTTGCCTCTTTATGTTCTACAATTGCAGGCCAATAAATGTTTAAGTCATGGTCGTTAATATATTGATGAGGAAAATGAATTTTGTTATTTGGTACATTTTCAAGCTCTGGT
>CALJHL010000281.1 GCA_938075435.1 uncultured Thalassotalea sp. | reverse complement strand
CCTTATCGATTCTATTCGACACATACCGACAAAAATCATTCATGGCCGTCATGATATGGTGTGCCCACTTGAACAAGCATGGCAATTAAAACAACACTGGCCTGAAGCTGAACTGTCAATCATTGAAATGGCAGGACATGTTGCCAATGAACCGAAAATTATTAATGCCTTAGTCAAGGCAACAAACGATTTTGCAGAACGTAAGTAAATGCGGTTGTAAATACGATGATAAAAGCTAAAATTCGGTCTAAAGTCGTGTATCGATTTTAAGTTACCCTGAAAAAGGTAAATGGTCATTAAAGTGGATATAATATCTATATGAGAACTTTTAACTCGGAATATTAATATTAAAACACTAACAACAGGTGATATACACCAATTGAAGAATTCTGAAAGCGTTGACCCTAACCTTTTCCCACTGTGCAATAAAAGTAATAACTGTGGGAATGTATCTGCTTGTAATTTAAACCAAGGGTGCTGGTGCAGTGATCAAAAGATCCAGTTTTCCGACACTTTATTAAAAAAAATTCCCTGTACTGCCAAAAACAAAGCATGCATATGTAAAGCCTGCGCTTTACTTCATAATTAAGTCAATGCGTTACCCTTTTACTCAGATAATAAAACAGCGGTCACCTTCGATGTGTCGGATAAAAACAGTTGTTTTGCTAAAATCAGTAAACCGCTAGTTACTGGCTTTGGTTCAACAATTTTGGCGATAAACATCACCTCCATTTCACACTGACCAAAAACACATTTTTCGCCTGACATTCCTACATAATGTAGATTACATCTATCGCCATTAGCTTCTCTGTTAAAGATTTTCAAAAGCTTCAACTAGATTAATTAGTTCCTCCCTAAGCTAGCCTTCATCATTAACAAAAGTAAACTGCTAAGCTGATTTGAACAACAACGAGGGAGGTACTTGTTTTGAATTTTGTGGAAACAGTTGAACCATAGACGAGAAATCACCAGCTTTGCTTTCTTAGGATATAAAGCGATAAAAATATGAAGCAACTTATATTTTAATTTCATAAAAAAATAACGTTTTATTTGACCTATATCTCTTAATGATATTTACTGCTTAACACATAAATATTAAAGCACTTCTATATGAAAAAACTCTTTGTTGCCACATCAACCATGATAGCTTGCAATGCCTATGCTGATAGCAGCACGGTTAATACCGGCTCGGCAATGTCATTAGGCCCCTCTTCAAACTCATATTCTTTATCTTCAGCTTCTTTTAACCCAGCGATGAACTCATTGGTGATAAATAAAGATGAAAGCATGAGAATGTCGTATTTTCCAACAATGGGCTTTAATGTAGAAATTGGTCAAGTAGATAACTTCGCTGACGATTTAGAAGAGCTTGCTGATATTATTGATGATCCTAATTCAACTAATGACAGCCCTAGTGATGTACTTGACCGTTTTAATGATGTGCTCGATGTTGTGGGTGAAGAAGGTTATGTAAAATTCAATGCGGGCATGACCTTACCGCTATTACCGTTATATATTCATTCTAAAACGTTAGGCGGCACCATTGGTGTTGATTATTCAGTAAACATACAAGGTGGTCTTAGCTTATTAGACTCTGAATTATCTTACAATAACCAAAAAGAATCGTTTGATACCGCTTCTGCCTTATATTTAAAATCAGGTTTTGAGCAAACATTTGCCATTAGCTATGGCCGAGAAGTTTATAGTCATGATAGCGGTACGTTATATGCTGGAGCAAAATTTAAATACATCAGTATGGAATTAAGCAAACAAGTTATTTCTTTAGTTGAACTGGCTGGAACAGATCTTGGCAGTATAATTGAAGACGAATATGATTCAAACCAAGTCACATCAAGCGATTACGGACTTGATTTTGGCTTAGTATGGGATGCAAAAAATTATCGTGTAGGTTTAACGTTTGAAAATATAAACTCCCCTGAATTTAAATACGGTGAAATAGGTGGAAATTGTGGTGACATTGCCGAAAATACAACGCCAAGAAATAACTGTGAAACAGCAAGTTATTTTGCGAATGTAACAGGTGAAATTGCAGCAAATGAAGTACACACTAAGCATGCATTAATGCGTGTTGATGCTTTAGTCAATTTAACCAAACGCTTACAGTTTTCAACAGCAATTGATTTAGCCAAATACGACGATGTTATCGGTTATGACAACCAGTGGCTTCATACATCCCTAACTTATGATTCTGACTGGTACGTATTACCGTCAGCACGTATCGGCTTTCATAAAAACTTGGTTGGTACTGAAATATCTACTGTAACGGCTGGCCTTTCATTATTTAAAATAGTGTCGCTTGATTTTGAATATGGCTTAGAGAGTGTAGAAGTTGATGGCTCATCAGCACCTCGCCGCTTTGGTTTTTCACTTAGTATTCAAGAACAATTTTAAAGAATACTACTGACTCTCTATTTAAAAGTTTAGGAATGAAAAATGAAAAATATCATACACACATTTTCAAAAACCAAATTAGCACTAAGTTTATCAACAATACTATTATTATCAGCTTGTGGTGGAACAGATCAAGACGACGGCTCAG
>CALJHL010000280.1 GCA_938075435.1 uncultured Thalassotalea sp. | reverse complement strand
ATTGGCAAGCATTATTGCAAGCTAGGGCGATAGAGAATCAAGTATATATAGTGGCAGCCGGTCAGTATGGTTGCCATGAAAATGGCCGAAAAACCTTTGGCCACTCGATGATTATTAACCCTTGGGGTGAAATTGTCGTAATAAAAGAACAGGGTAGCGGCTATATTAGCACTGAGTTTGATGCGCAGTTATTGGCGAAAGTCAGAGCCGATATTCCCGTCGCTGTCCATAATAAATTTTCAGTAAATTTAAATACAAAACGGTAAATAGAATGAATGTTGTCGAACAAGAATTACTCACAGCGTGTCAATTAGATCAAGACCAGTTAAATCAAACGTTAGCTCATATTTGTGCTCGTGATATCGATTTTGCTGATTTGTATTTTCAGTCATCAAGCCATGAGTCATGGATGTTGGAAGATGGCATCGTTAAAGAGGGCTCATACAATATTGAGCGAGGCGTTGGGGTTCGCGCTATTAGCGGAGAAAAAACTGGTTTTGCCTATTCAGATGACATTAATCCCATGGCATTAATGCAAGCCGCTACGGCAGCGCGCGGCATAGTGCAATCAGGTAAAAGCCAAAGTGTTAAAGCATTTAGCCGTCAACAATATATCCAGTTATATACTGAAATCGATCCTCTGTCGACGTTAACACAAGAACAAAAAATCAATTTATTACATGAAGTAGAAGCCCATGCGCGTGCCCAAGACTCTA
Source organism: uncultured Thalassotalea sp. (assembly GCA_938075435.1). Lineage (GTDB taxonomy): Bacteria > Pseudomonadota > Gammaproteobacteria > Enterobacterales > Alteromonadaceae > Thalassotalea_A. The sequence continues at coordinate 35,052 of CALJHL010000280.1, read as the reverse complement.
GGGTAAAACAGGTCATTGTCAGCCTTACTGGCGTTTATGAAAAAATTCTTGTGGCCGCCAGTGATGGTACTTTTGCAAACGATATTAGGCCGTTAGTTCGGTTAAATTGTTCGGTGCTAGTTGAACAAAATGGTCGCCGTGAACGAGCCAGTTCAGGCGGCGGTGGTCGCAGCGGTTATAGTTTCTTTTTTGACGTTGTCAACACCAAGAGCCGTTATCAAGGTTATGCTGAAGAAGCTGTTAGACAGGCTATTGTCAACCTACAAGCCGTTGATGCACCCGCAGGAATGTTGCCAGTAGTACTTGGTTCAGGCTGGCCAGGAGTGTTATTACATGAAGCCGTTGGTCATGGCCTTGAAGGCGACTTCAACCGTAAAGGCTCGTCGGCTTTTTCTGGTAAAATAGGTCAACAAGTAACTTCTGAGCTGTGTACCATTGTTGATGATGGCACCATGGTTAATCGCCGGGGCTCTGTGGCTATTGACGATGAAGGCACCCCTGGTCAATATAATGTGTTGATTGAAAATGGCATTTTGCAAGGGTACATGCAAGATAAGCATAATGCTTCATTAATGGGGGTTAAGCCGACCGGTAATGGCCGCCGAGAATCTTATGCTCATTTACCAATGCCGAGAATGACCAATACCTATATGTTAGCCGGTGAGCAAAGTCCTGAAGATATCATCAAGTCAGTTAAAAAAGGCATTTATGCCCCTAACTTTGCTGGCGGCCAAGTCGACATTACTTCCGGTAAATTTGTATTTACCACAGCCGAAGCGTACCTGATAGAAAACGGTGAGATCACCACACCAGTAAAAGATGCGACTTTAATTGGTAATGGTCCTGAAGCGATGAAAAAAGTAAGTATGGTGGGTAATGATCTTGCTTTAGACAGTGGCGTCGGGGTTTGTGGTAAGGATGGTCAAAGTGTACCGGTAGGAGTTGGTCAACCTACCTTGAAAATAGATGAAATGACGATCGGTGGCATTCAATAACTAATAATGGGTCAGAGTCAGTTATTTAACCTGACTCTGACCCTAGTTATTTTAGAGTACTACGTGCTCTTTTAAGTACTTGAACAATTCTCTAAAACTCTTACCTGGCTTTTCTAATTTAACTTCTTTTGCCGCCTGACGAACTAACTGTCGCATCCGTTGACGATCAAAATCTTGGTATTCAGCCAGAAGCTGTTCAATCTTTTCATCGCCTTCAGTAATTAAACTATCTCGGATATCTTCGAGCCTGCTGACTTTAAGTAATTCCTGAGAATGTTTATTATTAATTTTATCTAAGCCAACCTTAACTGCGTCTAAATCTATGGTGGCCAGTAATCTGGCTAAAAAACGGATGTTACGGTTAAATGCATCGTGTTTGCCTTTAATTTTGTCAGCAAGGCGAAGCGCGGCGTCGATTTCTTCATTTAATGGTAATTGTTGACGCTGTTTTACATTTAAATTGGCTAACTCTAAGCTTAATATTTGCAATTCTTTAGCATCGCGTTTTAATTCAGTTCTACTTACATAGATGATTTCTTCTTCAGGGGTGATCTCGGCAGATTTTTTTCGCATAGTTTTAATTTTCGGAATTAGTAATAAACTAATTATACATCATATTGGTGCTTAATTTCATCCACTTAACAAAGCTCTGTGATATGCTTGCTAATAATTTTAATTTATCTGCTTTATTTATAAGTAATACGTCAATAAAGCAATGATCACGATAAGAAATCATGGCTCAAATAGAATCAATAAACACAGCAATGCAGCAAGTAAAAGAGCGAGTTGCTAAAGTTTTAGAATTAGCAAATAAACTTGGCGCTGATAGTGCTGAAGTGTCAATGAGTAAACAACAAGGCTTAAGTGTCGATACTCGAATGGGTGAAGTAGAAACCGTTGAGTTTACTAATGATGGCGCTTTGGGGCTGACCGTATATAAAGACGGGCGTAAAGGCTCTGCTTCTACTGCAGATTTATCTGAGAAAGCCTTACATCAAGCCGTACAGGCAGCGGTAAATATTGCTAAATACACTTCAGTCGATCCATGTTCTGGATTAGCTGATAAAGAGCTATTAGCATTTACCGCTAAAGATCTAGACTTGTATCACCCGGCCAATATTTCAACCGAACAAGCAATTGCCATAGCAACAGAGGCTGAACTAGCTGCGTTGAATTCAGATCCTCGGATCAGCAACTCTGATGGCGCTAATTTTTCAAGCTTTGATGGCTTTAAAGTTTATGGCAACAGCCATGGTCAATTGGTGGGATACCCAAGTAGCCGCCACAGCCTAAGCTGTATGATGATTGCTGGTAGTGATGACGAGATGCAACGTGACTACAGTTATGATGTAAATCGTGATTTTAATAACCTAAAAGATCCTAAACTGATTGGTATTGAATCTGCACAAGCGACAGTTTCAAGGCTCAATAGTCAAAAATTAACCACTCAAAAAGTACCAGTTATGTTTCGCTCTGATGTAGCGAATAGTATTTTTGGCCATTTTATTGCCGCCATCAGCGGTGGTAATTTATATCGTGATTCTTCTTTTTTAGTTAATTCCATAGGTAAGCAAGTTTTCTCTTCGCATTTAAATATCAGTGAACGACCACATGTATTAAAGGGCTTGGCGAGTAGTAGTTTCGACTCGGAAGGAGTGGCAACCGTTGACCGAGAAATTATTACTCAAGGGCAGCTACAAAGCTATTTGTTAACTAGCTATTCTGCCCGTAAGTTAGGGCTTACTACCACGGGTAACGCCGGTGGTATCCATAATTGGTACGTATCTGCTAATGGCGGCGACTTTAAGGCAATGTTAAAAACCTTAGGCACTGGTTTATTGGTTACTGAATTAATGGGCCAAGGGGTTAATGTCGTTAATGGTGATTATTCAAGAGGCGCAGCGGGCTTTTGGGTTGAAAATGGAGAGATTATTTTCCCCGTCGAGGAAATTACAATTGCCGGTAACTTGCAAGACATATTCACTAATGTTGTCGCTACCGGTGACGATTATGATTTACGTGGTGCAATTCAAACTGGCTCGGTAATAATTGCCGAAATGCAAATATCAGGTCAATAGCTTGCAGCAATTAAAAGCTAAATTTTAGCTTTTAATTGTCTAAATCCCACTAATCTCAAACTGACTAGAATTGCTATTATTAACCAAGCATTAAAGTCGCGGTGCCTAAGAATGCAAAAATACCAACTACATCGGTAATAGTTGTCAATATTACAGTACTCGCTAACGCTGGATCTATGTTCATCCGTTTTAAAATAATCGGGATTGAAACACCGGCGACACCGGCAGCGGTTAAATTCATTAACATCGCAAAGGCAATAATAGCGCCAAGCATTAGATCTTGTTTCCAAATCGCTACAATTCCAGCAATTAACACCGCCCAAATCAAGCCATTTAAAAAGCCGATAGCTAATTCTTTCGATAAGATATCTTTGGCATTGTTTTCACCGATATGACCTAACGCCATCCCACGGATCACCAAAGTCAGGGTTTGCCCACCAGCGACTCCACCCATGCTGGGAACTAAAGAGTTTAAAATAGCGAGTATGGCCATTTGTGCTAAAATTTCTTCAAACATGCTGGAAACGGCAACAGCAGTAAGTGCAGTACATAAATTTAAACCGAGCCACAGGGTACGTTGTTGGGTACTTTTTAAAACTGGAGCGAAGGTATCGGCTTCATCATCAAGACCCGCCATACTCATCATTGAGTGTTCCGCATCCTCACGAATAATATCGATAACATCATCGATGGTAATACGTCCTAATAGATGGCCGTTGGCATCAATAACCGGGGCAGATAACCAGTCATGACGTTCAAATAATGTCGCCACTTCTGTTTCATCCATGTCGACTGGGATCGGAATAGTTTCATAATCGGTGATTTCGGCAATTGCTTGCTCTGGTCTTGCGGTAATTAACCTTGCTAACGATACCGAGCCGATAAACTTATCGTCTCGTCTTACCACATAAAATGAATCAGTGGCATCGGGTAACTCTCCACGTAGCCTTAAATACCTTAAAATCACGTCAATAGTGACATCGGGGCGTAAGGTAATGGTATCGGTGTTCATGATACCGCCAGCGGTATCTTCTTCGTATGATAAGGCTTGTTCGACTCGAGTTCGGTCCTGCTCATCCATTGAGTTGAGCACTTCTTGATAGACTGAATCAGGTAAGGTACGAAGAACTTCAGCTAAATCATCAATATCCATGCCTTCAGCGGCAGCTGCAACCTTTTCAGGTTGCATATTTTTAAGGATACCTTTGCGAACTTCATCGGAAAGCTCTTCAAGAATTTCACCATGTAAATCGGGGTCGGTCAGTTGCCATAAAACATTACGGCTACGAGCGGGAGATGATTCAATTAATAAGGCAATATCGTAGGCGGGTAAATTTTGAAACATTTTGCGCACGTAAACGAACATACCACCTTGCAGGGCGGTGTTGATTTCAAGTAATCGTTTTTGGCTTATCTCTTGCTTTGACTTGTCCGGCATAATCTACCTTGAACCGTACCAATTTAAAATACAGTAGGCTAACTGGTTGTTTTTATGTATCTAAGTTTATCTGAAGTGATTCGTTTTAACAGCTTTTTCTAGAAATAGTCAGCAACTATTCATTCTGCTTCATTAAATTTGTTCGAAAATAACTGACAAATTGCATTTAATGCCGGTTCCGCTTCAATACCTTCGGCTCTTATCGTCACCGCTTTGCCTTGACTACCCGTTAGTAACATTAAGCCCATGATCGAGTCGGCATCGGCAGTTTTGTCTTGCAGCTGCAAGGTTATTTTAGCTTGAAATTCTTGGCTTAATTTAGCAAGTTTAGTCGCCGCTCGCGCATGTAATCCAAGTTTGTTTTCAATAATTACCGTTTGCTCACAAAAGTCCATTATTTACTTAACTCGCGATGGCGAATTTGAATATCGTTATTGTCTTTTTTAAATTGCGCGGCTAACATTTCAACAATATATACGCTACGATGTTGACCACCGGTACAACCAATTGCAACCGTTAAATAAGAGCGATTATTACGTTCAAGGTGTGGCAACCAAGTCATCATAAAACTATTAATTTGCCAGATAAATTTAGTGACTATGGGTAGGCTGGCTAAAAAGTCTTGCACAGGCTTGTCTAAACCATTGTAAGGTTTTAGGCCCTCTTCCCAAAAAGGGTTAGGTAAAAAACGGGCATCAAACATATAGTCAGCTTCAGCAGGAACTCCATATTTAAAACCAAATGACTCAAAAACGATGACCATTGAACCCGTCTTTCTACCTAGAATACGCTCTCTTACTAAGTCAGCGAGTTGATGCGGGGTTAATTGTGAGGTGTTAATATTTAAATCTGATTTACTGGCGATTGGTTCCAATAGTTTCTTTTCAACTGCGATGGCTTGATCTAGCGCCATGTTTTTTCTAACTAACGGATGTAATCGACGGGTTTCACTGAAGCGACGTATTAATTCACTATCATCAGCATCAAGATAAAGGATATTCAATTCAACCGATTGTGGTAAATAATCAAGTACCTCGATTACATCGGCAGGGTTATCTGGTAAATTTCTTACATCCAATGATACCGCGACATTTTCATAATCATTAATCACGGTATGAGTGAGCGCTGGCAATAAATTTACCGGGATATTATCGACACAGTAATAACCAAGATCTTCCAGCACACGCAAAGCTACAGTTTTACCTGAACCAGAGCGGCCACTAACAATAATTAATTTCATAGTTTCTTCTTATGGATTCGTTACTAGATCAAAAAGCTCTGCTGAAGATTGGCATTTTCGGACTTTTTTACAGGTGTTTTTATCACTAAAAAGACGGGCAATGCTAGCTAAGGTTTGCAAGTGCTGTTGACAGTGATCTTCTGGTACAAAAATAGCGATAAATATGTCTACCGGCTTATCATCAATGGCATCGAAAGCAATGGGTTTTTTGGTAGTGATTAACACCGCAACGACTTGGTCGGTGTTATTTAATCGGCCATGCGGGATCGCAATACCTTTACCTATGCCAGTACTACTCAGCTTTTCTCTAGACATTAAGCTTAACAGCAACTCTTTCTCATTAGTGTTAGCGATTTTATCTGCTGCAATGTTACTGATTTTTTCGAGTATGCTTTTTTTACTGCTGCTCTCAGCTGCACAGATAGTGCAGTCTGGAGCTAATATATTTTCTAATTTCATAATAAGTTTATTGGCTTACCATTATGGTTAGTTAAGTCGTTAATGGCTGGATAATTTAGCTTTATGCTTTAGTACTTGTCGATCGAGTTTATCGACTAAACTGTCGATAGCGGCATACATATCAGTATGCTCTGACGAACCAAATAGTTCGCCACCATTTACATGTAAAGTTGCTTCGGCAATTTGCTGTAACTTTTCAACTTTTAAGACAACATAAACATTATTAATATGATCGAAATGTCGTACTAAACGTTCAAATTTTGAATCGATATAAGAACGCATTGCTGCTGTAACATCAACATGGTGACCCGATAGATTAATTTGCATAAGTTGTATCCTTAGTTAGATAATTAAATCAATATTATTAAAGTAAACTTTTTCGTTGGTTTGAAGGTGGGATCGATAAAGACTCCCGATATTTTGCAATAGTTCTTCTGGCTACATTTATGCCTTGGTCGGCTAATAATTCTGCCATTTTACTATCACTTAAAGGCTTGCTTGGAATTTCAGCTTCTACTAATTTTTTTATTAAAGCTCTTATCGCCGTTGACGAACATTCGCCACCATTTTCGGTGCTTACATGACTGGAAAAGAAATATTTTAGTTCAAAAATACCTCGAGGAGTATGCATGTATTTTTGTGTGGTGACCCTAGAAATCGTAGATTCATGCATCTCAACAGCTTCAGCTATATCATTAAGAACCATAGGTCGCATTGCCTCAGGGCCATGTTCAAAAAAGCCATTTTGTCTTTGTACAATACAGTTTGAAACCTTCATTAACGTTTCATTGCGACTCTCAAGCGATTTGATAAACCACTTGGCTTCTTGTAAATGGGAACGAATAAATTGATTATCGGTTGTTGACCCGGAGCGAGTCATGCTTGCGTATTGTTGATTTATACCAATTTTTGGCGCAGTGTCTGGATTAAGCTCTACTACCCAACGACCATTCTTTTTAAATACACTGACATCAGGAACAACATATTGCTCATTGTTGACAGCAATGACATCGCCAGGACGAGGATTCAAACTTTGAATAAGTTGCATCACTTCTTTGAGTTGTGGCTCTTTTAATTTGGTTTTTCGCATGATTTGCCTAAAATCACGATTGGCCAATAAATCTATATGTTCGCGGACAATTAATTTTGTTTGCTGCAAAAAAGGCGTGTCAGATGAAAATTGATTTAATTGAATAAGCAAACAATCAGCGATTGATTGGGCTCCGACTCCGATGGGATCAAACATATTGATGCGTTTTAAGACGGCAGCAACTTCATCTAATTCAATTTCATCATCGCCCATGCTGGCGAGGATATCATCGATAGTCACCGTTAAATAACCACTATCGTCAATGCCGTCAATAATCGCGACTGCGATGGCTCTATCAGTATCGGAAAAAGGCGTTAATTCCATCTGCCAGGTAAGGTGATCCTGAATTGAGTCCGAGGTTTCCCCTTGAAATGCGTATTCATCATCGATAGGGGCTTTTAGACCGGTATTTGAGGTACCAGCACTAAAACTTTCTTCCCAAGTTGTATCCACAGATAACTCATCAGGGATCTCTTGCTGATTTAATGCTTCATCAGTAGATATTTCATCTTGGCTCGGGCTCGCATCCTCTGTCCCATCGCTAGCTCCGGTTGTTTGCGCAGCCTCAGTTTGTTTGTCAAAGTTATCTTGGCTTTCTTCATTGGGAGTGCTTTCATCGACTTCAAGCAGCGGGTTACTGTCGAGTGCCTCTTGTATTTCCTGTTGAAGATCCAAAGTTGAGAGTTGCAGCAGTTTAATCGCCTGCTGCAATTGAGGTGTCATTGTTAAGTGTTGCCCCATGCGGAGCTGAAGACTAGGTCTCATGTTTTAGAAAATATTCCATATTATAAATATAGCCAAGAAATTAAAATAAAGCGCCTGACTTAAACATAAAAATAGTTATAAATAGTATATAACTGTTTTAATTATAGCGTGAATTTTTCACCAAGGTAGACATCGCGAACGTGTTGGTTCGTTAACACTTGTTCCGAGTTTCCTTCGGCGATAAGCTCGCCATGACTTACTATGTAAGCGTGCTCACATACATCTAAAGTTTCTCTAACATTATGGTCGGTGATTAACACGCCGATGCCACGATTTTTTAGTTGTAAAATAACCTTTTTGATATCGCCAACGGAAATAGGATCAACCCCCGCAAATGGTTCATCAAGTAAAATAAATTTTGGCTCAGCAGCTAAAGCTCTAGCTATTTCAACCCGACGACGCTCGCCGCCAGATAAACTTTGGCCAGTATTTTCAAGAATATGACCGATATTAAACTCTTCTACTAAGTGCTCGAGTTGTTCTTCCCTTTCGACTTCGCTAAGATTTTTCCGAGTTTGCAAAATAGCCATAATATTTTCATAGACGGTAAGCTTTCTAAATATTGAAGCTTCTTGTGGCAGGTAACCAATTCCTTGTCGAGCACGTTCATGCATAGGCAATAAGGTTAAATCTTCATTATTTAATGACACCGTACCGGAATCGCTAGGAACCAAGCCAACAATCATATAAAAAGAAGTCGTTTTTCCGGCGCCGTTTGGTCCTAATAGGCCAACCACCTGTCCGGAGTTTACCTGCAAACTAACGTTTTTAACGACTTTTCGGCCTTTATAAGCTTTGGCTAAGTTTTCTGCCTTTAACGTTGCCGTCATTATTGCTTTTGCTCCAAAGATTCGGTTTCAATTTCTTCACTAGGCTTTGGATCTATAGGTTCAGGACTATCATCTTGTTCTTGTTCTTTTGCTTCCGCCTGCAGTTCAGTAGCTTGTTGTTGATGCACTTCTGGCTCGAGAGCTTTTGCACTGTCATCTTGTTCTACTGCTTTCGTTTCCGGCTGCAGTATTGTTGTTACCGAACTGGTACTTTCAGCAGTGAGTTGCTCGGTAGCAATATTATAAGTAATTATGTCACCGCTAACTCTACTGCCTTCTTGGTTTATTGAGGCATTGCCTTTGATAACAATGGTACTGGTGGATGGTGAATAGGAAATTTCATTGGCAGTTAATTCAATTTTTTGGCCATCATCGAGTATTTGGCTAAAAATTGCCGGCTTGCCTTTGGCTAGGTAAACTTTATTGTCAGTATCGCCTTGGTTCGATACCTGTACTAAATCAGCTTCAATGCTCAGCGAACCTTGGGTTATTTTGACATCTTCAAGGTAGCTGGCGATCTTATTTTTTAAATCACTGGCTTGTCTTTTTGCAATAATTTTTATTTCTTGATCAAAATCTGCCGTCGCAGCAAAAGCCGCGCCAGGTAGTATTAATAAAAGCCCGAACAAAAAATTACGAGGCATATTTTTTATAAATTGTTTGTACATGTTCACTTATTGTCATTTCAGTGGTATTGATATCCACCTTTAAACCAGAGCCATACATAGTAAAGTCAGTGCCTTTTAATAGTATGGTTTGTTTTGAGGTAATTATTTTTTTATTTAAATCTAATTTTAGTTCTTGGCCATGAATTTCAGAAATAAAACTGTTTTTATCACTCGACCTTAACCTAACTCGCTGAGTCAATATTAATTCATCGTCATCAATTAAGACACCTTCATTTGCAGAAATATTCCACGAGGGCTTATTATCATCAGGATATATTGTATATTTTGGCGTTTTAAAGTGGGTTTCATTTTTATCGGCAAAATGGATCATTTGTTCGGCAAAGATGGTATGGCTTAGATTGCCATCGCTATCAAACTGGCTTGACGTTAATTTACTGGCAATGTATTCGGGGGTATTAGGGTTTTGCGTTGGTGTTATTTTCGGCTCATTGGATTTTTGCCATTGCATATAACCATATACCGCTAATGCGATTGCAAAAACGATTGACGATAAGGTATGCAAACGGTTCATATGCTGCTGCCCGTTGCATTTTCTAAGGTATTTTGGCTCATCATAATTAAATCACATAATTCTCTAACTGCCCCAAAACCGCCATTGATAAAAGTGCGGTAATCTGCAGCTCGACGAACTAAGGGATGAGCATCCTGAACCGCTACACCTAGGCCGACATACTCAATGCAGTCTATGTCTGGAATATCATCACCTATGTAGGCAATTTGCTCGTGACTAAGTTGCAATGAATTGGCGATTTTTTGCAAAGCTGGTAGTTTATCTTCTTCACCCTGAATGATAAATTTAACCCCTAGGGCGGTCATCCGTTTTTCAACAATATTTGATTCTCGACCGGTGATCACCGCAACATCTACACCACTTTGCCCTAAGGCTTTAATACCGAAACCATCTTTAGTATTAAATGCCTTTAATTCTTCACCATCATTGCCCAAATAAATACGGCCGTCGGAGAATACGCCATCAACATCACAAACAAGTAGCTTAATTTGCGCGGCTTTATGAACGGTATTCGATTCGATTTTACCGTACAGGCTATCGCAAAGAGTATTGGCGGTACTGTTATTCATGTTAAATCACTCCGGCTTTTAAAATGTCATGCATATTCATCGCCCCAATTGGGTAATTATTTTCATCCACAATAATCAAACCATTTATACTTTTATCTTCCATTGACTTTAATGCTTCAGCGGCTAAGGTCTCCGCCTTAGCAACCACTGGGTTTCTGGTCATAACCGTTACTATTGTATCTTGGTGCATATTCACTTCTTCATCAAGAATACGCCTTAAATCGCCATCGGTAAACAAGCCCGTTAGTTTACCATTCGAGTCAACAATGCCGGTCATTCCTAGGCCTTGTTGTGACATTTCTACCAGTGCTTCTTTAATTAAAGCCGACTCGCTGACAATGGGCAAGCGATCGCCAGTATGCATAATATCAGCTAAACGTAATAATAAGCGTTTACCTAAACTACCGCCTGGATGAGATAAAGCAAAGTCGTCGGCGGTAAAGCCTTTGGCATTAAGTAACGCCACTGCTAAAGCATCCCCCATGACTAAAGTAGCGGTCGTGCTAGATGTTGGAGCCAAACCCAAAGGGCAAGCTTCTTGTGGAACATCAATACAAATATGCACGTCAGATAATTTTGCTAAGGTCGAATTAGGGTTACTAGACATGGCTACTAGCTTGGCGCCAATGCGTTTAATGACAGGTAATATCGCTAACACTTCATTGGTTTCGCCAGAATTAGAAATTGCGAGTACCACATCTTGGCTAGTCACCATTCCTAAATCGCCATGGCTAGCCTCGCCAGGGTGCACAAAGAATGCCGGGGTACCTGTGCTGGCAAGAGTAGCGGCTATTTTGCCACCGATATGGCCTGACTTACCCATGCCAATAACAATGACACGGCCCTGACAATCAAACATAAATTGGCAAGCTAAAGCAAAATCATCATCAATATAGTTAAGCAAGTTACTTACAGCTTGTTGTTCTATTTCGATAACCTTAGCAGCTAAGGTTTTAAATTCTTTGGCATTAGGCATAAAGTAATTCCGAATTAAGCAGTTAATTGACTAAAAATTAAGTATTGATAAATGATAAATGCAGTAAATAACAGCGCGCCTTTTATCCGAGTGATCCTAAAGCCATTACGTCGACTTATGCACAGAACTAACAGTAACACAGTTAAAACTGTCATGTAGGGAACGTCACGGCTAGCAACATCGGGGTCAACTGCTCCTGGAGCGATTAAAGCCGGCAATGCAAGTACCGCTAAGATATTAAAGAGATTAGAACCGATGATGTTACCTATGGCTAAATCATCTTCCTTTTTAATAAGACTCATTATACTCGCCGCCAATTCTGGCAAGCTTGTTCCGATGGCAATAATCGTTAAACCAATAACTAAATCGCTAATGCCAAATGCTTGGGCAATATAAGTTGCAGAGCCGACTAAGAAATTAGAGCTTGTTGGTAACAAAACTAGACCGACAATTAGCCAAAAGATAGCGACTTTAGAGTCTACTCCTTCGGGGATTTCATGTTCGGCCTCTATTAACATCGGATCCGTTGCGGGCTGGTTTTTGTTTTGCTTAATGGTTATTAACAGCAAACTAACAATAAACACCACAAAACCAGTCATTAATATTAAACCTTCTATAAAGGTAAAATTAAGGTCGAATAACATCCAACCTGCCACTAAGGTTACAATGAGTAATAATGGTAGCTCTCTTTTTATGGTATTTGAAGAGACCATTAAGGGTTTAAAAAGAGCGGTTAAGCCCAGGACTAAAGCGATATTGGTAATGTTTGAACCCAGAGCGTTACCGATTGCAGTATCGGGTGCGCCATTTAATGATGCTGTAGTTGCCACTAACATTTCTGGGGCTGATGAACCCATGGCCACTATCGTTAAACCTATAATTATCGGGGCAATTCCAAAATTTCTGGCAATAGCGGCTGCACCAAAAACAAATTTGTCAGCACTCCAGATTAAAACAATTAGAGAAAATATGAGTATTAGAATTTCAATTAGCATTTATGGCCCTCAGTTAGATAGTTAAATTGTCACCCTAAAAGCATTAAATTAAAAGCCCTAAACGGATGTTTACCTTGAAAAACACTGATAAAAACGATTTATTTTATAATCATAGGGTGCTGGTGAGGTGCAGGGCGTAAATATTCTCTAACTTTGTTAAAATCAATGTCATTATGTTATCTTAACGTTAAATCTGCGAAACACTATTTAGTCACATTATAATCATGAGCAATTATGACTTTTTACGATAAAATCGAACGTTAATATCGAAAAAATGTAATATATTCATAATTAGTTACTCTTTTATAATGCATGAAAAATCTTGGTCAGGTAGACTTTGATTAATTAACAGCAAATAAACATATTCTGGTTTTCAATTCGCTATGACGACAAATTTGGTTGAAATAAACAACCTTACCTTTAATCGAGAAGAGCGTTGTATTTATAACAACATTAGTTTATCGATCCCGAAAGGTAAAGTTACCGCTATCATGGGCCCCAGTGGTATAGGTAAAACAACTTTACTGCGCTTGATGGGCGGACAATTAAAGCCAAGCAAAGGTGAAATTTTATTTGCCGGACATGATATTCCTAAACTCTCTCGTACCGCACTGTATGAGATTAGAAAGCGGATGAGTATGTTGTTTCAATCCGGGGCATTATTTACCGATATGTCTGTTTATGAGAATGTTGCATTCCCGATCAGAGAACACAGTAAGTTACCAGAAAGCATCATTGAAAAAATGGTGATGATGAAATTAGAAGTGGTGGGCTTGCGCGGAGCGATGCACTTAAAACCTAGTGAATTGTCTGGTGGTATGGCTCGTCGAGCTGCTTTAGCTCGAGCAATTGCACTTGATCCTGAACTTATTATGTATGATGAACCTTTTGCAGGCCAAGATCCCATTTCAATGGGGGTGATTGTTCGTTTAATTCGAGATTTAAATGATGCACTCGGTTTAACTTCGGTTGTGGTTTCTCATGATGTACCAGAGGTTATGAGTATTGCTGATTATATTTATATTATTGCCGATGAAAAAATTATTGGTCAAGGCACACCTGAGCAAATTTATGCTCAAGAATCGCCCTTGGTGCAACAATTTATTAAAGGTGAACATGATGGCCCTGTGGCATTCCATTACCCTGCAACAGATTATAAAAGTGAGTTAATGGGAGAAGGCAGCTAATGCTCGAGAAAATCCAAGGACTTGGTCAACTTAGCATAAGTATTTTAGGCGGGTTAGGAAGGGCGGTATTAATACTTTTATCGGCCATTGCGCATCTGCCTAATTTTCGTAAAGGTTTTCCGTTATTTGTTGGCCAGTTATATGCCATCGGTGTATTGTCGCTGATCATCATCATGGTGTCGGGTACCTTTATTGGTATGGTATTAGCGTTACAAGGCTATACGGTGCTAGTAGACTATGGCGCTGAAGGTAGCTTAGGGCCAATGGTTGCGTTATCTCTATTGCGGGAATTAGGACCTGTTGTTACCGCACTATTGTTTGCCGGCAGAGCGGGTTCGGCATTGACGGCAGAAATTGGTCTAATGAAAGCGACTGAACAATTAAGCAGTTTAGAAATGATGGCGGTGGACCCTTTAAGGCGAGTCATAGCACCAAGGTTCTGGGCTGGATTTTTTAGCATGCCGTTATTAGCTGCCATTTTTTCTATTCTCGGAATTTTTGGCGCTCACTTAGTCGGGGTAGAATGGTTAGGTGTTGACCGTGGCACTTTTTGGTCAGTAATGCAGGCAGACGTAGATTTACGGGATATAATTAATGGCACAATTAAAAGCTTAGCTTTTGCTTTTGTCGTTACTTGGATAGCGGTATACAAAGGTTACAACTGTATTCCTACTTCTGAGGGGATAAGCCGGGCGACAACTTCTTCAGTTGTACAGGCATCGTTGATGGTATTAGGGCTGGATTTTATTTTGACAGCAATAATGTTTACTTAATTTAATTAATAATGAACTAATATTATGGTTATCAGATCTTTTAGATAAGCATAATTCAATTTATTTAGCGTTGGTGGTTTGACAAGATGTCGAAAAAAATAGAATTAATGGTAGGTTTGTTTGTGGCACTGGGTATAGCTGCATTTTTGGCTTTAGCAATTAAAGTCGCGGATGCTGGTATTCAGGGCAATGGCGAAAGTTATCAGTTGCACGCAAAATTTGACAATATTGGTGGATTAAAGGTCCGTTCAGCGGTAAAAGTCGGTGGTGTTGTCGTTGGTCGAATTTCTAGTATTAGACTCGACAGCGAGGATTACACGCCAATTGTCACTTTAGACATTTTTACAAAGTACGATAATTTTTCAGAAACCACGTCGTTATCTATTTTAACTGCGGGCTTGTTAGGTGAGCAATACATTGGTTTAGACCCTGGCTTTATGGATGAAGAGTTGGGAATCGAGATTTTACAACCTGGTGATTATATTGAAGATACCAAACCAGCAATCGTACTGGAAGAGTTGATAGGCCAGTTTTTATTTAGTCAAGATTCTGATAATTAATTGCTTGTTATTAGATAAATATAGAGAAGTATTATGCAAAAAATTGTATTCATTTTAGTTTTGTTTTTTTTAATGGTTGATTGTACCTTTGCCTCTTCAGTCAATAAAGAGAACCCATATGCAATGATTAAAGAAGCGGCGCAATTTACGTTTGACCGGTTTGCTCGTGAAGAGCAACAAATTAAACAAAACCCTGAATTACTAAAAGATATTGTTCGTGAAGAGCTGATGCCTTATGTTTCATATCAATATGCTGGTTTGAAAGTGTTAGGTAATTATCGCAAAAAAGCCTCTAAAGATGAGATAAAAGCTTTTCTTAAAGCATTTAGAGAATATTTAATTACCTCGTATGCACAAGTATTTACTATGTATAAACAGCAAAAAGTCGTTTTTGAACCGGCTAAAACTCTTGGCAAAGAAAAAATTATTTTAGTCGGTGTCGACATCATTGATGGTCAACGCCCGCCGATAAACATTAAATTTAAAGTGCGAAAGTTTAACCAAACCAATGAGTGGTTAGCGTTTGATCTTGTTGCTGAAGGTATTAGCTTACTCGATGCGAAACAAAAAGAACTAAGAAGTATTTTAGCGCAAAATGGCGTACCTGAAGTAACAAAAATGTTGCTAGAAAAAAGCCAACGAAAAATTATCTATAAAGATGGTGAAGACCTTGAGCAAAGTCTAAAGACCCAGCAATTAGGTAATTAATTTTGGCAAATAAATTTGATTTTTCTTATCTCGATAAACAAAGTTTGCAACTTGTCGGTGATCTCACTCGCCATACTATTGTTGGCAAACAACAAAAATATTTTGCTATTTTAACCTCTGATGCCATTCAAGTCGTTGATTTTACAAAGGTAAATAGAGTTGATACAGCAGGCTTAGCCTGGTTGTTAAGCCTGTTAGAATACGCAGCGACAAAACAAATTAAATTAACTTATTCCCAAGCACCGATAGAATTGGTTAAACTTGCACAATTAAGTCATGTGCAGCACCTTTTGCCTTTGACCAACGCACAATAAATTTGGAGAAATATAGTGGACGTAACTGAGATCGAAAATATCCTCAAACAAGCTTTAACCTTGGATGAGTTGCATGTAACTTTCGATGGCTCCCAATGTACAATTATGGCTGTAGCAGATATGTTTGCCGAATTAAGCCGAGTAAAAAAACAACAGCTGGTCTATGCACCTTTAACGGATGCAATTAACCAAGGCAAGATCCACGCCGTTACAATAAAGACATTCACTAAGGCCCAATGGCAACGTGAAAAAATGTTTAATATTCCTTCTTAAATTTTGAATAAGTAGAATCCCCTTGGAAGCATTTCGAATAAATAGTGGTAACCAACTGCATGGCGATGTAGTGATTAGCGGAGCAAAAAATGCGGCCTTGCCTATTCTTATGGCAACCATTTTAGCTGAATCTAAATTACAAATTAGCAATGTCCCTAAACTCAATGATATTGAAACTACATTAAAGCTATTGTCTGAGCTAGGTGCCAAAGTTAGTTGGTCGGCAGAAAATACCGTCAGTATTGATGCCAGTAATATCAATAATTGCCTAGCACCTTATGACTTAGTTAAAACTATGCGAGCATCAATATTAGTGCTCGGACCTTTATTAGCTCGTTTTGGCCATGCTGAAGTTTCCCTACCAGGCGGTTGTGCGATTGGTGCTCGACCGATAGATCTGCATATTCAAGGTTTAAAATTGATGGGTGCAGATATTTCGGTAGAGAATGGTTATATCGTCGCTCGCAATGATGGGCGTTTACACGGCGCAACTATTTTTATGGATGCGGTTAGTGTTACCGGTACTGAAAACCTAATGATGGCCGCGGCTTTGGCTGATGGCATCACCATCATTGAAAATGCTGCGCGCGAACCTGAAATAGTTGATTTAGCGAACTTTTTAAATACGATGGGGGCAAACGTATCAGGAGCTGGAAGTGATACCTTAACCATTACCGGCGTTGAAAAGTTAGAGGGTGCTGACTATTCTGTTATGCCTGATCGGATTGAAACCGGAACATTTTTGGTGGCGGCAGCTGTAACCGGTGGCAAGATCCGTTGTTTGCATACTGACCCTGGTGCTCTCGATGCGGTTCTTAGTAAGTTACAAGAAGCCGGAGCGATAGTTACTTATGGTGATGATTGGATTGGTTTAGAAATGACTAAACGGCCCAAAGCGGTAAATATTCGTACCGCCCCACACCCGGCATTCCCAACGGATATGCAGGCTCAATTTGTCACTTTAAATGCGATTGCTACGGGTACGGCTACCACCACGGAAACTATATTTGAAAACCGCTTTATGCACGTGCCTGAATTGCAACGTATGGGCGCTAACATGAAGATTGAAGGCAATACTACTATTTCTGAAGGGGTAGATAAACTTACCGCTGCGCAAGTTATGGCTACCGATTTACGAGCTTCGGCCAGTTTAGTTATTGCCGGCCTAGTCGCCGAAGGCGAAACTATTGTTGATCGAATTTATCATATAGATCGTGGTTATCAGAATATTGAAGATAAATTACAACAGCTTGGCGCCAACATAAAGCGCTATAAAGTTTAGTTTAATGCCCATCATAGCAAACTAAAAAGCGAGTATAAGAATTGTCTTATAGTCGCTTTTATTTATCTACAACTAAGCTATTTAGGGATAGTTAATAGTTTAATTTCCAGCTAATTGAAATTATTTAAACTCACCGATGTTAACTTCTATGACTAAATGAGTATTGTCGCGGACAACGCCAAATTCAAGAATGGTATTGGGTTTAGTTTCCGCAATAATATCTAATGCTTGATTAATACTGGTCACATCGAAATCAGCAATTTTGTATATCACGTCTCCGGTTTTAATGCCGGCGATCTCTGCCGGGCTATTAGCCGTAATGGTATCAACGACAACACCTTTTAGTTGTCTATTATAACGTTGCGAGCTGATGCCTAACCAGCCCCTGACAACTCGACCATTCTTGATCAATTGATCCATAACATTGGCGGCTAATTGATAGGGGATGGCAAAAAATATACCTTGAATATTTAGTTGTGGGTTTGAACGTTTAAATTGCGCGGTAGTTATACCTACTAAATCACCATTGGAGTTAACGAGCGCACCACCAGAGTTACCGTCGTTAATGGCGGCGTCCATTTGTAAGAATTCTCGATAACTATTACTGCTTAATCCAGTGCGACCGGTGGCACTTATGACACCTTGAGTGATGGTTTGCCCTAGATTTAAAGGGTTACCTATGGCTAATACTACGTCACCAACTAAAGGCGTTAAACTCTCATCCACTGGAATTACCGGTAAATTCATTGCTTGTACTTTTAGTACCGCCAGATCGGTAAATTCATCACTGCCAATAAGTTCTGCGCTAAGCTCTGTACTATCTTGCAGAATTACAGTGATTAAATCAGCATTTAATACTACGTGATTATTCGTCAGAATGTAGCCACGTTGATCCATAATGACGCCAGAGCCTAATTTTACTCGCTGGATAGAGCGGCTACTGTATCTAGGATCGGTTGTTATTGATTCTGAATAGATGTTGACAACCGCTGGTGCTGATTTTGCTACCGCAGTGGCAAATGATACTGGCTTAGGTTTGCTGTTTTCACTTTTGAAAATATTAAAGGAAAAACTATTACCGTCACGTAAGTCAGGTACTAAAATAAGTAGTACTACTGCAGTCAGTAGGCCGTAACTGCTAGCACGTAAAATATAAGATAAAACAGGGATAAGTTTCAAAGTACAGCTTTTTAAATGGTTAATTATTATCTAAATGGTAGCATTATATTAATTCAAGTACATACAATATTAATAATTTAAAAGGCGAATAATTTAGAGAGTGGCTTATGCCAATAAAAAAGGCAGCTAAGCTGCCTTAATAGGGATAACTTTATTTATGCTTATATACTTTAAGCATAAATGGATTGCTACTTTTAACGGATCATTAAGTAAAGTTCGGTATTGCCGCGCAAAATATTAAGAGCAACAACGCCATCAACGGATTCAAGTGCGGTTCTCAATTCAGCTAAATTTCTTACCCGATTGCGGTTTACACCAGCGATTATATCGCCTTTTTTAAGACCAATCGCAGCTGCTGGTGAATTATTAGCAACGTCACTAACATCGACACCTTGATTTGCATCGGCATTATTAAATTTAGCACCATCTAACATTGGATGTAAGTTAGCCGCAGCAATCTGACTGTCAGGAGCCGATTTTAATTTAACGGTAACAACGCGTTCATTACCATCTCTTATTAAAGTTATTTTAACTTTTTTACCGGCGCCAATTGAGCCAATCTTGCCGCGTAAGGCATTAAAGCTTTTAACCTGTTTACCATCAACGGCGACAATTATATCACCGGCTTTAATGCCTGCTTCTGCTGCCGCCGAGTTAGCATTTACCTGACTAACAAAGCCACCGTGATTGGTATTCAAATCCATAGCTTTAGCCAGTTCTGGGTTAATTGAATTACCCGTTATTCCTAAAACCCCACGGCGAACTTCACCAAATTCTATAATTTGATTGGTCAAGTTACGCATCATATTGCTGGGAATAGCAAAGCCAATACCAACGTTGCCGCCACTAGGCCCTAAAATTGCGGTATTAATACCAATCAATTCACCGCGTAAATTAACTAATGCGCCACCAGAATTACCACTATTTATGGCGGCATCTGTTTGAATGAAATCTTCTAAATTTTCAATATTTAGGCCACTGCGGCCGAGGGCACTAACAATACCAGAAGTTACTGTTTGACCTAAACCAAATGGGCTACCGATGGCAACCGCAAAATCGCCGACCCGTATTTCATCTGAATCTGCAATTGCAACTGCCGTTAAGTCATCCGCTTTAATTTGTAAAAGAGCAATATCACTGGCGGCATCAGTACCAATTTTTTTCGCTTCAATTTGGCGACCATCTTTTAAAGTCACCATAATTTCATCCGCTTGATCAATAACGTGGTTATTAGTGACTATATAGCCCAGCTCAGCATCAATTATTACCCCTGAACCAAGACCTCTAAATGGACGTTGTTGCGCAGGTTGTTTGCCACGGCGCTGATCGAAGAAAAATTTAAAGGCATCAGGAACTTGCTGTTTTACCTCATGAGTTCCAGCAACAGAAATGCTAACCACGCCTGGAGTGGTATATTCAAGCATTGGCGCCAGGCTTGGCATGGGCTGGTCATTAACTCGCAAAGGCAAGGCTGCTGAAGCGGAATAAAAATTTAAGCTAATGGCAATTAGTACGAGACTAGATAAGTAAGAAATTTTTTTCATGTGTTTGAAAACTCCAAAAAATATGAATAACACCCAATTCAAAAGTGAATTGGGTCTATGCAGAAAATTATCAATTGGTTATATTAATAAACTGATATGAATAAAGACTCTGTTAACTATTAAAAGTTCCGTTAAGCTTGTTGTTTAGCTAGCGCTATTTGTAACAACTTGTTTCTTATCATTAAATAAACCACTAGCTTCATTAGAATAATCTCGAGGAGCTTCGGTTAAGGCTTGTTCTTTTCTTAATTTAGCTGGTTTTTTAACTTCGGTTGTTGCGAGTAATTGCGCTTCAGTTTCCGGCGAAAAGAACGGCATTGCGTTAGGCTCTAATGTGGCCTTATTTAATAACGTTGTACTCTCTGCCATTTGTTGCATCGCACTCTTACAGGTGTCATTCATTTGCGCTAATAATTGCGCTGAATTATTCAGATGCGATGCCACTTCTTGCTGATAATTTGCTAATGAGGTTTTGCTTTCATTAACTTCTTGTTCTAGTCGTTGATAATCCTGTTCTGAGGCCGAAAGTTTTTTACTTACCAAGAAGCCGCCTACGGCGCCAATAGCAACACCAACTAAAAGGAAAATTAGTTCCATATTGATTACCTTAAATTAAAATTGAAAATGAAATATACCCAAATGTTAGGCATATACCTATAATAGCTCTGATTTCTAAATAAAGATGTAGTTTAATCTGTATTTTTTCAAGGGTATAGCCCAAATATTGGTAATAAATAGTAAAATGATCAAGCTTTCACCATTACAAAAGTATCAACAGGACCTAGAGACCGATGGTTTTGTTTATGACGCCGCACAAGAAAATGCCGTAAAACAGCTACAACGCTTATATAATGATTTAGAAAATAAGCCGTTACCGGTGAGCGGTTTTAAAAAAGTATTAAAAGGTTGGGTAAGGACTTATGCCAAAACACAGCCGCAAGCAGTGCAAGGCATTTATTTCTGGGGCGGCGTAGGTAGAGGCAAGACCTACCTAGTGGATACATTTTATGATTGTTTACCTTTTGAAAATAAAATGCGGGTTCATTTTCATCGTTTTATGCACCGAGTACATGAGGAATTACAAGCGCTTACTGGCCAGTCTGATCCTTTAAAAATAATCGCAAAAAAATTCAGTCAAGAAACCTGTATTATCTGTTTTGATGAATTCTTTGTTTCTGATATTACCGATGCGATGTTACTTGGTACGCTATTTGAAGAACTGTTTGCTCATAAAGTTACCTTAGTTGCTACCTCCAACATTATCCCTGATGACCTTTACCGCAATGGCCTGCAACGAGCTCGGTTTTTGCCGGCAATTGCCTTGATCAACAAACATTGTGATATTGTTAATGTTGATAGTGGCATCGACTACCGATTACGTACTCTGACTCAAGCCGAGATTTATCATTTCCCATTAGATCAACAGGCCAATGAAAACCTTGATACTTATTTTAAACAGTTAGCCGTTACAGAAGGTAAAGATAACGCCTCTGTCACCATTAACAATCGCCAGTTAACGACAATTAAAGAGTCTGATGGCCTAGTTTATTTCGACTTTCATCAACTTTGTGAAACGGCTCGTAGCCAAGCCGATTATATGGAATTAAGTCGTTATTATCACACCGTGTTACTTGCTAATGTTAAGAAAATGGGCCGAGACAGTGATGATAGTGCCCGGCGTTTTATTGCCATGGTGGATGAATTTTACGAACGCAACGTTAAGTTGATTATTTCGGCTGAAACTGCCATGGAAAATTTGTATCGGGATGGCGGCTTAAACTTTGAATTTAAACGTTGCTTAAGTCGCTTACAAGAAATGCAATCTCATGATTATTTAGCAAGCAATCACTTGCCTTAACTAAACCCAGTACTTTTAAACGAGATACCATAACAAAACCTAACCTGTGTATCTCGTGATCTCTCCTCGCTAAAATACAATTAGTGCCACCTTGAAACCACCACCTTCGCAGGGTTTGGTTGCTAATAGCTAAAAAACTGAATAAATCGCAAAATAAAGGTGATCTTTTCAGCAATTACCTATATAATTCGCGGCTCCCAACGTTACTACGCTTGAAAAAGCATCAGGCTCGATACTCGAAGGGGTAATAGCGCAGCCTATTTAAACCGGTAATTGGGTAACTAATTACTAATTTATGTAACTTTATTTAAAATGGGTTTTTTAATGAAAACTTTTACAGCTAAACCAGAAAGCGTTGAACGCGAATGGTTCGTAGTGGATGCTGAAGGTAAAACTTTAGGTCGTATCGCTACACAAATCGCCAGCATTTTACGTGGCAAGCACAAACCAGAATACACTCCTAGTGTTGATGTTGGCGATTATATCGTTGTTATCAATGCCGAAAAAGTTAAAGTAACTGGTAACAAAGCGAAAGGTAAAATTTACTACTCGCACACTGGATTCGTTGGTGGACTTAAGCAATTAAGTTTCGAGAAGCTTATTGATAAAGCTCCTGAACGTCCTATCGAGTTTGCAGTTAAAGGCATGTTGCCAAAAGGCCCTCTAGGTCGTGACATGTTCCGTAAATTAAAAGTGTATGCTGGTTCTGAACATAAGCATACTGCACAACAACCTAAAGTTTTGGAGTTATAAACAATGGCTGATAATCAATATTACGGTACTGGTCGTCGCAAGAGCTCAACAGCTCGTGTGTTTATGAAAACTGGTAGCGGTGCAATCACAATTAACAAACGTGACATCTCTGTATACTTTGGTCGTGATACTGCTCGAATGGTAGTTCGTCAACCACTAGAGTTAGTTGAAATGTTAGAGAAATTTGACCTTAACATCACTGTAGTTGGTGGTGGTATTTCTGGTCAAGCCGGTGCAATCCGTCACGGTATCACTCGTGCATTGATGGAGTTCGACGAAACTTTACGTTCAAGTCTACGTAAAGCTGGTTTCGTAACTCGTGATGCTCGTAAAGTTGAACGTAAGAAAGTTGGTTTACACAAAGCACGTAAACGTCCACAATTCTCAAAACGTTAATTTTTACCTTCGGGTATCAACATATCGAATTCAAAAACCGACGCTTGCGTCGGTTTTTTTTGCACCAGGAAGTGCTTATCCTCCCGTGCCACGGATGACGGAAGGGAGGATTTGTATGGTTGATCTAGCCATGGATGGTGGAGCACCGACGGCCTGCAGTTTTATTTAAAACACTTCCCTTACTGATATTGCCTTTCCTAGTCGGCCTTAAATAAATTTCACCCATATCCGCCTTTAAATTGCCAATCTAGTTTTCAATACTCCTCTAGTAAGCTTTTCTTTATAGCCCTTCTAACGGTTAATTAATTGAAAAGCTGAGCCGCTTTCCTCGAAAATAACTAAATTATAGCCAAACCATTGAATAGTTTTAAATAAGGAGGCTACATACCGGGATTTATCTTGTAATAAAACCGCTGTTTCTTTATCATTAACAAAAATTTTTTAACTATTTTTTGACGAATTGAATTCGCAGTATTTTGAATTGGTGAAAATGTAGTTTATATCAGAATAATTTAATAATAATTCTAAAATTAGTATCTTGAAAATATTGGAGAAATAAAATGAGCAATGCGCCCGTGAACAACGGCCGTCGACGCTTTCTGACAGTAGCTACTTCGGTAGTTGGTGGTGCAGGTGTTGTTGGTGCAGCGGTGCCTTTTATTGCTTCCTGGAATCCTAGTGCCAAAGCGAAAGCTGCTGGTGCTCCAGTTGAAGTTAATATAAGCAAAATAGCGATCGGACAATTAATTCGTGCCGAGTATCGTGGCAAGCCAATTTATATTGTACGTCGCAGCAAAGAGATCCTCGACAGCCTTAACGTCGTTGAAAGTCAATTAAGTGACCCTGCCTCTGCAGAGCCTCAACAGCCAGATTATGCCACTAACCAGCATCGTTCAATTTCCCCAGAATATTTAGTTGCTGAAGGTGTTTGTACGCATTTAGGTTGTGCACCAACTTATCGTAAAGGTGACTTCTCTGAACAAGTTGAAGGCGTCGATTACGGGTTTTTCTGCCCATGTCATGGTTCAAAGTTTGATATGGCCGGTCGAGTCTTTTCTGGCGTGCCAGCACCTCTAAACTTAGTTGTTCCTGAGCATTCGTTCCCAGCTAAAGGTACGTTATTAATCGGTATCGGCCAAGGAGATGCATAATGTTAGCTAACTTTATGGCTTGGATTGACAAGCGTTTACCCGTCACTGAAGCATGGAATAAGCATTTAGCCCAATATCCAGCTCCAAAAAACTTTAATTTTTGGTACTTTTTTGGCTCATTAGCCATGCTGGTACTGGTAAACCAAATTGTTACTGGTATTTGGTTGACAATGAATTATGAACCATCAGGCGATGGTGCTTTTGCTTCGGTAGAGTACATCATGCGTGATGTCGACTATGGTTGGTTATTACGTTACATGCATTCAACCGGTGCATCGGCATTCTTTATCGTTGTCTACTTACACATGTACCGTGGTCTAATGTATGGCTCATATCAAAAACCACGTGAATTACTGTGGATTTTCGGTATGTTAATCTTCTTGGTGTTAATGGCTGAAGCCTTTATGGGGTATTTACTACCTTGGGGTAACATGAGTTATTGGGGCGCCCAGGTAATTATCTCACTATTCGGTGCAATTCCGGTAATTGGTGATGATTTAACCACGTGGATCAAAGGTGACTATGTTATCTCTGGTGCAACCCTAAACCGCTTCTTTGCTTTACACGTTATTGCCTTACCATTGGTACTCGTCATTTTAGTGTTCTTACATATATTAGCGCTTCATGAAGTGGGTTCGAATAACCCCGAAGGTACCGATATTAAGAAGAAGAAAGGTTCTGTTCCGGAAGCTGAATTAAGTAAGTTTAAATTCCACAAAGCCTATTCTGAAAAGTACGACATTGTTGATGCAATACCGTTCCACCCTTATTACTCGGTAAAAGATATTATGGGTGTGGTTGGTTTCTTACTGTTATTCTGTTGGGTAATGTTTTTTGCCCCAGAAGGTGGTGGTTACTTCCTTGAGGCGCCAAACTTTGAGCCTGCTAATGGCTTGAAAACGCCAGAGCATATCGTACCAGTATGGTACTTCGGTCCGTTCTACACTATCTTGCGAGTTATCCCTGATAAGTTAGTCGGCATGCTAGGTATGTTTGCTGCCATTGGTATGTTATTTGCCCTACCATGGTTTGACCGTGGCACGGTTAAATCATTTAAGTTTCGTAGCAAGTGGCATTTACTTAATATCGCGCAATTTACCGCCTGTTTCATCGCATTGGGTATATTAGGTACATTACCTTCGTCAGATTTGGCTAATTTAATTGGCCGAATTGCTACCCTAGGTTACTTTGGCTTCTTTATTGCACTTTGGTTCTACTCTAAAAATGAACAAACTAAGCCGGTACCAGAAAGGGTAACTAAATAATGAAAAAATTAATAATTGCTCTATTTATTCTGCTACCTAGCCTAGCACTTGCTGCTGGTGGTGGGGCTCCTTTAGACCACGCCAATAATGACATTACTGATAAAGAGTCATTACGCAATGGTGCTAAAACGTTTATGAACTATTGCTTAGGTTGTCACCAACTGCAATATCAACGTTACAATCGTACTTTTGCTGATTTAGAAATCGACGAAAAAGAAGGCATTGACACGCTAATGTTTACCGGTGAAAAGGTTGGCGATCACATTACCAATACTATGCCGAAAAAAGAAGCGGCTGCTTGGTTCGGCGCCGCGCCACCAGATTTAACGTTAGTTACACGTTTTAAAGGCGGTGGTTCTGATTGGTTATATACCTATTTACGTTCTTTTTATGCCGATAGTGCTCGTCCATTTGGGGTAAATAATGCCACCTTTAAAGATGTTGGTATGCCGCATGTTTTCCAACAATTACAGGGTGTGCAAGAATTAACCGCAGAAGCTAAGGCTATGTTGTTATTACCTACCACGCAGCAAAGACCGTTAGGTAGTGCTGATCTTGTTCTTACTCAACCAGGTGATTTAAGCCCGGCTGAATACGACATTGTGGTACGTGATTTGGTTAACTTTTTAGAATATACCGGTGAGCCAAGTAAAGTTGAGCGTCATCGTTTAGGTTATTGGGTACTTGGTTTCTTAATGATCTTATTTGTTTTAACTTACTTATTGAAGAAAGAATATTGGCGAGACATTCACTAATACTTCTACAATAGTATAATTTATAGGGGCTATATTAAGAGTCAACTTTGTTTGATTTTAGTAACTAGCCCTTCGTAGTCCTTAATAAACGTTGTTTATTAAGGACACTTTGAAATCTTTGGAGGATATATGGCTGTAGCCGCCAATAAGCGCTCTGTAATGACTTTGTTTTCACACGATGATGATATGTATAGTCATCAAACTCGCATTGTACTTGCAGAAAAAGGTGTGGGTGTTGACATCCACCCAGTTGAACGGGACAACTTACCAGAAGATTTAATTGATTTAAATCCATACGGTACTGTTCCGACTCTGATTGATCGTGAACTAGCTTTATACGAAGCCAAGATCATTATGGAATATTTAGATGAGCGTTTTCCTCATCCGCCATTAATGCCGGTTTATCCTGTTGCTCGTGGTCGTAGTCGCTTAATGATGCATCGCATCGAAAGTGATTGGTATTCACTGGCGCTGACCATTTTAAATGGTAGTAGCGATGATGCTGAAAAAGCCCGCGAAGATTTACGAGAAAGCTTATTAAGCATTGCGCCAGTTTTAAACGAAGCGCCGTACTTTATGAGTGAAGAATTCAGTTTAGTAGATTGTTATTTAGCACCATTATTGTGGCGCTTGCCTGCCTTTGGTATTGAGTTATCGGGTCAGGGTAGTAAAGAATTGAAAACCTATATGTTGCGTTTATTTGATCGTGAATCATTTCAAGCGTCACTAACGGAAACTGAACGTGAATTACGTTTCGGTCGTCCAGCATAGTATTACTCTAGTAAAGAGAAAGTAACATGTCAGATGAAATGACCTCGAATAAGCCCTATTTGATCAGGGCTTTTTATGAATGGATTGTAGATAACGAACTGACTCCTTATATTGCAGTCGATGCCGAATATCCTAATGTGATGGTGCCTTTACAGCATATTAATGAAGGTCAAATCGTGCTTAACATTGCCCCTGAATCAGTAGGGGGTTTTGCTATGAGTGGTGAAGTGATCGAGTTTAATGCTCGTTTCGGTGGGCAGCTTGAGCATTTATATATCCCATTTGAAGCCATTGCAGCGATTTACGCCAGAGAAAATGGTGTCGGTACATCATTTGCTGTTGACTACCCTGAAGTGGATGAATCTGCTACTGAAGAGGTTGATACAGTAAAGCCTGATAAGAAAGGTAAACCGACGTTATCCATTGTAAAATAGTTAAACAGCGTTAATTTATTAGTGCAACTATAAAAAAACCGGTCAATGACCGGTTTTTTATTATGCAAATATCTATATTTAACCGTTAGATTTCTGCACTTGTTGTTATTTTATCATCTCAAAGGCTTTATAAACTCGGGAAACGCCATTAACATGGCGAGCAATATCTACGGCAATGTCTGCTTCTTTAGCATTAACAATACCCATCAGAAATACTTCTGAATCTTCGGTTACTACTTTAATTGCTAAGCCATTGAGTCTTTCGTCAGCAATAATTTTGGTTTTTACTTTAGTGGTTAACCAAGTGTCGGTGGTTTTGGTGCCAAAGGTTGAAAGCTTAGCAATACGAACTTGATTATGAACTTTTTTGGTGTACTTAACGTCACTTACTATTTTGAATAATTGCTCTCGGTACTCAGGTGTTACCGCTTGGCCGACGATGAGCACGGTTCCGTTTAAGCTCACTATCTGCACATCGCTATTTTTTGCCAATTCAGCGTTTTCGGAAATTTTGGTATGAGCATTAAGCTCAACAGCTTGATCGTCTACCTGAGATTCAAAGGTTCGGCGATCATTATATGATGCCGCGCCAACACCAACACCGGCAACGACAGCTAGGGCACAGCCCTGTAAAAGACTGATACTAAGTATTACAACAGCAATTTTTTTCATGTGAACTCTTATTTTTAATACTAAAAAAGCTTAAGGCGCAGACTGAGGAAATAAAGTCGTGTCAATAATCTCGCATAAACAATGAATGGCCAATAAATGTACTTCTTGAATTCGGGCAGTTCGAGCCGAAGGCACCCTAATTTCGACGTCATTCTCGCCGATCAAACCTGCAATTTCACCGCCGTCATTACCACCTAAAACCACAATTTTCATGTCACGGGCAACTGCGGCTTCGATAGCTTTAATCACATTTTTGGAATTGCCGCTGGTAGAAATTGCTAATAATACATCGCCGGCATTACCCAAGGCGCGAATTTGCTTTGAGAAAATTTCTTCATAGCTGTAATCATTAGCGATTGAAGTGATGGTTGAGCTATCTGTGGTTAAAGCGATAGCAGGCAAGCTTGGACGTTCGGTTTCGTATCGATTTAAAAGTTCAGACGAAAAGTGCTGGGCATCACCAGCAGAGCCGCCATTACCACAAGTTAATATTTTATGACCACCGAGCAAACACTCAACCATGATCATACCGCCTTTTTCAATCGTTATCGGTAACTCTTCACTAGCCGCTATTTTAGTCTCGATACTTTCGCGAAAATTGTGTTTTACACGTTCTAACATATTCAGGCTCCGTAGAAGGCATTTTTCAGCCAGATAATTTTAGGTTCATTGCTCGGCCCAGTAATACTGACCACATCAAATCGACAATAACTATTATATTCATTTAATCCTTGCTTTAGCAGGAAAAACTTCGCTGTTTTTGTAATTTTTTTTTGTTTACTTAGAGTTATATGCTCTAAGGGATTGGCAAATTGATCAGTATTTCGATATTTGACCTCAATAAACACTAGAAATTTACCATCTTGCATAATAAGGTCAATCTCACCGAAGCGGGAATGAAAATTACTGGCCAGTGCCGTTAACCCCTGATCGGTCAAATATTGTTGGGCGACACTTTCAAAAAAATCACCCTTTACCTTACTGTTGGCTTTAATCCATTTCAACATTTTGAATTCGGCTAGACCGATACCGACCCCATAATAAGCTGCGATTTATAATGCGCTGTTGATTCATTTGCAAAACTCCAGTTTCGCCGTAATGTTTCAATACCGGTATTAACTTCATACTATTAACCTTAGAGGTTAATTGCCAACTATCTATGCCCATGGCATAAATTCTTTCTAAAGCACTGCTTCGTGTTGGCCAAAGTTGTTTCGCTTGTTTGGACAGATCAGGGTTATTTTGTTTGCCAGTTAACAACCAGGGTATTTCGGTAAACGTTAAGCCGTTAAGATCACGCCGAGTATTTCTATCTGCTTGGTCACTATTACTGCGAGAGCTTGCATAAATAGGAATGGCATTGGCAAAAGGGCTAGTATTTACGTCAATATAGGGCTTTAACAAGCGCGCCTGATCTGGGGTGGCAAACATATATATTAAATCAATGTCACGGCGATTGCGGGTTTCCGTTTTTAAGTTTTCCTGTAAACGGTTACGTAATAAGAAAATCCGTTCATCTGATAAATTTACATCAAGACCACTTTTAATCGAATTTTGCATTTTTTTACCATTAGGATAATAGACAATGGTTGGAGCAAGGCCGGTTTGCAATTGCCATTGCTGGGCAAAGGAATTGGCCATACGCTTGCCAATAGCAGTATTTTGGCTAAGAATTAATGCTTGTTGAAAGCCTTTTTTACTTAATGAAAAAGCGGCTTGGCTGGCTTCGTCCTCAGGTAACATGGAAAGGGCAAAATGATGGCTAGCCAGTTGTCCTTGCTCAGGTAAATTAAGCAGCAAGGTCGGCCAATTGCTGGCTAAACCCTGTTGTTGCAATCGCGTTGTTAAGTCTGTTGCCTTGTTAGTAGCAATATCTGCACGCTTTGACCGCGACGCTGGAATTGTCTCTACGCGGTTAATGTTATCGGTATCGGTTTGTTCGGTATTAGTCATTGCTAAATAACTATCAACATGATGTTTTAATAACGGTCCAATAACAAAATCAGGCTGAAAGAGTTGTAATTCAGTAATGATATTGGCCATTGCTTGCTTATTGGTATCAATAAAATTAATTTCCCGAGTACTAAGGTCCTGTTGATAAGCCGCTAATATTCCTGCTTGCAACGTTTTTCCTAATGCCGCTTCACGTCCCGACAAGGGAATAAGAACACTGACTTTTTGTATTTCAGCTTGCTGTGCTAATTCTGTTGTTCTGTCGGTAAAATCGCCAACCAAATAATTCGCGGGGTGATTAGGGTATTGTTTTTGCCAACGGCTTAAATTGATATTTGAATCTTCTAATTTAGCAGCGGAAATACTTAGCTGTTGGTTAAATGCTAACCAACCTTTTAAATCCTTGTCTTGACGTTTCGCTAATGCCTTAGTCTGCCAAGGCTTTAATTGCGCAAATAATGAATGTAAATATTCGAGTTGCTCAGCATCGGTGCTTGGGTTTTGCTGATAGTATTTTAAATAATCGACAATGGCAGCCACTAATAACCCGCGCTTTACATTTATTTTTGCACTTAACTGCAGCTGTCTATTACCTGCTGTTAAGGTGTCAATTTCAGTTAATTTTGCATAGGCAAGATCATATAATTGCAATTCATAGAGGGCGCTGGCTAAATTGAGCAAATTGTAATTGTTTTGCGCGACAGATAACGGCATTTTGCTAACTTCGTGACTGATAAACAACGCTTTATTAAGCTCATCTTGTTGTAAATATTTACTCGCCGCTTGTAGCAATAAAATTGTTGCCTGTTCATTATCGTGTTGTGCGGCTTCGGCAACTAGGTCATCAGCCGTTAATTCGCTTTCAGCGATAACTTCAACTGCTTTATCTTGTGTCGTTGTCGGCGTAGTCGTCGAGCTGCGTTTGGTTACCGGTGTGCCACAACTTTGCAAGAAAAACAACGCGCAAAGTAGAGTGATTAACAAGCGTCCATTCATTGATTTATATATTTTAGTCACCGTTCATTGGTCCAAGATAGTAATTCTAGTATAATACTAATTCGCATAATAAACTGCCTGCTTACCTAAGGGCAATAGTTAGTTGCAAACTTGCCTTAGTTAACTCGTAACTTCTTAGGCGATCCTCTTGCTATTTATCAACTTGGTACAAATAAATGACCCAAACAATAATTAATCCTAACACCCTTTATGTTGTCGCCACGCCAATTGGTAATTTAATGGATCTTAGTCAAAGGGCGGTCGAGGTCTTGACTCAGGTTGACATCATAGCCTGTGAAGATACCCGTCATACAGGTCGATTATTATCGGCTTATAATATAAAAAATAAGACATTATCTTTACACGACCATAATGAAAGGCAAAGACAAGAATATATTGGCCAATTATTAAAAGAAGGCAAGAGCATTGCCTTAGTTTCAGATGCAGGCACGCCATTAATTTCCGACCCAGGTTTTCATGTAGTGCGTTATCTTAGAGAGCAAAAATTGGCGGTCGTTCCCGTGCCGGGTGCTTGTGCGGCAATTGCGGCACTATCGGTTGCTGGCCTACCCACAGATCGATTCAGCTTTGAAGGCTTTTTGCCGTCAAAATCGGGTGCTAGACAGTCGAAATTAGCCGAGCTTACTAGCGAACCTAGAACCATGGTATTTTACGATGCGCCTCGCCGAGCAATCGATACTGTTCAAGATATTAATGATGTTTTAGGTGGTCACCGGCAAATAGTCATCGCCAGAGAGTTAACGAAAACCTTCGAAACCATACATGCAGATTCTGCTGAAAATATTTTGGCTTGGTTGCAAGATGATCCCAATCAGCTCAAAGGCGAAATGGTGCTAATTATTGAAGGTGCACACATTGATCCTAATGATATTCCTGAGGTTGCCATAAAAACACTGAAACTCTTGCTCAGCGAAATGAAACCGAAAAAGGCGTGTGCGATTGCCGCTGAAATTCACGGTGTCAAAAAGAATGCTTTATACCAATTTGCCCTAGATATGAAGTAGCGCCAAGGCATAATTGAGTTTTAATGGCTGGTTAAAAAATTTAATGTTGGAGCTTTGCTGCGATTGATGTAAAATGCCGCCGAGTTGGCCAGACAATCGCTGCTTAATCGTTGTATTTTAGGTGCAAATCTGAGGTAGACAGATTAAGGGGAGGAAAGTCCGGGCTCCATTGAGCAGGGTGCCAGGTAACGCCTGGGCGGCGCAAGCCGACGACAAGTGCAGCAGAGAGAAGACCGCCGATGGTTATTCTTCGGAATTTCACAGGTAAGGCTGAAAGGGTGCGGTAAGAGCGCACCGGGCGGCTGGTAACAGTTCGCAGCAGGGTAAACTCCACCCGGAGCAAGACCAAATAGGGTTCCATTAGGCGTGGCTCGCGTTGGAACCGGGTAGGTTGCTTGAGCCTAGTAGCGATGCTAGGCCTAGACGAATGATTGTCGCTTCTTCGGAAGTAACAGAACCCGGCTTATACGGCCAACTCACTAAATAACACAAAACCCGATGTATGGAAGTACATCGGTTTTTCTTTACCTAAATTTTAACGTTTACACAGTCACCGGCATAAAGCGCTCATCCCTGAGCCTACCAGCATTAGTACATCCTGTACGTCATTCTGGAGGATGTCCTGTTCGCACCGTTCGGACTATTATTTCGACAATTTTCAGCCTGTTTTTCAACGAAATAGGCTTTTTATTCTCCAGTGATCTTTAAATTTATTTAAAAAATATCGCGTTATGTCACCAGTTGACTGCTTTTTAAACAAAGCTTCAATGCACCAACGAGTTTGGCTCTCGTTATATGTGAACGATTAGAATTTAAGCTTTAAAATTAAAGTCGCTCTTTATTAATCTGGAAAATAATAGCCACTTAACACGCCATCCCAGCCTGTAACTTCAATAGCCTTACCTTTTGGTGTTTTACTTTGATGCACTTCAGCAGGCGTTCTGCCGTCAAGGTGGCTGTGTGGCCTTATGCTGCTATACCAAGTCTGATAAATGACCAGCTGTTGTTGTAGTTGATCGGCATTTGTAAAATGAGCTTGTTGCCACTTGTGCTTAAAGGTGCCAAAGCAACGTTCAATGCGGCCATTTTGCCAAGGGCAAGCAACATCGGTTGTTTGTTGTTTAATAGATAAAAAGGCTAAACAAACTTTTATTAATCTTGATGTGAAGCACACTTCATTATCGCTTCTGAGTCTTTTAGGAAAACCAAAGAGTTTAATGGTATTGATGATTTCGTTGAGAATAACAAACGAATGTTTGCTATCAAGTGCTTGTAAGCAAAGTAAGGCACGTGAGCCGTGGTCAATGATGCCTAAGATGATTTGCCGTTTGCCACCAATATTAACTGTTGTTAAGTCCATTGCCCATGTTTGGTTAATTGGCATCGCTTTGGGTTTACGGTTTTTAATTTCTCTACGTTTGCATTTAACTTGGTACTGGTGTGTTTTGAGTTTTTCATAAACATAGGTTTTACTAACCGTTTCCCCTTTATTTAGTGAAATTCGATTAAAGGTGTTTGCTATGGTACCGCAACCAGTATCGGGCATCATGGCTTTTAAATAAATGACCTTATCGACAACCCACTGGGGCTTTTTGCGGTTACGTGCATAATTGGCTTTTGGCTTATTACAATTGCTTGCTTTGGTTTTGTTGAAATAATTTGGCCTGCTTGATATCAAGCTTTTAAAAAGCTTGAGCAGCCGAACAATCATCCATGAAATTAATAACATCAACTTCTTAACTGTTTCAAATAATTATGGAAGTTAAGTTTATCTGGAGAGAGGGCTGATAGTTAATTAATATTGTGGAATGGACTAAGAAGATAGCTCAATGCGAAACTTAGTGCTACTATAGTGATACTTTCCTTTTCGAGTATTTAATTATGCGAGTTGAACTGGTTACAACGCTAAAGCGCCAAGCAACCAAAATTCTAGCGGATTTACATGAATCTAAAGAGCCTGTTTTAATTACTGAACATGGTCAACCATCAGCTTACTTGGTTGATGTTAAAGACTACGAATTTATGCAACAGCGTATGAGTATTCTTGAAGGTATTGCCAAAGGTGAAAAAGCCATCACTGAAGGTAAGGTATTTTCACATAGCCAAGCGAAAGAGAAGATGTCAAAGTGGCTGAAATAATTTGGACAGAGCCTGCACTTAACAATGTTAATGAAATTGCAGAGTATATTGCGATCCATAATGAGCAGGCAGCTAAAGCATTAGTTCAAAAGATATTTAGTAAAGTTGATAGGTTAACTGAACATCCTGATTCAGGTAAAGTACCCGCAGAACTAAAGGGGTTTGCTTTTAGAGAAGTTGTTGTACCACCGTGTCGGATATTTTATAAAGTAGCAAATGAAAAAGTCTCTATTTTGTATGTGATGCGACAAGAACGAGATTTTCGTAAGTTTATGATAAATAATTAAATTATTTCATCGAGCTAAGTTAACTTATACGGCCAACTCACTAAATAACACAAAACCCGATGTATGGAAGTACATCGGTTTTTCTTTACCTAAATTTTAACGTTTACACAGTCACCGGCATAAAGCGCTCATCCCTGAGCCT
>CALJHL010000279.1 GCA_938075435.1 uncultured Thalassotalea sp. | reverse complement strand
CGGTAAACCTGCTTCGGGACCGATATCTCCTAACCCTAAAATAGCGGTGCCGTTGGTAACAATGGCGACAGTATTTTGTAGATTGGTGTATTCTTTAATTTTTTCTGGGTGTTTTTCAATGGCCTGACAAACTCGAGCAACCCCTGGGGTATATACATCCCTTAACACTTCTAATGAGTCAATGCTGATCCGTGATACCGTTTGAATTTTACCTTGTTTGTGGCGATTAAAAACCCGATCTGATTTACCGGTGACACAGATATCGGTTAATAAATTAATATGTTCAATAATAACTTCAATACTAAGCGAGTCGTCATACTCAACGGTAATTTCCCAAATGGTATGTTTATCAAGTCTGCGGACTGCATTTAAGCCCTCGACAGTCGCGCCTAGTTCACCGACTACACCGAGCACTTTTGCCATGTAACCTGGCTTATGGGGAGCTTCTACCAATAAAATTTCTACAATGCGCATCATAACCTCATTAATTTTGTGAACATAATCGATTTCACTTTAACAGGTTTGACCAGTAAGCGCGAGTAGACCAAAGGCTAATAAAAAATGGCCGCCCACTGGGCATTTGTATGAGGGATAAATAGTATTTATTCTTCCTTGAGGCGCTGCTTAACTAGGTCAATCCCTTGGTCATAATCATAGTTATCAATAGCATTTCTTAACGACACAAACCACTGGCGTTGGCCATGGGCTTGCAACATTTGTTGGTTCTCAGCAATGATATCACTGCTTTGCGTGTCGTAATCTTCTAGCATGGCAATAAGTTGGCTAAGTAGCGATTTAAGGTCAGCAGCACTTACCACATTTTCTGGTTGTTGGTCTTCAACGCTATTAGTTTGCTGCGTTAAAACCAGTAATTTTAACTCGGTAACGACTTCATTCAGGTGCTGCTCCACCAAGGTTACCGCTTGGCTATCTATTTTTTCAGATATGGCACTACTTTCTAATATAGCTGCTAAGCTCTGTAACTCTTTAGCACCTATATTACCTGCTAAACCTTTTAAATTGTGTGCTAAGCGACTTGCCAACTCAGAATCTTTTTGGGCCACAGCCTGTTTAAATAACTCGATAAAGTTCGCTTGACCGTCACAAAATTTGGTTAATAATTTCAGGTATAATTTTTTGTCACCCATGGTTCGGTTAAGGCCATCATCAATATCAATAAACTCTAATTGCTCAGGTAGCTGAATCTTTGCACTAGCAACTTGTTTAATTGGATTGGTTGTATGTTGCTGGCTTGGGCTGATCCATTTAGCCATAGTTTGAAACATGGCGGTGACATTAATCGGTTTTGGTATATGATCATTCATGCCGGCAGTAAGAGCTTTTTCGCGATCGCCGGTCATGGCATTAGCGGTCATGGCGATGATAATTAAATCTTTAAATTTTGGTTGTTGCCTTAAAAGTTTGGTTGCAGTATAACCATCCATTACCGGCATTTGACAGTCCATCAATACCCCATCGAATTGTTGTTTTTCTAAGGTGTCCAAAGCTTCTTGGCCATTATTTACCACGGTACAGGCAATGTTATTGTTATTGAGTAAGCCTTTAATTAATTCTTGATTGACTTCATTATCTTCAACGGCCAGGATTTGTGCCCCTTGTAACTTAGCTATGGCACCTTTAGATTTATCATGTCTTGACGCTTGGCCATGGGGTTCAGCCGTTGACTGACCTATAGCGTCCATAATGGCATCATTTAATGACGAAACGGTAACGGGTTTAGTGAGTATATTGTCAACGTGTAAATCATCTAATTGCAGCTGTAGCTCTTCCTTGCCGTAGGCGGTGACCATAAATATGGTAGGCTGGTTTTTCAAGCCCATGGTTTCAATAATCGCCACCGCTTCTATGCCATCCATAGTTGGCATTTGCCAATCCATTAACACCAACTGAAAAGGATTGCGGCTATCTGCTGCTCGTATTAATTCAATCGCCTCAGGAGCACCGGTTACAGTCGTTACATTATAGCCGAGGGTTTGCAGCATCTTCGCAAATATTTCTCGAGCATGAGGGTTATCGTCAACCACTAAAATTCTTTCTAATTCAGCCACACATTTTGGCAAGGGTTTGGCTGATACATGTTGTCGGTCAAAGGTAACGGTAAATGCAAACGTACTGCCTTCACCTTCTTTACTGTCTAACTTAATTTCGCCTCCCATTAAAGCGGCAAGTTTTCTAGAAATGGCGAGTCCAAGACCGGTACCACCATGTTTGCGGGTTGTCGAACCATCTGCTTTGGTAAAGGGTTGGAATAACCTTGCTTGTTGTTCCTGGCTCATACCTATACCGGTATCGGTAATCGCAAATTTTAATTCGATATAATCTCGATTAATAAATTGACTGGAAATTTTCAAGACTACTTCACCAGCATTGGTAAATTTAATGGCATTATTGGCAAGGTTGATCAAAATTTGGGTCAGCCTTAATGGATCGCCAATTAAATCCATGGGTAAATCGGGCTCGATATCAAACAATAATTCCAGCTGTTTTTCTTCGGCTTTAATACTAATGAAATTAACTAAATTATCTAGAGTATCGCTTAAGTTGAATTCAATCGTTTCGACATCGAGTTTGCCGGCTTCTATTTTTGAAAAGTCTAAAATATCGTTCAAAATGCCTAATAAAGATTCGGCAGAGCGGTGCACCTTATCAATGTAATTACGTTGTTGTTTATTTAATTCGGTATCAAGAGCCAAGTGCGACATACCAATAATAGCGTTCATTGGGGTGCGTATTTCGTGGGACATATTTGCTAAAAATTCCGACTTGGCTTTGTTGGCATCCTCAGCATCTTTTTGCGCTCTGCCATAATCCAGTTCTAATTGTTTACGATCGGTAATATCGATATGAACCCCAGAAACCCTAACCGGCTTGTCATTTTCATCAAATTCAGTAATGCGGCCGATATCCAAGATCCAATTATATTCGCCATTGCTGTTAAGAAATCGCAACTCTTCTCTAAATTCTGAACGCTTCCCCTGTAAATATTCAGTCATATGTCGTTCGGAGCGTTCTCTATCGTCTGGGTGAACCGATTTAGCCCAGAATTCTGGACTGTCATTAATAGTAAACCAGCGGTCTTGGATCTTAGTTAAATCACTGTCTTTACAACCGAGTAAATTTGCACTGATAGAATTTAGTTTGACCACCGCTTGTTTAGGGAAAAATTCCCATAAACCAATACGGGCGCCAAATGTGGCTGCATCTAAGCGCTCTTCGCTTTCTTGTAATCTTTTTTCGTTGCGGGCGCGTTCGGTGATATCTCTTAAAATACCTATGTTAACCAATTCATGGTCTACTACGGCTTGGCGAACATTGAGTTCAAGCTGAAATACCTCACCATTTTTACGTTGCCCTTGTAAAGTCTTTGGCGTTTCATTATTTTGGCTTTTGTGAGCCGATTTCTTTTTGTTTTCTTGAGAAACTAACAAATCCTTAAATTCAGTGGTTTGAATGGTTTCAATACTTTTACCAACTACTTCATCAGCTTGATAGCCAAATATTTTTTCAGCTGCAGGACTGAAGTTTTGAATTATCCCTTTCTTATTAACTACGACCACCCCATCGGCAACACTATTGATAATAGTACGGAAGCGGTTTTCGCTTTCAAGTAATTCATTTTGTAGTTTTATTTGCTCAGAAATATCAACCATTACGCCATCAATATAAAAACAATTTTCAATGTCAGACATTAATGCTTTGGCTTTTAATTGCACGGCCTTTTGTTGGCCATACCGATCGGTTAATTTTAATTCAACTAAAAACGGTTGCTGATCCTTAATGGTTTGAGCAACTAAACCATACATCCGATAACGCTCGTCTTCACTAATAAAATCTGCCACTTGCCTGTTGCCTGTTACGCCATAAAATTCTTCAGCGGGATAACCGGTGAGCTCTTCAATTTTTTCACTCATAAAGACTAATTGTCGACTTTGTGGCCAATTACCATCGGTTTTAAAACGAAAAACTGTGCCGGGAATGTTACTTACCATCGATAAAAACTGACTTTCATTAACCGATAATTGCGCTAGCGCTTGTTCTCTTTGGCTGACGTCAATCATTGATAGGCGGATTTCTTGTTTGTCAGGCGAAGGCACTGCGGCTGCAGAAATGGTAAGTAGTTCACCGCTGCTATTGACAATTTTAATCAGTACATCTTTTTGACTTTTTCCTAGAAGAGATTTTTTAAACAACATTTCTCCCGGCAATGATTGTTCATCTTTTGGTAATAATTCTTGCCAACTTAATCGTTCAAATTCTTCGCGTTCTCTACCAGTTAATTGCGCAAAGACATTGTTGTGTTTATTAAATTTACCCGAGGGCAAAATAGTGGCATGAGCAACCGGAGAGTTTTCATAAAGATCCCATAGCTTATTCTCTCGATCCGATAACTCTTTGGTCCGCTCCATGACCCTCTTTTCTAAATCTGAATTCGATTGGATCAACCGAATATTCATCCGTCGCAAAATAGTTAGGGTGGCATTTCCTAATAATGCACACAGCAAGATGATACTGATCAGTACCACGGCAATAACATTACGTAAGTTTTTATAGCCAGATTGTACCTCAGCAATATCAATCTCTGAGATTATGCCAAACCCTAAAGTGTCACTCCAACGCCAAGCCCCTAGAACCTGAAAGCCTCGATAATCTCTATATCCAATAGCATCAGACTGGTTATTTTTTTTAATAACCTGTTCAGCGCTATAGGTCAACGCTAGAGTGTTAGTTGCGCCGTTGGCTGGTTTTTTTTCAGTTAGTTTTCCCCCCGGATCTCTTACTTCGATATTAAGAATACTGGGTTGGCCACCGGTTAACAGCCCAAGTTTTACCAACTGCTTTTCAAAGCGACTGGCAGATATTAATTGCCCTTTCGCATTAATAAAATAGGTTTCGCCACTTACCCCAACTCGGCCACTACGGGCAATATTGAAAAACTCTTTAAAAGGGTCAATACGCATGGTAACTGCGGCAATAACTTCACCCTGTTTGTTCAACATAGGGCCGGCAATAAACATGGTGGTATTGTGAGCCCCTAGGCCTTTTTGCAACTGATG
The DNA here is from genome assembly GCA_938075435.1 of uncultured Thalassotalea sp. GTDB lineage: Bacteria > Pseudomonadota > Gammaproteobacteria > Enterobacterales > Alteromonadaceae > Thalassotalea_A. The sequence goes on along the minus strand of CALJHL010000279.1, from coordinate 19,871 downwards.
CAAACTTACGTCTGAGCGGATTGGAGGAATTAACACTGTTTGCCCAGCAAAAACTTTAGTGAGTAAATCTGGGCGTTGTAAATGGATAAGGCTGGTTTGCCCTAAATTGCTATCACGAGTAGAAGCGTAATTAATATTATCTTTTGAAATAACAAAGAAACCGATGTGTTTTAATTTAGCCGGCATTTGTTGATAATAAGCCCTTAACTCGGCTAATAGCGGTGATGTGGCTAATTGCTCGGGTGATAACTTCAATAATTGTTGCGATATTTCAATAAATTTGTCATCGGTTGCCAATGACGTTAGCAATGACTTTCTATCTTCAAACCAAATGTTCAGTGACGACTCTGTAGCCTCAACGACGGCGGCAAGCGACAAGCGATTTTGATCGTTAATTTGTTGTTTAATTTTATCAAAGCCGTAGCTAATTATTACCACAATGATGATCATAAAAATTGCCAAGGCGCCAATAACCATACGCTTTGACTTTTTATTATTGATAATATCAGCCGCATCTTTATGAACTTGATCGCGAATTTTTTTTATAATCAAAGCGAGAGCCGCGACAAGTAAGACGACAATAGCTATTAAGGATTCGTTATACATATTTGATAATGGAAGATTTATTCGTATTTTAATAATAGCAGTAACTATAAAATAAATGATACAGAAAGAGTTTTTTTATTAAAGATAGATTGTGATTAACACATAAAAAAGCACAGCGTCTGCTGTGCTTTAATAAAATAGTTCAAACGTTATGATTAGCGTTTATTGGTGCTTTTAATGGTTTTATAATAGGCAATTAAATTATTGGTTGAACTATCATGTTTACCGTTCAACTGATCTGTTGATAATTCACTATAAATTTTATTTGCCAAACCCTTGCCAAGTTCAACTCCCCATTGATCAAACGAACATATCTGCAGTAAGATCCCTTGGGTAAATATCTTGTGTTCATATAGGGCAATTAAACTCCCTAACGAGCGTGGTGATATCCGGTTCATTAAAATGGTATTGGTCGGGCGGTTGCCTTTATGCACTTTGTGCGGAGCAACTTTATCAATATACTCCTGGGTGCGGCCTTTGGCTTTTAAATCTTCCCGTACTTGTTGTTCATTAACGCCGCCCATCAAGGCTTCAGTTTGGGCAAAGAAATTTGCCATTAAGGTATCGTGATGACCTTGCACTGGAGTAACCGAGGCAACTGAGCCAATAAAATCGGCAGGTACAACATTATTACTTTGATGCAGGTATTGATAAAACGCATGCTGGCCATTTATGCCTATTTCACCCCAAATAGAGGGTACGGTTGCATAATCAACATCTTCACCTTGCCAGTTTACTGATTTACCATTACTTTCCATTTCCGCTTGTTGTAAGTACGCAGTTAATTTGTGTAGAGGTTGATCATAAGGCAAAATTGCTTGCGATTGAGAGCCTAAAAAGGTGCAATTCCATAAGCTTAATAACGCCATAATTACTGGCGCATTTTCTTCTAACGGGGCATTACGAAAATGTTGATCAATTTCAAAAGCACCTTCTAATAACTCAATAAATTTCTCATAGCCTAAATCTAATGCAATCGGCAAACCTATTGCTGACCACAAAGAGAAACGACCACCAACCCAGTCCCACATATCAAAGATGTTTTCTTCTTTAATGCCAAAATCACAGGCATTAACTTTATTTGAAGACACCGCAACAAAGTGTTTGGCAATGGCGTTTTCATCAAAAGCAGAAGCGACTAACCATTTCATTGCCGTTTGCGCATTGGTCATGGTTTCGGTGGTAGTAAAGGTTTTACTGGAAATAATAAACAGGGTTTTTTCAGGATCTAGAGGTCTTAAAACATCAGCAATTTGCGTACCATCGACATTAGATACGTAATGAACGCGGACACTTTGATCGCTATAATGTTTAAGCCCTTCGGTTACCATTTGTGGCCCTAAATTAGAGCCACCAACACCAATATTGACCACATCGGTAATACGTTTGCCAGAATATCCTAGCCACCTGCCGGTGCGCACTCTTTCGGTAAAGTCTTTAATTTGCAAAAGGGCGCTTTGTACTTTGGCTGGCACATCTTCGCCATCGACAATTAATGGTGTATTGGAACGATCACGCAAGGCCACATGCAACACACTTCTATCTTCAGTAGTGTTAATGCGAGCGCCGGTGAACATTTTTTCACGCCATTGTTCTAGTTTACAATCCCGAGCAAGGGCAAACAGTCCTTGCATGGTTTCGGTGGTGATCAGATTTTTAGAATAATCAAACAAGAACGCCGGTAGCTTTAAAGAAAACTCATCAAAGCGCTGCGGGTTTTCATTAAATAAATCCTTCATGTGCTGTTTTTTCATTACACCAGCATGTTGTTTTAATGCTTGCCAACTTGGTAAAGACGTTCTTGCAGTCATTTAAAAGCCTGTTATTTGTTAATTAATGCCAAGGTTGTGCTTGCAACATTGTCAGCGGTAAAGCCAAAGTGTTGCAACAACACACCACCGGGAGCAGACTCACCAAAAGTGTCCATTCCAACTACGGCGCCCTTGCGGCCAACGTACTTGTACCAGAAATCTTTGTGAGCTGCTTCAACAGCAACAATATTGTCAATCGAGCTTGGTAATACCGATTCCTGATATGCTGCATCCTGGTTATCAAATAGGTTGGTACTTGGCATTGAAACTACCCGTACTTTATGACCGTCACTGTTAAGTTGGTTGGCTGCGGCAATCGCAATTGCTACTTCTGAACCCGTGGCAATAATAATTGCATCAGGAGTACCTGCACAATCTTGTAATACATAGCCACCTTTAGAAATATTGTTTACTTGTTCTTGCTCGCGGACTTGATGTGGTAAGCCTTGACGAGAAAATACCAACGCCGAAGGACCATCTTGTTTCATTATTGCGTGTTTCCAAGCGACGGCACTCTCGGTAGCGTCACACGGTCGCCAAGTGGTCATATTTGGAGTTAAGCGTAAATTAGGAACTTGCTCAACTGGTTGATGGGTTGGTCCATCTTCACCCTGACCAATAGAATCATGGGTATAAACGAAAATATTTTGAATTCCCATTAATGCTGACATACGTACTGCATTACGGGCATATTCCATAAACATTAAGAAGGTAGCACCATAATTGATGAAACCATCATGCAACGAAATACCATTCATTATTCCGCTCATGCCAAATTCACGCACACCGTAAAATAAATAGTTACCGCTAGCGTCGTCAGCTGAAATACCTTTTGAACCAGACCATAAGGTTAAGTTAGAGCCGGCTAAATCTGCAGATCCACCTAATAATTCAGGTAATAACGGCGCAAATGCTTCGATAGAGTTTTGTGAAGCTTTACGAGACGCTATATTTGCCATGCTCGCTTGGCTGGCATTGATAAAGTCATCGGCTTTTTCTGCAAAATCGGCAGGTAACTCTTTGCTTATTACTCGACGTTCAAATTCAGCGGCAAGCTCTGGGTGAGCATTTTTATATTCTACAAACGCTTCTTCCCAAGCTGATTGACGGGCAACACCTTGTTCTTTTTGATCCCAACCTTGATAAACGTTGTCTGGAATAACAAACGCTTCTTGCTCATTCCAGTTTAAAAATTCACGTACAGCAACGATTTCATCGGCTCCTAATGGGGCGCCATGACAATTGTGAGTGCCGGATTTATTTGGGGAGCCATAACCAATAACGGTTTTACAACAGATCATCGTTGGTTTAGACGTTTCTGCTTGCGCCGCTTTAATGGCATTACTAATCGCAACTGGATCATGGCCATCTACGTCACTAATTACATGCCAACCATAGGCTGCAAAACGGGCAGGGGTATCATCGGTAAACCAGCCTTCAACATGACCATCAATGGAAATACCATTGTCATCCCAAAAGGCAATTAATTTACCTAAACCTAAAGTACCCGCTAATGAACAAGATTCATGCGAGAGGCCTTCCATTAAGCAACCGTCACCTAAGAAACAATAGGTAAAGTGATCAACAACATCAAAACCAGGTTGGTTAAATTGTGCCGCTAAGGTTTTTTCAGCAATTGCCATACCGACGGCATTAGAAACTCCAGCACCTAATGGTCCGGTAGTCGTTTCAACGCCAGGCGTATAGCCATACTCTGGATGACCAGGAGTTTTTGAATGCAATTGACGGAAGTTTTTTAACTCGCTAAGTGGTAAATCATAACCCGTTAAATGTAATAAAGAATAGATAAGCATTGAGCCGTGACCGTTTGACAAGATAAAACGATCTCTATCTGGCCAAGATGGGTTTTCTGGATTGTGCTTTAAAAAGTCATTCCACAATACTTCGGCAATGTCTGCCATGCCCATTGGGGCGCCAGGATGTCCTGAATTTGCTTGTTGAACGGCGTCCATTGATAACACCCGGATGGCATTAGCTAACTGTTTACGCGAAGTCATTATTTATCTACCTTCAATTTGGTTTATTAATTGCCACTATTATCGTTTTTAATTGCGTGTAAAACAATAAACAATTGCCAGCTTTTTGCTATTTGATATTACATTTTTCAATTAAACGATTGTGATTATCTTAAAATGGCGGCTCCTAACAATTATTCTGATCTTGTTGGCATATAAACTGGCGCAGTTATTTTTAATAAATCATTGACAATCTAAGCATTAAACTCCTTAATGGGAGCGCTACCATTTATTGAGTAAGCCCTGTGTTGATTGCTAATCGTACTAAATTAAAGAGTTAAATAATGAAAACTAAAATGACCTCAAGCCTGTTTATTGCCCTAATTGTTTCATTGGGAGGGTTTGTCTTCGGTTTTGATGCTTCGGTAATATCTGGGGTGGTAAGTTTTGTTGCCATTGAATTTAATTTATCTGATTGGCAACAAGGCTTTGTGGTCAGCTCTCCCACCTTGGGAGCTGTGCTTGCTTCTTTGCTAGCAGGCACCATAAGTGATAGAGTCGGTCGTAAGAAAGTATTAATAACCATTGCCTTTTTATATGTGATCTCGGCAATATTCTCGGCCTTATCGACCAGCTATGAAATGCTGGTCACCGCTCGTTTCATCGGTGGCTTGGCCTTCGCTTCACTCATTCTTGCACCGATTTACATTGCCGAAATCTCGCCGCCCAATCGTCGTGGCAAAATGATCTCTCTTAACCAATTTAATATTGTTATTGGCTTGTCTGCTGCTTATTTTGCCAACTATTACATCCTAAATTTAGCGCAAAGCAATCTCGCTTGGGTAATTGACCTAGGCATTAATGACAATGTTTGGCGCTGGATGCTTGGCCTAGAAATTCTGCCGGCAACAATATTCTTTGTGGCGTTATTCTTTATTCCGGAAAGCCCGCGTTATTTAGCTCTTAATGGTCAAACTGAAAAAGCCAAACAGGTGCTTACCCAGCTGCATGGTAAAGTTATGATGGAGCAGGAATTTGCCGAAATTGAACACACAGGTCATAAAAAATCTGCCGGCTTGTTAATTAGCATTAAAGAATTATTTTCTAAAAAAATGCATTTGGTGCTGGCTATTGGTTTGATTATCGCCATCGTTCAACAAATTACTGGTGTTAATGCGATATATTTTTATGCTCCCAGCATATTTGAACAAAGTGGGGTTGGTACCAATGCCGCCTTTGCGCAAGCCATTTGGGTGGGGGTGATTAATGTGGTATTTACCATAGTTGCCATGGTGCTTATTGATAAAATTGGTCGCAAGCCATTACTGGTTATCGGCTTAAGCGGGATCTTTATTAGCATGTCTTTGTGTTATATCGGCTTTAATAATGCCACTTATAAATTGCCTGCAGACTCACTCGCTGAAATAACCATTAATCAACAGACATTGCAGCCCTTAATTAATATTGAATATCAAAGCGATCTTGAATTTAAACAGGCGGTAACGGCAGTTTTAGGTAACAAACAATTTAAAGCCAACGAAGCGGCGCTAATTCAAGCGGCAATAAACATTAATCCGCAATTGGTACTTATTGGTATCCTTGGCTTTGTGGCCTCGTTTGCGGTGTCTTTAGGACCGGTGATGTGGGTGTTGCTGGCAGAAATATTTCCCAATCATTTGCGCGGTATCGCCATTTCTTTTGTTGGAGTCATTAATTCGGCCGTAAGTTTTAGCGTGCAATTATTGTTTCCTTGGCAATTATCAAACTTAGGTACGGCTTTAACATTTTTACTTTATGGTTTATTCGCAATTATCGGTCTTGCTTTAGTGTGGTGGTTGTTACCGGAAACAAAAAATAAAACCCTTGAGCAAATTGAATTAGAGTTAGTAAGGTAATTTTTTGAGCGACTTATAACCACTAATAGTAACTACAATTATGAGTAAATTTGGCTGGCGAAGCGATAAAATTAATAATCCGATATTACCGGGATTTAATCCTGACCCTTCTATTTGTCGGGTAGGAAATGATTATTATATTGCGACTTCAACCTTTGAATGGTATCCCGGGGTACAAATTCACCATTCAACAGATTTGCAGCATTGGCAATTAATAACCAGGGTGTTAAATCGTCCTGATTTATTATCTATGCTCGGCACTCCTGATTCTTGCGGGGTTTGGGCTCCCTGCCTTAGTTATCATAAGGGTAAATTTTATTTGCTCTATACCGATGTAAAACGTTTTGCCGGCAATTTCAAAGACACTCATAATTACCTTACCACTTGTACTACCATCGATGGCGATTGGTCAAAGCCAGTGCATATAAATAGCAGTGGTTTCGACCCGTCATTATTTCATGACGACGATGGCAAGCAATGGGTTTTAAATATGATCTGGGATCATCGCCCAGACAGATCTCCCTTTCAAGGCATTGTTATTCAAGAATACAGTGAACAAAAACAAGCCTTAATTGGTGTTAGGCATATAATTTTCGACGGTTCTGAATTGGGGTGTACTGAGGGTCCGCATATATATAAGAAGGCCGGATTCTATTATTTACTTACGGCAGAGGGCGGCACCGGCTACCAGCATGGAGAAACCACGGCGCGCAGTAAACATATCTTAGGGCCATATGAAATTGACCCTATTGGTCAGTTTATTACTGCCAAAGATAGCCCTTTAAGTCCGCTGCAGCGCACTGGTCACGGTGATATTGTCGAAACTGCCAATGGCGACTTGTACTTTGTCCACCTTTGCTCTCGACCTATAACTTCACAGCGGCGCAGTCCAATGGGGAGAGAAACCGCCTTACAAAAGCTTATTTTTACCCAAGACAAATGGTTTCGTTTAGAAAACGGCGGCGATAAAGCGCCCTTTAATGTTGGCCAGCAATACCTACCTTTGCCTGCAACTAAGAATAATCATGGGGTCGGTAACTATAATGGCGATAACTCTGCTATTGCCGATTTCAATTCTAATAGCGCTAATATTAATAACATCCAGATAAATAATTCTCATTTTGATGATTTTGAGAACCCAGAGCTAAGCATTGAATTTCAATGGCTGCGAACGCCGTACCCACAAGAATTTATGAGTTTAACTAAACGTCCTGGTTATTTACGTTTAAAAGGTATGGAATCGGTGGGCAGTTTATTTAAACAAGCCTTAATTGCCCGGCGACAACAAGCGTTTCGCTATCAGGCCACGACTAAAGTAGAATTTTCGCCGAGTACCTTTCAGCAACAAGCTGGATTAATCAATTATTATAATGGCAGTAAATACCATTACTTATATATTTCCTATGATGAGGTCGTTGGCAAATATATTGGTATTATGAACTGTGAAGGTGATAGTAGCTTAGCCGCCAAGTTCCCATTAGGAGTTACCGGCGTCGCCATCGCTGTAGATGTCGCCGTGTATTTGCGAGCGAACGTTGATTATCAAGCGTTAAATTTTTCGTATTCCCTCGATGGCCACACATTTATTGATCTGGGCATCACTCTTGATGCCAGTGTCATTTGTGATGAAACAGGCGAAGGAGCTAATTTTACCGGTGCTTTTATTGGCCTTTGCTGTCAAGACTTAACTGGCTTAAGCAATTCTGCTGACTTTGATTTTTTCGATTACCAAGAGTTTTATTAGCGATAACGGCTTTAACCCATAAGTTCTTATATCTCCACAAACTGACCGGAAATCACAAAATAATCACAACTTAGTCACCATTGATCGCTAATTTATTTATTTAATTGGGGTATAATAGCCCCGGTGTTCCACAAAGTTCCACATAATAAGCAACTTAGCGCCACCCCTTATTTTTTATAGTGATTAAGCCATATTTTATTCCCTTAACTTTACTTGACAAAGGTTGACTATTGTCACTAAACTGTACAGAAGTGGGAAAAAGTGGAGAAATGTGGATCTTTTACAAGGTTGTTTAAAAAGTAAACCGCAAGTAATTGACTAGCCATAAAAATAATAATTATGTTCAGAGGCGCAAGCAACGTTACTTTAGACAGCAAAAATAGAATCACGATACCAACCAAGTATCGTGAGGATTTGTATGCTGATTACGAAGGTAAAATGATTTGCACTCTTCATACTGAAAGCCCCTGTTTATTGCTCTATCCATTACCCGAATGGGAAGAATTGGAATTAAAACTTAGCCACTTGTCAGATATGAACAAAAGTGAGCGCACCATTAAACGGATATTATTGGGTAATGCAACCGAATGTGATCTTGATAAAAATGGCCGATTATTACTGAACGGTGTTCTTCGCCAACATGCCAACTTGGATAAAAATATTATGCTAGTTGGATTATTTAATAAGTTCGAAATTTGGAATGAATCAGTTTGGCAGGCACAAATGCAACAAGGCATTGGTGATATTCAATCTGGTAAACTCGAATTAACCGAACGCTTGCAAGATTTTTCACTTTAATTATGACTACACAATTTTCACATGTTTCGGTCTTACTGCAAGAGGCAGTTGATGGTTTGGAGATCACTCCAGACGGTACTTATATCGACTGTACTTTTGGTCGTGGTGGCCATTCAGGACTCATATTAAATACCCTTGGTGACAACGGGCGTTTAATCGCAATTGATCGGGATCCGTCAGCAATAGAGTCTGCGCTAAGATTTGCTGACGACCCGCGCTTTTCTATCGTACACGATGGTTTTTCAAATTTGGCGACAATCGCCGACAATTTAAATGTAACCGATAAGGTTGACGGTATTTTACTCGATCTTGGTATTTCATCGCCACAAATCGACGATGCCAGTCGTGGTTTCAGTTTTATGCGAGATGGTCCTCTGGATATGCGCATGGACACCAGTAAAGGCCAAACAGCTGCTGAATGGCTTAACAGTGCTGATGTGGAAGACATTACTTGGGTATTAAGAACCTTCGGTGAAGAAAAACACGCCTGGCGTATTGCTAATGGCATCATCGATGCTCGAGAAGAAACCCCATTCACAACGACCTTGCAGTTAGCAAAGGTTATTGCCACCGTTGCCCCGCAACGGGAAATAAAAAAACATCCCGCAACCCGAAGCTTTCAAGCAATAAGAATGTATATCAATTCCGAACTTGAACAGATTGAAAAGGCTTTAGATGCGGCCTTAGATGTATTGCAAGAAGGCGGCCGTTTAGTGGTGATTAGTTTTCATTCATTAGAAGACCGTTTAGTAAAACAGTTTATGAAAAAGCACAGCCAGGGCAAAAAATTTCCACGCGGCTTGCCAATTACTGAAGTTGAAGTACAAAAAGGTAAAAAACTTGCCTTGGTTGGTAAAAGATTAAAACCAAGTAAAGATGAAGTTTCTGAAAATGTTCGCTCAAGAAGCTCGGTTTTACGGGTGGCTGTGCGTTTAGCCAAGGATTAACCATGGCCATGGGGAAGTTTGTATTATCCCAAGAGATTTGGCAGGACATACGGCGTTTTAGTTGGACTTATGGATTGTTGGTTTTGGTGTTGGTTTCAGCATTTGCGGTAATTTACTTTACCCACTTGAACAGGCAAACAACCAGTGAGTTAGACCAACTTTATACCGGCAGAGATGAACTAGATATTGAATGGCGCAATTTATTGTTAGAGCAAAACTCTCTGGCAGAACACAGTGAAATAGAAAGTCAGGCCGAAAAGTTATTGTTAATGAAAAGGCCAGAACCCAACGCGGAAATAATAATAAAAATACCATGACGGTTAAAAAAGCAAATAGCAATCAAGATACTTATAAACCGACCACCATCGCGTGGCGGTTTTATATTGTCTTAGGTTTAATTTGTTTTGTTTATGGCAGCATCGTTGCACGAGCGGCATACTTACAAGTCCTTGAACCCGAAATGTTACAAGCGCAAGGCGATCGTCGCTCTTTACGAGTAAGTTCAAATGACACCCATCGTGGCGCTATCGTTGATCGTAATGGCGTTGAACTGGCAGTAAGTGTGCCGGTCCAAACCGTTTATGCTGACCCGAAAGTAGTCATTAATAGCGATGGCTTAAGCCTGAATCGTCGCTGGCAAGCCCTTGCCGATGTGTTAGGCCAAAAAGTAGATAAGTTAAAAGCTCGGATTGGTACTGATCCCAGCCGTCGTTTTGTTTACTTAGCAAGACAATTGTCTCCGGCGATGGCAGACTACATCAAAGAATTGAAAATCCCCGGTATTTACTTACGCAAAGAATCGAAACGTTTTTATCCTGCCGGTGAAATAAGTGCCCATATTGTTGGTTTTACTAACGTTGATGACAAAGGTATTGAAGGCTTAGAACGCCTTTATGATGAGCGTTTAACTGGCACCGCCGGTTCGAAACAATACCGCAAAGATGCCAAGGGTCGGAAAATTGAAATATTGTCTGATAAACAAGCAACCAATCCCCAAGATATTGAATTGTCGATTGATCAACGCATTCAAGCACTTGCTTACCAAGAATTAAAAGCAGCGATTAAATCTTATAAAGCCACGTCCGGCTCAGTGGTGGTACTCGATGTGCATACCGGTGAAGTTTTAGCTATGGTCAACGGCCCGTCATTTAATCCAAATAACCGCAAAGGTGTAGCGATTCATCGTTTTCGCAATCGGGCGATTACCGACGTATTCGAACCGGGTTCAACCATGAAGCCGCTCACTGTGCTTAGTGCCCTAGAATTTGGTACTGCCGAACAACAAACTATTATTGATACTTCACCCGGCTGGATGCGCTTAGGGGGGAGAAGAATTTCAGACCCAAGAAATTATGGCAAATTATCTTTGGCTGGCATTTTGCGAAATTCATCGAATATGGGTACCACTAAATTAGCGTTATCTGTACCTAAAGATTTTCTGTTAGGAAAGTTTTTTGAAATGGGCTTTTCTGAAGATTCAGGTACTGGCTTAGTCGGCGAAACATCAGGTTTGTTGTCGGATCGAAACCGTTGGTCAAAACATGAATTAGCCAGTCTTTCTTATGGCTATGGCTTGGCAATTAGCCCATTACAATTAGCGCGATTTTACGCAGCAATTGCTAATGGCGGTTTAAAGAAACCGTTAACGGTAGTTAAAAACCCACAATTTTCCGAAGGTGAGCGGGTACTAGATAGTAAAAACACCAAAGCAGTATTAGCCATGCTCGAAACCGTGGTCAATGATGGCGGTGGTCATCGCGCCAAAGTTCCAGGCTATCGGGTCGCGGGCAAAACCGGCACAGCAATAAAAACGGCGGTCGGTGGCGGCTATGGTAATGAGTATGTTGGTATTTTTGCCGGTATTGCGCCAGTGTCTGATCCTAAAATAGCAATAGTCGTGGTGATTAATGAACCGGCTGGTGATCTTTACCATGGCGGCGAAGTTGCAGCTCCGGTTTTCTCAAGAGTAATGGCCGGCTCTTTACAGTATTTAAATATAGCGCCTGATGATGAAACTCAAATAAGTCATTTACGCAAAAAATTGAAGAAAGGAGATAATGATGCTTGATCAAGATTATTATGCGAATTTTTCAATTGCTGCCGCCCTGGCTAAATTTGACATTAAAATTTCTGAGGTTAGCAGTCGCGACCTCGTTAATGATTCGCGCGCAGTAACTCCCGGCGATATTTTTGCGGCAGTGACCGGCACCTATCTCTCGGGCAATAGCTATATTGCCGATGCAATCGTTAATGGCGCCGTCTTAGTGCTGGCGCAATGTGCTACTCCAGAACAACACGGGCAAATCATTGCGGTTAGTGAGCAAGGTAAAGCGGCTAAAATTATTAAGATTTACCAACTTGACAAAAAGTTGGCAAACCTTAGTGCTTTTTATTACAACCAACCGCATCAGTCGTTGAGTTTAATTGGCGTCACTGGCACCAATGGTAAAACCAGCTGCTGCCAAATAATGGCGCAGTTATTAACGGCTATTAAACAACCGACGGCGATAATAGGTACGCTTGGCGCCGGAACTTTAGATAACCTAGTTAATATAAATAACACCACGCCGGGGCCAACTAAATTACAGCAATTGCTAGCACAATTTAAAGGCCAAGATATTAAGCATGTAGCGATGGAAGTATCGTCACATGCACTAAGTCAAAACCGTGTTGATAGCAAGATGATTGATATCGCAGTATTTACTAATTTAAGTCGTGATCATCTTGATTATCATGGCGATATGGCCAGTTATAGCCAAGCTAAACAGGCACTATTTAATGGCGGCGCCGAACAGGTCTGGATTTTAAATGCCGATGACCCGCAAACCAGTAGTTGGTTGGATGCGTTGCCAAAAAGTAATCGCCGAGTGCTATTTAGTTGTAATGAGCAAGCGGCAGATCTCCAAGCCGATTGTGAATATGTTCGAGCAAGCGATATTAAATGTCATCAGCAAGGCGTTAGTTTTAAGCTGTTGTCGAGTTGGGGCGATACCCAAATAAATAGTGCTCTGTTAGGTGAGTTTAATGTCAGTAATTTACTGGCCGCCTTGGCGACGTTATTGGTAAAAGGTTTTAGCTTAGCTGAAATTAGTGCCCATACCGAGTCTTTAGTACCAGTTGCTGGTCGAATGGAAAAATTCAGTGCTGAAAATTTACCTACTGCGGTAGTGGACTATGCCCATACACCAGATGGCCTTGAACAAGCATTAAGCTCAAGCCGTTTACATTGTCATGGTCAACTCTGGTTGGTATTTGGCTGCGGCGGAGATAGAGACAAAGGTAAGCGGGCCATCATGGGCGCTATTGCCGAGAAGTTTGCCGATCGCGTCATTATAACCAATGACAATCCACGTACCGAAGTGCCAATGCAGATAGCCGAAGATATTTTAACAGGGTTTAAATCAGCCTCGAATGGCGAAATTATTCTCGATAGACAGCAAGCCGTGATTTCGGCATTAAGTCGAGCAAAAGCAAAAGATATGGTGCTTTGTGCAGGCAAAGGTCATGAAGATTATTTAATTATTGGTGAGCAAAAAGTTGCTTACCATGAGCGAGAAGTGGTGCGTAAGTTTTATCAGGGAGCAATTAACCAATGATTCCATTAACGTTAAGTGAACTAGCTATAGAGCTTGATGGACAATTAATCGGTAACGATAAAACCATCGACAGCGTTTGTTCCGATTCGAGAAATTTAAAAAACGGTGATTTTTTTATTGCCTTAAAAGGGCCTAATTTTGACGGTCATCGCTTTGTTGAACAAGCCTCTGAAATTGGTTGTGTTGCCGCCTTGGTTGAAAGTCAGCAAGCGGTGGATATTCCGCAACTAGTGGTGGCAGATTGTTACAAAGCCTTGGGGAAAATGGCGGCTTTAGTTAAAGCTCGAGTGAACCCCAAAACAGTCGCTATTACCGGCAGTAGTGGTAAAACAACCGTTAAAGAAATGGTCGCCGCAATATTATCAAGATTAGGTAAGGTATTAGCGACTAAGGGTAATTTTAATAATGAAATCGGCGTACCGTTAACGTTATTACGCTTAAAGCCTGAACATCAATACGCGGTAATTGAGCTCGGTGCCAATCATATTGGTGAAATAGCCTATACCACAGGTTTAACTCAACCAGATGTGGCGGTTATCAATAATATTGCCGCTGCGCATCTAGAAGGCTTTGGTGATTTATGCGGAGTGGCTCGTGCTAAAGGTGAAATTTTTGAAGGCTTAAGCAGTAGTGGAGTTGCTCTTTATAATCAAGACACCCCTTATGCGCATAAGTGGCAATGGCGATTAACCGATAAAACGGTGCGTAAATTTTCTTGCGTTAAAGAAGCCGATTGTTACAGCACAGATATTCGCATGAATAATAAAGGCTTTACCAGTTTTACGTTACACACCGCAAAAGGCAAGGTAGCAATAACGGTGCCGGTACCAGGCAAACATAACGTTTGTAATGCCGTGGCGGCAGCAGCTATCGCCTTAGAGTTTGACGCCAGTTTACAAGATATTCAGTTAGGTTTAGCGCAAATGGCGCCGGTACAAGGCCGTTTAAATTTAATTAATTTACCTGCTGATTTAACCCTAATTGATGACACCTACAACGCCAATGTTGAATCAACAAAAGCCGCGGTGGAGTTATTAGCAAGTTACCCAGGGCGTACCGTTTTAATCCTTGGCGATATGGCCGAGTTGGGTGAAGAAGCGAGAACTTACCATCAAGAAATTGGTGAGCATGCGCTCGAGCAGCACATTGATAATTTATTAACTTTAGGCGTTTTGAGTCAAAGTACTTCTGCAGTATTTGAGCAAGATGGCCGACACTTTTCATCACGGGATTTATTAGTGAAACATTTGGCAAACTTGCTAAAAGACGAACAACAAGCAATTACTATTTTAGTGAAAGGCTCTCGCAGTGCTCGTATGGAATTGGTGGTTAAAGCCATCAGTGATTGGCGTAACAGTACTGTTAATCAGGAGACTACGCCATGTTAGTTTGGTTAGGCGAATACTTAACTCAATATTATAGCGGCTTTAATGTTTTCTCATATTTAACATTTAGAGCGATTATTGCCACATTAACGGCATTAATCGGTTCGCTATATTTTGGTCCTAAATTGATCCACTATTTGCAATCGATGCAAATAGGGCAAGTCGTTCGCGATGATGGTCCGGAAAGCCATTTATCTAAATCGGGCACGCCAACAATGGGCGGAATATTAATTTTAGCCGCCATTGTTATTAGTATTTTATTATGGACCGATTTAAGCAATCAATATGTGCAAGTTGTATTGTTCGTGATCATCAGTTTTGGCATCATCGGCTTTGTTGATGATTACCGCAAAGTCATTCGCAAAGATCCTAAAGGTTTAATTGCCCGCTGGAAATATTTCTGGCAAACGGTGGCCGGTTTAAGCACCGCAATTTATTTATATTATATTGCCGCAACGCCAGTTGAAACGTCATTACTTATCCCATTTGTTAAAGAAGTCATGCCACAACTAGGCATATTTTATGTGGTATTTAGTTACTTTGTTATTGTCGGCACGTCAAATGCGGTAAACCTGACCGATGGTCTTGATGGCTTGGCGATTGTGCCAACAATTTTGGTCGCCGGCGCATTTGCCTTATTTGCCTATGTTACCGGCAATGTTAATTTTTCAGCTTATCTAAACTTACCGCACATTCGTGAAGTCAGTGAATTGGTGGTGGTTTGTACTGCTATTGTCGGTGCTGGTTTAGGCTTTTTATGGTTTAACACTTACCCAGCGCAAGTTTTTATGGGCGATGTTGGCTCGTTGGCACTTGGCGCAACGCTAGGCGTTATTGCGGTATTAGTGAAACAAGAAATTGTGCTGTTTATTATGGGCGGTATCTTTGTGGTAGAGACGTTGTCAGTCATTCTTCAGGTTGGCTCCTATAAATTACGAGCAAAACGAATTTTTAGAATGGCACCGATACATCATCATTATGAATTAAAAGGTTGGCCAGAACCGCGGGTAATCGTCCGTTTCTGGATTATTTCAGTGGTGTTAGTGCTAATTGGTTTAGCAACATTAAAATTACGTTAATAAATTGGATTATTAATTTATACAAATGAAACAATTAGGTTTTTTACAAAATAAGCAAATTTTAGTATTGGGTTTAGGCGCCACGGGGTTGTCATGTGCGCGCTTTTTGACCAAGCAAGGCTTAGCTTTTGTAATAAACGATTCTCGCCAAAATCCGCCAGGCAAGCAGCAATTAAGCAAGTTAAAACCGCAAGTACAACTTATTACTGGCCGTTGGGATGCTACTGCAATCGCCAAGGCTGACTTGATCATTGCCAGCCCTGGTGTCGATGTTAACTTACCCGAAATACAACAACCACGCAAAGCCGGCAGCGAACTGATTGGTGATGTTGAGTTGTACTGTCAAGTTTTGCAACAACAGACCTCAGCCACTAAATTAATTGCCGTAACCGGTTCAAACGGTAAATCTACCGTGGTGAGTTTATTGGCCCATATGGCCGGCAGTTGTAACATTAACGCAGAACTTGCCGGTAATATTGGCGTACCGGTGTTAGATATAGTCGACCAACATTTTGATTTCGTTATTTTAGAGTTATCGAGCTTTCAGTTAGAAACCATGCATTCCTTAAAGGCGCAAGCGGCCACGGTTTTAAACATAAGTGATGACCATTTAGACAGACATAACACCTTAGAACATTACAGTGCCATTAAGCATACTATTTATAACAATGCCAAGGTTCAGGTCTTTAACCGTCAACAACTCATCGCACAGCCGCAAGAAATCGCTGCCAATGCAATTAGTTTTGGCTTAGATGCTGCCGAGAATGGTCACTTTGGTATTGCCAATATTAATGGCAAACGCTTTTTGTGCTTTGCTGATTTACCATTAATTGAGTGCGACAACTTACCTTTAGTTGGGCGCCATAACCAAGAAAATTGTCTTGCCGCACTGGCATTAGGCTACGCATCAGGTTGGCCGTTAGCAGCAATGGCTCAAGCATTAGGCTCTTTTGAAGGCTTAGAGCACCGCTGTAAACAGGTACCTAGTAGTGATGGTATCGTTTGGGTGAATGACTCAAAAGCAACCAATATAGGGGCAACTATTGCCGCAATCGAAGGTTTGGCAAACGCTCAGCAACAATTAATTTTAATTGCCGGTGGTGACGGTAAAGGTGCCGATTTTAATGAGTTAAAGCCGGTATTAAACCAACGGGTCGACCAACTAATAACACTAGGGCAAGACGGTGCTGAAATTGGCACTTTAAAAGCTGGCAGCATCGCGGTTAATAATTTAGATGAAGCGGTTAGTGTCGCAAGAAGCTTAGCTAAAACCAATGACATTGTCTTACTTTCACCAGCCTGTGCCAGCATTGATATGTTTGAGAACTACATGCAACGTGGTGAATTATTTATGACTGCTGTAAGGGAGGCAAGTTAATGTCCACCTTAATGCCAGAGTTAAAATACCCACAATTACCCGCTTGGTTAACCGAAAGCCCAACTGATGGCGCAACCATTACTTTTGACAGAGGCTTTATTATTATCGCCTTTTGTTTATATTTCGTTGGCCTAGTTATGGTGGCAAGTTCATCGATGCCGGTTGCGGAACGACTATTTGACAATCCGTTTCATTTTGTCGTTAGACATGCAATTTACATCGTTATTAGCTTAGTAATTGCTGGCATTGCCCTGCAAGTGCCAATGCAGATGTGGCATAAATTAAGTGGCTGGTTTCTGTTGTTAGCGATTATATCGTTAGTGGTGGTACTGATTATTGGCCGCAGTGTTAATGGCTCAACTCGGTGGATAGTATTAGGGCCAATTAATATTCAGGCGGCAGAGCCGGCAAAACTATTTTTCTTTTGCTACTTGTCGGGTTATTTAGTTCGTCGCCGGGAAGAAGTATCGCAAAAATTAAAAGGCTGGATTAAGCCATTAGGGGTGTTATTCCTACTCGCAGTTTTGCTATTATTCCAACCTGATTTAGGTACTGTGATTGTAATGTTTGCAACCACGGTCGGTTTACTGTTTTTAGCCGGTGCAAAATTATGGCAATTTGTTTCGGTCTTGGTCGCTGGCATCAGTGCATTCGTGGTGTTGATTGTCATTTCACCATACCGTTTACGGCGCATAACTGGATTTATGGATCCTTGGCAAGACCCCTTTGGTAGCGGTTATCAACTAACCCAATCTCTGATGGCATATGGCCGCGGTGAAATATTTGGTCAGGGCTTGGGTAACAGTATTCAAAAGTTGGAATATCTTCCCGAAGCCCATACCGATTTTGTTATGGCTGTTATTGGCGAAGAGTTTGGTTTTTTTGGCGTGTTATGTGTTTTAGCCTTGTGTTTAACTTTAGTCATAAAGTCGTTATTGCTAGGCAAGCGAGCGTTAGAGAAAGAGAAATATTTTGAAGGTTTTTTTGCTTACGCCATTGGTATTTGGTTGAGTTTTCAAGCCGCGGTAAATGTTGGTGCCAGTGCTGGGTTATTTCCCACTAAAGGTTTAACAATGCCGCTTATTAGTTATGGTGGAAGTTCTATGATAATCATGACCCTAGCGATTGTAGTACTCATTCGCATCGATCATGAATTACGGTTGCAAAGTATTCAAGCAACCACGAAAGGGGGCGTAAAAAATGTCTAAGTCTCCAACAATTTTAATTATGGCCGGTGGCACTGGCGGGCATATCTTCCCAGGGTTAGCCGTTGCTGAGCATTTGCAAAACCAAGGTTGGCAGGTGCATTGGTTAGGCACCCGTGATCGCATGGAAGCCGATGTGGTACCTGCACATGGTATTGATATTTCCTTTATCAAGATTAAAGGTGTGCGTGGTAAGGGCTGGAAGTCATGGCTGAAAGTACCATTTAAAGTAATACATTCGGTCTGGCAATCAATGCAAGTGCTTAAACAAGTTAAGCCAGATGTGGTTTTAGGTATGGGCGGTTATGCTAGTGCTCCTGGTGGCGTCGCCGCTTGGTTAAATCGCACGCCATTGGTTTTACATGAGCAAAATGCAGTAGCGGGCATGACTAATCGCTATTTAGCCAAAATTGCCAGCAAAGTATTAAGTGCTTTTCCAAATGCATTCAATGGCTCTGTTAATTACAGTGTTGTCGGTAATCCGGTGCGCACCAATATTGCTGCAATAAGCAGTGACTCCGACAGAGTGAACAGTCAAAAGGTACTCGTTGTTGGTGGTAGTCTAGGCGCACAAGTTCTTAATGAAGTTGTGCCCCAAGCCTTGTCACAAATTAAATTATTAGACGTAGATGTTTGGCATCAAACCGGCGCCAATAATGCCGAAAAAATTACCGCTTTATATGAGCAATATGGCATTAATCCTGAAAAAGCTAAAGTCACTGACTTTATCGATGATATGGCCGCTGCTTACGATTGGGCTGATTTAGTTATTTGCCGGGCGGGAGCATTAACCGTCTCGGAAGTTGCTATGGCGGGTAAACCGGCAATTTTTATACCATTGCCACACGCAGTTGATGATCATCAAACTAAAAATGCGCAATTTTTAGTTGAGCGAGGCGCGGCCAAATTACTACCGCAAAGCAAATTAAATGCGATGATGTTGGCGCAAAAATTAAATATGCTGTTTAGCTCAGAAACTACCTTACCTAAAATGGCGAAGGCGAGTAAAGCCGCAGCAACCCCCAATGCAACGGCGACTGTTGCAGACGTTTGTAAGGCATTGGTGAAATAATGAATGATATAACTATGAAAATTCCAGAAATGCGTCGTGTAAAAGTAATCCATTTTGTTGGCATCGGTGGTGCGGGCATGGGTGGTATAGCCGAAGTATTATTAAATGAAGGTTATAAAGTTACTGGTTCAGATATTAGTGTTAATCCGGTTGTAAATCGTTTAACTAAGCTGGGCGCCAAAATAACTATTGGTCATGCGGTTGAAAATATTCAGGGTGCTAGCGTCATTGTGGTTTCTACCGCGATTGATAAAAACAATGTTGAACTGCTTCGTGCTCAAGAAAACCGTATTCCGGTAGTTCGTCGTGCAGAAATGTTAGCCGAATTAATGCGTTTTCGCCACGGCATCGCTATTGCCGGAACCCATGGTAAAACAAC
>CALJHL010000278.1 GCA_938075435.1 uncultured Thalassotalea sp. | reverse complement strand
ATACGCATAAGACAAGCCGACACCGAACATTTCATCGGCAAAGGTATCGCTTAATAAAAATGAAATTTCCGGAGTCACGTCATCGCCTTCGACATTGGAGTCATCTTTTAGGGCTTTACCAGTAATTGAAAATTGTAAACCCGGATTGTTTAAAGGGCGAGCCGTGACTATATTAACGGTTGCCCCTAAACCACCGCTAGGTAGCTCGGCACGAGCAGTTTTATAAACTTCTAAGGTCTCTACACCATTGGGCGAAACATTCTCTAAGTTATATGAGCGGGTATTACCTGTACCTGGCATTTGTCGGCCGTTAAGGGTGATTAAGTTGAAATCAGGACCAAAACCACGCACGGTAATTTGACTGCCTTCGCCATTGGAACGACTAATGGAAACACCGGTGATGCGTTGTAACGATTCGGCTAAGTTGGTGTCTGGGAATTTACCCATTTCTTCCGATGATATTGCATCAACCACACCATGGTTCATGCGTTTAATGTCCATCGATTTAATTAAGCTACCGCGAATACCGGTTACTTCAATTACTTCTATTTCTTGCTCTTCTTCAGCAAAGGCTGGTGAGCCAATCGTGGCACCGAGTACCATTGATACCGCGAGAGCAAGTCGCGTTTTGTTAAAATGAGTATGTTTCATAAATCCCCTAGGCATAGTATTTCTATTATAAGCTTTTATTTTCATTTACAAAATATTGGAAGCGCTTCCAAATGTTTGTAAATAAAAATGAAAGCGCTGATTAAACTGCTTCCCTTTAATTGGGAGCGCTTCCAAATCAATGTAAATAAAAAGTTGCTAAAAATAATGTGGTGTAACATTCAATAGCAACTCGTTTACCTAGAATACACAAAAAATTACAAAAGTAAACAGCTTTCATCGGGCAATATTTTTTACCTTGCGTTAAATAGGATTTAAACAATTATTTAAATTATTGTAATAAAACGGTAGATATTTATATTTACATTTACTAGTATGGAGAAAGAATCATTTCGGTTAGATAAAAATAATAAGCTCATAAGAAGCTTTTTTTTAACCTAAATTGGAAGCGCTCCCAAAAATGATTCTTATTATTTATTTGAATTTGGAAGCGCTTCCAAGTTGTATTTGTTAATCTTTATGAAACTGTGAAGACGATTGAATCTAAATAGATGTATTAATAGCAATACGGTTAAAGCAATATTAACTAGCAACGAATCTATCTATACTGCGACATGCTAAGAGTAGGGAATGTACTATATGAAAATGACAAAAAATATTATAACGAATCTATCCGCTGTAGCCCTGGTATTGAGCTTGGCTAGCTGTGGTGGTGATAATGGTTCGTCCGCTAAGGTTGATGACAATGCGGTTGATACTACCGCGCCGTCAACCGATTGGAATCTATTATGGTCGGATGAATTTGCCGGTAGCGACATCGATTTAACTAAATGGACGTTAGCTGATAACGACTGTAGCGGCGGCGGTAACTTTGAAAAACAATGTTATACCACCAACCCAGAAAATGCGTTTGTTAGTGACGGTTATTTAAATATTGTTGCTTTACCTGCAGAAGCCGGTGCCCAACAGCCTTACACTTCAGCGAAGCTTGACAGTAAAATGAAAGGTGATTTTACCTACGGACGTATGGAAGTTCGTGCTAAATTGCCAGGTGGTCAAGGGGCTCACCCTGCTGCTTGGATGCTATCTACAGACAATACTCATGGCATTTGGCCACGCTCTGGCGAAATTGATATCGTTGAAGCGGTAAACTTAAAAGTTGCTGGCGACGATGGTTCGATTGAATCAAATCTTCATGGCAGCCTTTGGTACGGTAAAGAATCACAAGATAATGTCTTAACTACCTCAGGGTCTAGTTATCAATTACCTAACGATGCTAACCCAGCCGATGATTTTCATGATTATGTAATCGAATGGCAAGAAGGTGAAATTCGTTGGTATGTCGATGGTTATTTGTATCAAACTCAACGAAAATCTGAAACAAAACTAAATTTCAAAGGTGATGTCTCTGACACCTTGGCTCATAAAGGTTGGTATACCGAAAACTATGATCCAGTTACTGGTGAATTAGTTAACTTTTATGGCAATGCGCCGTTTGATAAAAACTTTTACATGATCTTAAACTTTGCTGTTGGTGGCGATTGGGCTGAAAATACCAATGACCTTGGCGTTGATCCAGCCGCATTTGCTAACGGTAATACCATGTTAGTTGACTATGTTCGTGTTTATCAATGTCCTATTCAACCGTCTACGGGTGTAGGTTGTGCCACCATACGTGCCGGTTATAACGAAGAAGCGAGTGAAGCTCGCCCTGATGGTGCTTTAGTTTTAGGTGTTGCACCAAATCCACCATCGCCACCACTTGATCCAAATACTCCTGCGCCACCAATTGTTATTTTTGAAGACGCAGTTCTTGATGGTTGGATCCAATGGGATTGTTGTGGTGAGACTACGCCAACCACAGTTGTTGATGATGCCGAATACGGTGAAGTCGCTGAATTTAATATTGTTGGTGACACTGTTGTTGGCTTTTCTGGTCGACCTGGACATGGCGCCGAAGATGGCGAACCGGTTAATGCGTCAAATATGGTTGCTACTGGTACCGTTGAATTTGACTTAAAAATGACAGTGTCACCTGGTGATACTACTTGGATGTTTAAAATTGAAAGTGATGAAGCGGCAACTGCTGTGGAAGTTCCACTTAGTTCAAGTAACGAAGCCCATGCGGCACCAGAGCTTAATGTTTGGCAACACTATACTTTTGATATTGCAGACCTAGTTGATGCTGGCTTAGACCCAAGCAGAATTGATGTATTAATGATTTTTCCTGCTTGGGGTACTGGTGACGGCGCAGCTTTCCGTGTTGATAATGTTATTATAAGTAAGCCAGCTACGGCTTCTGTAGAGTTGGTTATCTTTACTGATGAAGTTAACCCAGCTTGGGTTCCATGGGATTGTTGTGCAGGCTCTACTCCTACCGTTGAAACTGATGACGAAGAGTACGGCGCGGTAACTGAATTTGCTATTACCGGTGATACGGTAATGGGCTATAGCAGCCGTGAAGCTCATGGTGCGATTGATGGTGTACCGTTTGATGCTTCAACTATAATTGCTACTGGTACGGTTGAATTTGATTTGAAAATGACTTCAACGCCTGGTGATACTGCTTGGATGTTTAAAATTGAAAGTAGTGAAGGTGATACAGCAGTAGAGCTGCCACTAACTGCGAGTAACGAAGGTCATGCCGCACCAGAACTTGGTGTATGGCAACATTATACCTTTAACATCGCAGATTTAGTTGAAGCTGGTCTTGATCCAAGCGCTATTGATGTAGTGATGGTATTCCCTGCTTGGGGTACTGGCGCTGGTGCAGTGTATCGAGTTGATAATGTTATTATTGCTGATCCGAATGCCGGTCCTGCACCTGATTTTCCAGAGCTGATAGTCTTTGACGATGTTGCTGACCCAGCTTGGTTAGCATGGGATTGTTGTGCCGGTTCAACACCAACAGTTGAACTTGATGATACCGAGCATGGCGCGGTTACTGAATTTGCCATTAGTGGTGATACGGTTATGGGCTTTAGTAGCCGAGCTGGTCATGGCGCTGTAGATGGTGTGCCATTTGATGCAACGAGCATCGTTGGTTTTGGGACTATCTCATTTGACTTGAAAATGACCTCATCTCCTGGTGATACAGCTTGGATGTTTAAAGTTGAAAGTGACGAAGCGGCAACTGCAGTTGAAATACCAATGTCAACCAGCAATGAAGGTCATGCTGCACCAGAGTTAGGCGTATGGCAAACTTACACCTTTAAGCTTTCTGATTTAGTTGAAGCGGGTCTAGACCCAAGTGCTATTGATGTACTGATGATGTTCCCAGCATGGGGAACGGGCGCAGGCGCGGTATACCGTGTAGATAATGTTCGCATCGGTGGTTAAATTTAATATACCGATAGAGTTACTCGGCAACGGGTAGTTCTGTAAAACATAAAAATCGACTAAAGCAGCCAATTATTGGCAATGTTTTAGTCGATTTTTTATTTGTATGGTTTGTTAATTAATTAATTATGATGGTGATACCCAGGTAAGTATTTAAAAGTAACAATCGAGGCAGAGCTAGGGAATGCCGCAAGGCCAATAGCTGTTTCGGCCTAAAGCCCATCTCACCGTTTATGGTTGACCGATTCATCGCTTTTTTATTGCTTGCCAGTGGTATTTATGTATTCTGATAATAACATCTAATTTTAATATGCCCTTGAGTTGATTATTTAAAAATAACTGCCGAGTCGTATAAAAAATAATAAGCAATGGAACTTAAGCCGATGAGCGAAGCAGCAGCCAGTATTACCGACCCGAAAGACAAACTTTCCTTCCCGCAAAAATTTATCTATGGGCTCGGAGCCTTCATTAATAATTTGCTCGGTGCGGCGATGGGCACCATGACAATTGTCCTTAACTTGGGCTTAGGCATGAACCCAGCATTAGTTGGCTTACTAGGCGCCTTGCCTCGCCTTGCAGATGCCTTTACCGACCCGTTAATGGGTTATATTTCCGATCATACCAAATCAAAATGGGGTAGACGTCGACCTTATATATTTGCCGGCGCAATTGTTTCGGCTATTGTTTTTGCGATGTTATGGCAATTACCAAGAGACCAAAGTGAAAACTTTTACTTTTGGTTCTTTTTGCTTGGCTCGATTATTTTTTATATTGCTTATACGATATTTGCAACACCTTGGGTCGCACTTGGCTACGAGTTAACACCCGATTATCATGAGCGCACTCGGATCATGGCGGTTCAGAATTTTATGGGCCAATTTGCCTGGTTGTTGGCGCCATGGTTTTTGTGGTTTATGCAGAATGAAATGCTGTTCAGCGACCTGATAGAAGGGGCTAGTTGGTTGGCCATTATCATCGCCATTTTTACTGTCTGTATCGGGGTATTGCCAGCAATATTCCTTAAAGAACGACACATGGCAATACCGACGTTGAAAATTCTTCCGGGTAAAAAATCAGCCAATGAAGACAAAAAAGGCCTGGTAGCGACACTTGCTGATTTTTTTAAAGGCTTCTTAATTACCATTAAATTTAAACCATTCCTTAGTCTATGTGGCGCAACCTTTTTAATATTCAATGGCTTTATGATGGTGTCGGCGTTTCAAAGTTATGTCATTATTTACTACATATTTGGCGGCGATCAGTCGTTAGGTGCGCAGTACGTAGGGTACGCTGGCACCGTATCATTTGTTGCGACTTCATGTGTGATCTTTATCGTCACCAAGTTGTCGAGCACTTTTGGTAAACGCAAAGCATTCTTTATCTCTATCGGAATTTCTATTTTTGGTTATGCGCTGAAATGGATTTGTTTTACCCCAGACAACCCATTGTTGTTGCTTATTCCACCGATATTCTTTGCGTTTGGGATGGGTGGTTTATTTACCCTGATGGGCTCAATGGTCGCCGATGTGTGTGACCTTGATGAGTTAGAAACCGGTGAACGTCGTGAAGGCATGTTTGGTTCAATTTTCTGGTGGGTGGTAAAATTAGGGTTGGCAGCGGCATTGGCTGCAGGCGGATTTTTACTTAATGCCACCGGTTTTGACGTGGCGTTAGGCGGCGCTCAAACAGCCGATACTTTATTTTATATGCGCTTGGCCGATGTTCTGGTACCTGTACTTTGTTCTGTGGTGGCTATTTGGATGATTGCAACCTATCCAATTACCGAAAGCAAAGCGGTGGAAATCCGTCGACAATTAGAGTTGCGTCGCGGCAAGTTAACAGCCGATGAAGACTCAACAGATGCTAGTGAAGCAGACTTAGTAAAAGCATAGTTATAGTTAGGCTTAGTTAAAGTTTTGCTAAGCTTTAGCTAAGCCATAATAGACGTTTAGTTAAGGCTTATTCTGGCAAAGCCTTCTGTTATTTATTAAGTGACAGGAGGCGTTACTGGGGTATTTATAAACGAAAACCATTAATTTTTTACACCCATTAAATTACTTACTTTTCAGTAAATTACTGCCCATATTTTATAATTCGGGGCTTACAACCGCTAAAATAGTGGCCTGATCAAATAATCCTCTGTTTGCAAGTTACTGTTTGGAAACCAAAAAACATAACATAGATGGAAGCGCTTCCAATTCTTTTCGAAAAAGGGTTGATTTTCGTGGTCAATAAAGCAAGAATGGGACCGCTCCCAAAATTAGTTTGTTAGTTTTTCAAAACAATTTTGTCATCAATGAGGGGTCTTTAATAACGCGATTAGTGGTAATTAGAGATTTTATAATCCGGTATTTTGGCAGCCAACTACACGTTATTTTGCGATAACGACAGTATTTTCCGGAAAAATAAAAGTGGATCAGCGGCGAGTTTATAAATCCGCTAACGGATAGCCACACAGAAAAGATTAACCAAATTTTTAACTTATTTTTAAACTAGATGCCTGAAGTTGAGGCGGGAAAGACCATGAATAAAAGTAATAATGCCTTGGAAGCGAATGCGCTTACCAATACTCACCAATCAGACGGCGCCAATAAGGCGAGCGGCCACTTTATCAGCATAGCAGATGAACGATTCTATGTGATAAATGATGTCGACCAAATGGCCCCATTTTTTATAAGCGTGATCTCCAACAGTGATCATTGGCTGTTTGTGTCATCAACCGGTGGCTTATCAGCAGGAAGGGTATCTCCAGAAACAGCACTCTTCCCCTATGTTACCGTTGATAAAATTCACGAAAGTAACCTTCATACCGGCAGTAAAACCCTACTGAGAGGTAAATTGAATGGTCAAAACTTTCATTGGGAACCGTTTAATCGCGAACATGATAGCCACTTTAAAACCAGCCGCAATTTATACAAAAACTTGCTAGGCAATAAACTTTGTTTTGAAGAAATAAATCATGATTTACAATTACGCTTTCGGTATACCTGGTTAACCAGTGATAAATATGGCTTTGTGCGCCAATGTGAGCTGCATAACCTTAGCAATCAAACCGCGGTTGTTGAAATGGTTGATGGTTTACAAAATATTCTACCCGCCGGTACGCCACGTTTTACCCAAACCAATTCAAGCAATTTGGTGGACGCTTATAAATGGAGCGAAGTCGACAGAGAAACAGGTTTAGCTTTTTTTACCTTGTTTTCTGGGATTACCGATAGAGCCGAACCGTCTGAGTCATTAAAAGCCAACACGGTATTTTGTCTAGGTCTTGAACAGCATAAAGTTTTGTTGTCTGAAAACCAGCTTGCTGATTTTCGCGCCGATAAAGAATTACAGGGCGAAGCTCATCAACGTGGCATACGAGGAGCATATCTAGTTAACTGCACTTTAGAGTTAGCTCCTGCAACTTCTCGTCATTGGCAATTAGTGGCCAACTTAGAACAGAGTCAAACGCAATCGGTGGCATTACGTCAGCAACTGTTCAATATCACTGAGCTACAAACCAAAATTTCCGATTCCGTTGCTAAAGGCAGTGATGAATTAGCGAGAATTATGGCTAGCGGTGATGGTTTTCAAATGACCGAAGAAGAGCCGGTTGCAGTTCATCATTATGCCAATGTGTTGTTTAATATATTGCGAGGTGGTGCGTTTGATAACCAATACCTGATTGCCACCAGAGATTTTAGTGCCACGGTTAATTTATTTAATCACGATGTTTATGATCGTCATCAGCAATGGTTGCAAGAATTACCTGCGCAGCAAGATTTTACGGTGTTATTAGCCGCTATTAAAGAGCTGAAAGATCCGCAACTAGAGCGTCTTTGTTATGAATACTTACCAATTTCGTTTGGTCGTAGACATGGTGATCCGAGTCGTCCTTGGAATCAATTTGCAATTAAATTGGTTGATGAAAATGACAATCGATTATTAACATACCAAGGTAACTGGCGTGATATTTTTCAAAACTGGGAAGCGCTAACATTTAGTTACCCTGAATTTATTGAAAATATAATTGCTAAATTTGTTAACGCTTCAACCATTGACGGTTATAACCCGTATCGAGTCACTAAAGAAGGCATTGATTGGGAAGTAGAAGAGCCAGATGATCCGTGGAGCTATATTGGCTATTGGGGTGATCACCAGATCATTTATCTACAAAAAATGTTGGAATTGTCGAAGCAATTTCATCCTCAGCAACTGGCGCAATTACTGTATCGTCCTATTTATAGTTATGCCAATGTGCCTTATCGCATTAAACCATTTGCCGCGCTATTGGAAAATGCCAAAAGTACCGTTGTTTATGACGATGCTCTTGCCGGACGTATTGAGCAACGAGTAAATAGCTTAGGTGCCGATGGCAAGTTGCTACTTGATGCTGAAGGTAATGTTTATCAGGTTAACTTGATAGAAAAGTTATTGGTGACGTTATTAAGCAAGCTAGGTAATTTGGTTATTGGTGGCGGCATTTGGCTTAACACCCAACGACCAGAGTGGAATGATGCTAACAATGCGTTAGTGGGCCAAGGTCTGTCTATGGTGACCCTGTATTATATGCGTCGTTATATTAGTTTTCTGCAACAATTATTAGCAAGCCAATCGACCGAGGTTGAGCTTTCTGAAGAAGTGGCACTATGGCTTAGCGAAACGAGCAAGGCTTTAACCGATATTTGTACCTTGATCGCTGCCGGCCCTTTGACTGGCGAACAACGTTTTCTAAGTTTGCAACAACTTGGCCAAGCGGCAAGTCGCTACAGAGAAGCGGTCTACCAACAAGAAGGCTTTAGCTCGAAGGTTGTTAAACCAGTAGCCGATATTAAATTTATGTTGGCAGATGCCCTAGCGGCGGTCGATCACACCATAGCTTGTAATCAAAGAGACGATGCGTTGTTTAACGCTTATAACTTGCTAAATTTACAACCACAAAGCTTGTCAATAGATTCGCTTTACCCAATGTTAGAAGGCCAAGTTGCGGCGTTGAGTGCTGGGTCGTTAAAACCAAAACAAGTAGTAGAAGTGGTGGAGTCGTTATTCGCCAGTGATGTATATCGCAGTGACCAAGACACCTTTATGCTGTACCCAGATCGGAAATTGCCAAGCTTCTTGCAAAAGAACCAAGTACCCAGTGAGGAAGTTGCAGCCAGTTCTTTATTACAGCAAATGTTAATCGCAAAAGATGAGCGGATCATTAGTCTTGATGTCGATGGTGTTTATCGTTTTAATGCCGAATTAACCAATTGTAATGACTTAACTGCGCAATTGGCTAACTTAGCAGGGAAATATGATGACACTGCTGCACAGGAGCAGCAACAGCTGCTTAGCCTGTACGAGCAAGTCTTTAATCATAAAGAATTTACCGGTCGTTCCGGTGGAATGTTTGGTTTTGAAGGCTTAGGTTGTATTTATTGGCATATGGTGGCAAAACTCTTGCTGGCGGTCGAAGAAAACTTCTTTACTGCCGTAGAGCAAGGTGAAAGTTCAGAAACATGTCAGCAATTAGGGCAGTTATATTATCGAGTGCGAGCGGGCATTGGCTTTAATAAAACCCCTGAAAACTATGGCGCATTTCCAACCGACCCTTATTCCCACACACCAAAACATGCTGGTGCCCAACAACCGGGCATGACTGGTCAAGTGAAAGAAGAAATTTTGTCGCGATTTGGTGAGTTAGGTCTTCGAGTCAATGACGGCCAAGTAAGCTTTATACCAAATTTACTGCGTCAGCGTGAATTTTTATCACAAGCGAATTCATTGCGCTATTTAGATGTCGACGATAACTGGCAAGAGCTTACCGTGCCAGTTGCTGGTCTAGCATTTACCTGGTGCCAGGTGCCGATAGTTTATCAATTGAATAATGACATTGAGTCAAGTTTAACCATTCATTGGCAAGATGGTCAGCAACAAACCTTACGCGATACCGCACTATCAGCCGATTTTAGCTCAGAGCTATTTAAGCGCAACGGTAAAATTCGCCAAATATCACTTACATTCGCCACGGATCAGTTATTTAAAGAATAATTCTGGTTAAGGCAAACAGGGTGACTACTGTAGTCGCAGGAAACCCTTTTGGCGTAAATTAACACGGCAGCTAATGCCGTTTTAAACAAAAAATTAAGATTAACACTTAGGTGTAAGGAGTTTAGTGTGTCTAGTAGAACTAAAAAATACATGTCATTAGCTGGCGTCAATTTTGCTAATTTAACTAATGAGCAATTGCGCGCCTCAGCGGGAAATATTTTAGCTGAAAAAATTCATGGTATTGCATTTAGTCCTTATGTTGAAGGGCAAGGACCTGGTACCGAAATAACGGCACAACAGATCCGTGAACGCTTGCAATTAATACAACCAAACATTAATTGGATACGGTCATTTTCTTGTACCGAAGGTAACCAACAAATTCCACAAATAGCCACCGAGAATGGCCTTAAAACCATGGTTGGAGTGTGGTTAGATGACAATCTAGAAAACAACGAACTTGAGCTGGCCAATGCTATTGAAGTCGCTAAGGCTGGTCATGTAAATATCTTGGCAGTTGGTAATGAAGTACTGCTGCGTGGTGATATTAGTGAAGAGCAATTGATAGATTACATTAATCGAGCCAAACAAGCGTTGCCAGACGTTACGGTTGGCTACGTAGATGCTTATTATGAGTTTGAAGATCACCCTAAGGTAACTGCAGCATGTGATGTGATATTAGCCAATTGCTACCCATTTTGGGAAGGCTGTCCGGCAGACTACTCGTTACTTTACATGAAAGACATGTACCGCCGCGCAGTTAAAGCTGGCAACGGTAAACGAGTCATTATTACTGAAACTGGCTGGCCAAATATTGGCACCGCCGAACGAGGCGCCGTGCCATCTTATGAAAATGCGCTTAAGTATTTCATCAACACCTATTTATGGGCGGAAGAAGAAGGCATCGAAATATTCTATTTTTCTTCGTTTGATGAAACTTGGAAAGTTGCTGATGAAGGCGATGTTGGTGCTTATTGGGGCCTTTGGGACAAAGACGGTAAATTAAAATATGTTTAAGACAGACAATCAAACGATAACCAATTCAATGAATTTTAAACATGCTAATGCAATCTGTTATTCGGGCTATCGGGAAGGTCAAAATCCTAGAACGGGTATTTACCCAAGTTATGGGGAAGTAAAAGAAGATTTATTGATTTTGTCTAAAAATTGGCACTTTCTACGTTTGTACGATTGCGGTCCACACGCCGAACTGGTATTGGATGTAATTCGTCAAGAAGGTTTGGATTTTAAGGTTATGTTGGGTGTTGATATGGGTGCTGAAATGAGTAACCCTAATTGTCCGTGGGGAGCTTATTTTAGTGATGAGCTTCTTGCTGCCAACAAGCAAGCCAACCATCAAGAAATTGACCGTTTAATTGCCTTAGCAACAAAATATGCTGACAGTGTGTTTTCGGTGTCAGTTGGTAACGAAGCCAGCGTTGAATGGACCGATCATATGGTCTCAGTAGAAAGCCTAGTTGCCCATGTGCGTCGCATTAAAAGCGCCATTGCCCAGCCAGTAACGTTTTGTGAAAACTACGTGCCATGGACCGAAAAACTGGCGCCATTAGTTGCTGAGTTAGACTTTATCTCTATCCATACCTATCCAGCCTGGGAATATCAAAGCATTGAAACTGCGTTGCAATATACCAAGCAAAACTATGATTCGGTTGCCAATCATTACCCAGATAAAACCGTGGTAATTACCGAAGCTGGTTGGACTACAGCGTCAAATGGTCGCGGTATTGACCCATGGAATGCGTCGCAAGAACTGCAAGCCATCTACTATCAACAATTACTCGAATGGACTACCAAAGAAAAGATACTGACCTTTGTATTTGAAGCCTTTGATGAGCCTTGGAAGGGCTCTGCAGATCCGTTAGAGCCAGAAAAACACTGGGGTTTATTTAAGGAAGATCGGACGCCAAAAACCGTGATGGCAGAGCTTTATGCTGAATTACTGCCAGAGCCATTGGTTACTGTTGAATAACAACAAGCCAGGTTTTGATAACTGGCGACATTAATCACTGAGTAATTTAATAGAATGGGGATGGTTGGATGATTAAAATAAAAACGATTATCGTCGAAGATAAAAATTTTAATCGGCAGATGTTAGCTAAAAAACTAGCGTGCTTTGCCGAGTTGGACATCGTTGCCGTTTGCCAAAATGGCTGCGAGGCCATTAAAGCGGCAGCTGATTTATCTGCAGACTTATTGTTTTTCGACATCCCATTGCCCCACTCTAAAGGTATCAAGGTGATTAATGACCTGCAGGCAAAAGAATTACCGTTAATGGTTTTTACCAGTGTTTCAGAGCATTTTGCCTGCGCCGCCTTTGAAATAAATGCGGTTGATTACTTGACCACGCCTTTTACCGATCAACGGTTAAAATGTACGGTACAGCGAGCCGTTGAACGGTTTAATTATCGCACCGTAGCAGCCAATCAGGCCTCTAATCTTATTGTTACTAACGCACATGCCTCTAGCCCGGTTAAACAAGCGAGCGAGTCGCACATACACTGGCGTGGTACTGATTATGATCATGGTGAACGAAAAATCGTAATTAAAGACCGCGATGATATAACTTTATTAAAGCAATCGGATATCGAGTGGATTGATGCTGCTGGTGATTATGTTTGTTTACACGCCGCCGGGATCACTCATATTAAACGCAGTACCTTAAAAAGTTTACTGGCCGATTTAGATTCATCTATTTTTAAACGGGTGCATCGCTCAACTATAGTGAATCTTAACTGTATACAAAAAGTTATTCCTCATACCAAGGGCGAATTTTTTCTAAAATTTGGTGAATACGATCAAGTTAAAGTAAGCCGCAACTATCGAGAAGTCATTAAAAGCTTTTTATCACAGCAGTAATTCCCCTCCACCACAATTAGAAAAATCACCACTGCACAATTATAAACAGTACACCGTCATACCGGCGCCGGCCGGTACCTCATGCCGCGTATCGTGCATCAATAAATTACTTAATCTCTGTGTTTTTTTAGGCATAAAAAAAGGGTTTACGATATAAATCGTAAACCCTAGTATTTTTAGTGAGCTATTTGCGCTAGTGCAAATAGCTTGTTAGTTATTGCTTAAGGTTGAGGGTTAAAGCTAATGTTGTCAATTAAAATGACGTTATCAGTTCTACCTTCGACCGTGTCAGGATGGATAACAAAACCACCAACATTCTGAGTTTCAACATTACCGATTTGCGCAGAGAAATCGAACGTTAATTCAACCCATGTGCCAACCGCAGTGTAAGGTTGCTCAACAATACCTAATGAACCCCAACCATCACCGTTAAATTGTTCAAATTTAAGAGCGATTGGACCGGCAACATCTTTGTAAACCATCATCTTAACGATGCTATTTTCAGCAGTAAGAGTAAATGCTTCAATGCCTTCAGTACGAGCGCCAATCCATTTGCCTTCAGAGCTTAACGCGTTGAATTTAGCCGCTGTATTTGAAACGTTAACACCTGAGGTATCAGGATTCGTTACAAACTCAAGTGCTGCCGTGTCAAATGCTGTCCAAGTTAATTGAGTGCCTTCAAAGTCAACACCTAAGTCAGTAGTGGTAGTGGCACCATCACCAGAATCAGAGCTTATTGCACCGGTAGTAATAAATTGCACATTATCGATACTATAAACGGCGCCAGCACCTGTACCCCATGCTGGGAAGATCATTACAACATCAATGGCACTTACATCAAGACCAGCTGCTTTTAAATCTGCAATGTTAAAGGTGTAAGTCTGCCAAGTATCAAGCACAGGAGCTGCATGACCTTCTTGACTGCTAGAAATATTTACTTCAGCAAATGTAGCAGTGCCAACACTTTCAACTTTCAATTTCCAGTCAGTATCGCCAGGAGAAGCCGTCATTTTTAAATCAAACGATATTATTCCGTCAGTCGCAATAGCGCTTGCATCGAATGGAACACCACCGACAGCACCGTCAACTTCACGAGCGGTAAAGCCCATAACTGTGTCACCGGAAATACTGAATTGAGTAACAGCACCATGATCACCGTCAGTTTCAACGGTAGGTGTAGAACCAGCACAACAATCCCATGCAGCCCACATTGGGTTCGCAGCATCGTTAAAGATCATTAGTGCAGTTTCTCCTTCAACAGGTGGCTCAACAGGTGGCTCAACAGGCGGTTCAACAGGCGGTTCAACAGGCGGTACTACATCACCAGTCGTTGCAAACTTAACATTATCGACACGATAAATAGCACCGGCACCTGTTCCCCATGCTGGGAATAACATAACAACGTCAATGGCACTTACATCAAGACCCGCTGCTTCTAAGTCAGCTACATTAAAGGTGTAATGCTGCCAAGTATCAAGAATAGGAGCGGCATGACCTTCAATGCTGGCTGACAAGTTAACTTCAGCAGATGATGCTGCGCCAACACTTTCAACTTTCAATTTCCAATCAGTATCGCCAGGAGAAGCCGTCATTTTTAAGTCAAATGACAAGGTGCCATTAGAAGTAATATCGGTTGCATCAAACGGTACGCCGCCTACTGCTCCATCAACTTCGCGAGCGGTAAAGCCCATAACGGTATCACCGAAAATACTAAATTCGGTTACTGCGCCGTATTCACCGTCAGTTTCCACAGTTGGCGTTGAACCAGCACAACAATCCCATGCAGCCCATAGTGGATTAGCAGCATCGTTAAATATCACTAGTACATCTTCACCTGACTCAACCGGTGGTTCTACAGGTGGCTCAACAGGAGGTTCTACTGGAGTCGATCCAGAATCTAAGAACTTAACATTATCGATACGGTATACCGCGCCGGCGCCGGTGCCCCATGCTGGGAACATCATAACCACATCAATAGCGCTGACATCGAGACCAGCTGCGGCTAAGTCTGCTAAATTAAAAGTATAGGTTTGCCAGGTGTCAAGTACTGGTGCTGCGTGGCCTTCATTACCTGTAGACAGGTTAACTTCAGCAGAGCTAGCTGCGCCGACACTTTCTATTTTTAGTTTCCAGTCGGTATCGCCTGGCGAAGCAGTCATTTTCAAATCGAAGGTAAAAACACCTTCGCTGACAATTGAGCTGGCATCAAACGGTACGCCGTCTACTGCACCATCAACTTCGCGAGCGGTAAAGCCCATTACAGTGTCACCCAAAATACTAAATTCTGTTACTGCGCCATGATCGCCGCCTTCATCTTCAACGGTTGGTGTTGAACCAGCACAACAATCCCATGCAGCCCATTGTGAGTTTGCCGCATCATCAAAAATAACCAGTAATTCATTTCCTGGTCCTACTGGCGGCTCAACTGGTGGCTCAACAGGTGGTTCTACAAATGGGGCTGTCACAGTTACTGTGAAGGTTTGACTAACACTAACCGTGCCATCATTTATCGTTAATGTAATTGAATGAACACCAGCATCTTCAGCCATTGGAGTGCCAGATAATAGGCCTGTAGCGCTATCAAATGTTAACCAAGATGGTAGATTGTCGGCAGTCATCGTTATTGTGTCTGCTTCATCAGCATCGGTATAGGCTAGGGTATAGCTATACTGTTGCCCTGCTTCAATAGTTCCTACGCCTACGGCAGTAATAGAAGGTGCGCTATTTTCTGTATCGGGCATGTCGATATCGTTATTGCTATCGCCGCCACAAGCAGATAAAGCTAACGCTAAACCTACGATAAGCAATTTTTTGCTAAATTTGTGTTCACTCATTGGTTTCATACATTCCTCAGTAACATTTGTTTTTATAAACTTTTAATCGCAGTAATTAACGTTGATTTAAATTGGTAGCGCTCCCAATTTTAATTGTATATTTGCCAATTAACTGCAATTATCTAGCTATATGATCTAATCAGTAGCCAGGCTATATTCTTATTTTATAAGTATGGGAGCGCTTCCATTATTAGCATAGTTGTAATTTTAAGCAAGGTTTTTTACAAATAAATGAAACCGCTTTCAATAAAATAACATCATAGATTTATTTTTATGATAAAATTATCAAAAAACTAACTTTTCATTAACGTTAAGGACAATAATGGCAACTATTTATGAGGTTTCAGCTCTTTCTGGGGTATCAAAATCTACCGTGTCTCGGGTTTTGAATGACCATGCTAATGTGAGTGAAAAGACCAAGCAAAAAGTAATGGATGCGGTTAAACAATTACACTATCGTCCAAATTCAACCGCACGCTCTTTAGCAACTAATCGTTCAAACAGCGTCGGCGTTCTTGTCTCAGAATTGCATGGTCCATTTTATGGCGATATGTTAACGGCTATTGAAATCAAATTAAGAGCCGCCGGTAAACATGCCATCATTGCGGCTGGTCACAGTGATGCGGCAAGTGAAATTGATGGTATCGAATTTTTAATCGAACGCAGTTGTGATGCGCTAATTTTGCACGTCGATGCAGTATCAGATGAATACCTTATTGGCTTAAGTAAAAACTCAATTCCGTTTGTGCTAATTAATCGTTACATTGAAGAAATTAAAGAAAATTGTATCTGTTTAGACAATGAATTAGGTGGTTATTTAGCGAGTAAATATTTAATTGACCAAGGACATCGCGACATTGCTTACATCTCAGGTCCATTATGGAAGAAAGATGCTGGTGATCGCATCTCCGGTCATAAAAGAGCTTTGGCTGAAGCGAATATCGATTTTAATGCACAATTGTTATTTGAAGCTGATTTTAAAGTGAAGGGCGGTTGTGATGGCATGAGTTATTTTATAGCGCAAAAGCAAAAATTCACAGCGTTGGCTTGTGCCAATGATGAAATGGCATCGGGCGCCATGAAAGTTGCCCGTGAGAACGGCATTAAGGTACCAAGCGACTGTTCGATTATCGGTTTTGATAATGTATTTTTTACCGAGTACCTATACCCGCAACTTACCACGGTAAATTTTCCAATTAAAGAAATTGCCCTTATGGCGGTACGCTGGATACTAAAAAATGAATATAAAACTAAAGATTTTAACATAAATAATGTATTTGAACCGACTATCATAGCGCGCGAATCGGTGCAGTATTTACCTTCAAAATAACATTGGATAAGTGGCTGCATTGCCATTACCGATAAGATTAACGCACTATGGTTAATCTTATCGTCAACTAACCATCTAAATTCTGGCAATACCCATTCGATATCCACTGCACTACACCACAGAACATGGCAAGTTGTCTTTTACCATGCTGGTAAAGGCAGATTATATTTTGTCGGTGCGACATTAGAGCCACTCGACATTTCTGTTTTGCAGCATTAGGTAATATTGAACCAGTGACCGAATATTTTCGGTTTAAAACAAGTTAATGAAGTGCTGCATATATCCCTATTGTAGGCATTAGAATACTTCAAAATACATATAAAACGGCTAAAATCATAAATTATCCGAGTAACCGGCTATTTCTTTCGAGACTGTAAACGCCACTCCAAAACCGCCACTATTCGCCGAATTATGAGCTAATCAGAATTACCCCTTCAAAAAATAAATTTTTAAAATAGTTAAATTTAGCGGCTCAATAAAAATTTAAAGATTAATAAACAGGCAAAGTTCTCATTCTAGAACTATAAAAAGAAGCTTACGTTGAGAGTGGTATGGCGCCTTCAAGATTTGACGGTCAGTAGGACGCCATACCTCAACAAACCGTGCATGGGCACGACCCAATTCAAGTGTTGCGTATACTGAACATTGATAACTTTAACAAGTGAACTTGAGAAAAGGGTGATATCATGACTGTTGGCTCTCTTGCTGCCATTGATGTTACAGGTGTTGCAGCTGCTTTGTTTGTGTAAAAGTTAGAGGTTGAGATACCTTGCTCAAGGCAAAATTGTTTTACTGATAAATGGCTTTCACTTTGGATTTCAAAAAGTTTAAGCCATTGCTGTGGTGTTCGTCGCATGATGATCTCCTTAAATAATTAAAGTGATC
>CALJHL010000277.1 GCA_938075435.1 uncultured Thalassotalea sp. | reverse complement strand
TAGAATAAATTTATTACCTGTATATACTGTCGTAGAATTATGTAGCATTAATAATGCAGTCAAAATCTAAAAGGGAATTAACACCAAGCAATGAGCCAAGCTAAATATAAATTAATTGCTGACTATATACGTAGTCAAATTAACAAGAGAAAATGGCTTGAGGGCTTTAAAATACCTTCAGAAATGGAATTGTCTGAATTATTTTGTGCAAGCCGAATGACGGCCAGAAAAGCGGTAGATTTACTAGTTCATGAAGATTTGTTAAAACGCGCGCCAAGTATAGGCACTTTTGTTAATCCGCCAAGGGCACAAAGTTCATTACTTGAAATTAAAAACATTAAAGATGAAATCATTGAGCGCGGTCATAGCCATGATATGGTTGTTTTGAGTAAAATGACTTTAACGCCCAACACTAAAGTCGCTTTTGAATTATCTGCATTTGAAACCAAAGTATTTAAAATCGTCATTTTACACCTTGAAAACGACATCCCAATTCAGCTAGAAGAACGTTATGTAAACGCCGAATTAATCCCTAATTTTTTAGAACAAGATTTTTCACATATCACTTCTAGTGAATATTTAATGGAAGTGGCACCTTTATCCAATGCAAAAGTCATGATCGAAGCCATTATTCCAAGTAAAATTTTAAAACATCACTTAAAATTAGATGACAATACCGCTTGTTTAAAAATCACCCGAACGACTTTTTCTGAAAATGTTCCAGTAAGCCTTGGTTATTTATATTATCCAGCAGATAAATATCGTGTAACCTCGCAATTATCTGTAAATTAGAATATCTATTCAGTTATATACTCTAATTAAAAGCTAAATAAAAACTTATATCCTGTCAACTTTAATTCAGATAATCAAAAACGTTAAAACTAAATAAATCAGGTTCTTTTAACCTTGTTATAACAACCTGATTTTCCCTCATGTAATGATCTATTGCCGGGATTTAGCCGATGTTAACTAAAATCATCAAAGGCTATGGCGCTATCCTTTACGCCTTTCGCCTGCAAAAATTCTATTGTTTGCGACATCATCTCATTTGGCCCACATAGGTAAAACTCTAGATTATCAATATTATCTATATTATTTAAATTCATCTTTAATATTTGTTGAGCGTAACCAGTTGATCCCAACCAATCTTCATGCGGTTGTGATAAAGTTGGATAATAATTAAAATATTTATTGCTCTTAGCCAATTGATAAAATTCATCCGCATAAAGCAAGTCAGTTTCAGTACGAGCTCCGTAGAAAAAATGAATATTACGTGTTGGTGCACCTTTCAACCTAGATTGAGCTAACTGGTCAACAAGTAATGATTTCAATGGTGCCATGCCAGATCCAGCGCCTAGCAACACCATGGTTTTATCACTTTTAGGTTTTGCAAAAAACTCTTCAAAAGGCCCGATAACATCGATGCATTTACCTTTATTAAGATTACATAGGTAACTAGAGCCAACTCCTGGAAGTATTTTATGATCGGGAGCCGTTTGGATCTTAATGGTGAATACTAACTCATCAGTACAGAGTGAACTTTCCGCCAATGAATAATTACGGGTACAAGCTAAGTGTTCATATTCAAGATGTTCAATATGATGCCAATGAGGTTTAAGGTGCTCAGGGATATTTAAAGGGATAGAGCAACCTTTGGCAGCAGGGATAAGAAAACGTAGAAAGGCTCCGGCTTTGTATGACAATGCAGGTCCATTTTTAACTTTAAAGCGCAACTCTTTTATCATTGGGCTAATAAATCGGCTACCAGTGAGTTCTAATGTATGTTTCTCAGCATCTGTGACATCAATTAATGTCATATGCTCAACATCATTACTAAAGTGCTGACATGCTAAACGATAACCTTGCTGTAACTCTTTATCATCAAAATGCTGATAGTCAGCACTTGTTACTTTGACGTGCGGACTGATCATCACTTTACAACGGCCACAGGTACCACCGCCGCCACAGCTTGATGGTAGGGCGATATCATGATCAATTAACGAATCGAGTAAATTACTATGAGTAGATAGTTTGATATAGCCCATACTTTTTTGATGCTTATCAAACAGTTTTATTTTTTGTTGTTTTGCAAAAAACTTAATTTTATATTGGCCACGTAATCCTAGATCTACAGTCCAAATTAGCCCTGTTAATGATAGCCAAAGCGTAACAAAAGCAAACAATATTATTTGTATGTTGTTAAAGCTTCCTTCATTACCATAATCCA
Source organism: uncultured Thalassotalea sp. (assembly GCA_938075435.1). GTDB lineage: Bacteria > Pseudomonadota > Gammaproteobacteria > Enterobacterales > Alteromonadaceae > Thalassotalea_A. Next base: position 3,026 of record CALJHL010000277.1, on the reverse strand, counting down.
TAAAATGCAACATGAAGAAAATATCTGCAAAACGTTTATGATCATCGCTATGACCAACCAAACGACCCGACTCAGATTCTATATAAATACTAGTATTAATATCATTAGAAAAATTGACTTGCCATGTCGAATTTTTTTGTTTAGAAAAATCGTCCAGTGGGCGTTGCAAAAATTTGATTGAACTGATTTCACCTGGCCCACTGTAAGAGAGTTTAGCCAGTTTTCCTGCAAAAGCCTTATCGATACTTACCTGCGCACCAGTATATGCATCAACAAGCGTATAGCGATTTTCGAAATTTTTATATAAACCTTTTTTATGGGTTAATAAATAGTACGGCTCTCCTAATAAATAGGTAGGTGTGATTGATATACTAGCTTTAAAACCATTCAAAACATCTCTAGGTTCAACCAAGCGCTTAGAGTCGATATTTATTTCTTGATGTTCATGACTAAGGTAGGTGTGCCCCGCCGCTTCGGTATTATCCATAATGTTAAAATAAATACCACTTAACAACCATAATAGAAATTGAACGCCGACAATAACCGACGCCCACTTATGTATTTTTCTTAACCAAGGCATTAGGCAACTCCACTTTCTGTTTTGATCTCATGGTTATCAACTTCTGTTTCATTTGGTTTAAAAACCCTAAAGTACATTAAGATTAAACCAGCAAGACTAGCTAAAATACCGATTAAAGTTACCCAAAATAGCAATGAATTATCAATTTCACTATCACTATAATCCATGACATGAAAACGAAACATCCAATCAAACAGGCGCCAAAACTCATGCCGTTTGGCAAGCAATTCTCCATTCGTTGCTGAAATGTATAGTGATGGACTACCTAAATCATCAAAATTAACCCGCCAAGCTGGCAATGCATTATGCATTCTTCGGCTAAGCTCAAAAGGCGGATTATCAGTAATATGCTCAATGCTGGCAACAGCACCAACACCAGTATATAAATGCTTTGCAGCTTTAACTGCCATAGCTTTATTTAATGGTGTAAGTTGTTCACCACTATTGGCATCCAGTAAAAATAGCTCTTCCTTATGCTCATTTTTAACAGTGAAACGATATACATCTTTATCAATAAACCTACTAATACTTACGTCCTGGGCACCAGGATAACGCTGCTGTAGATCTTTTAATGAATATTGAATATTGTTGACGTTTATTTTATCTTGATGATTTACCACTAAACCATCACCATGAATATAATCAATGTCAAAAAACACCATATAAGCGCCAGTAACCGACCAAATAACAAACTGAGAGCCTATAAATAGCATCAGCCACTTATGATATTTTCGGCTCGACTTTACTAGGCTAAAAGGTTGTTTAGTTACAGGCCCGTCAGTTTTTATGCAATTAGATTTCCATAAATAAAACAACGTCGGTAGCACCAATAACGTCAAAATAACCGCACTCATCATGCCACCAACCATAGGGGCAGCAATACGGCTCATCACTTCGGAGCCTGTCCCTGAACCGTATAATATCGGTAGTAAACCAATAATAATGGTTGCGGCGGTCATCATAACGGGTCGAACACGCATTCCCGCACCTTGTAAAACGGCATCAAAAACATCTTGTTTGGTGGTGGTGATATTATTTGATTTATGCTCTTCAAGCATTGCTTTATAGGCTTGGTTTAAATAAACCAGCATGATCACGCCAATTTCTACGGCAACCCCTGCAAGCGCAATAAAACCGATACCAACCGCAACCGAGAAGTTAAACCCTTCAAGATATATTAACCAAATACTGCCGACCATAGCGAGCGGTAAAGTGCCCATAATCATCGCCACTTCGATAACATTTTTAAAATTTAAATAAAGTAAGATGAGAATAATAAATAACGTTAACGGCACCACGTAAGATAATTTTTCTTTCGCTCGTTCCATATATTCATACTGACCTGCCCAAGTAATTGAGTAACCCGCTGGAAGTTTAAGCTTTTCGGTAACCACTATTTTAGCGTCTTCAACATAGGTGCCGACATCAACGCCTTCAATATCAACAAATGCCCAACCATTTAATCTAGCATTTTCTGATTTAATGCCTGGCGGGCCATCTTCAATAAAGACATTGGCAACATCACCTAATGAAATACGTTGGCCATTTGAGGTAACTATCGGTAGTAATGATAATTCTTCAGGTGAACTACGATAATCCTGTGGGTAGCGTAAGCTAACCGGGTAGCGCTCTAAACCTTCTACTGTTTGAGTCACATTCATACCGCCAATAGCAGTAGCGACAACTTGTTGAATCTCGTTAATATTAAGTCCATAACGGGCGGCTTTAGCACGTTGAATATCAACTTTTATATAACGGCCTCCTTCAACGCGCTCGGCATAAACCGAAGCCGTACCCGGTACATCTTGTAAAATCACCTCTAGTTGCTTACCAATGTCTTGAATAATAGATAAATCTGGTCCCGCAACTTTTATTCCTACCGGGGTTTTTATGCCTGTTGCCAGCATATCAATTCGAGTTTTAATTGGCATCACCCAAGCATTGGTTACACCCGGCAGCTTAACCAAGTCATCAAGTTCCTTTTTTAAGCTTTCGGTGGTTACACCTTCTCGCCATTGATCACGAGGTTTTAATTGGATGAAAGTTTCTATCATAGTAAGCGGCGCGGGATCCGTCGCTGTTTCAGCGCGCCCGACTTTACCAAAAACGGTTTTAACCTCAGGCAGGGTTTTGATCAATTTATCGGTTTGTTGGAGTAATTGTCGCGCTTGCCCTATTGAAATACCTGGATAAGTCGTCGGCATATACATTAAATCGCCTTCATCAAGTGGCGGTATAAATTCACTACCAATTTTATCCAAAGGGTATAGCCCAACACCTAGTACCATTACCGCTGCGACAATAGTTGCTTTAGGAAAACGTAATACCGTTTTTAATGCCGGGAGATAAATAAAGGTTAAAAATCTATTGACCGGATTTTTTTGCTCTGCCAAAATCTTTCCACGAATAAAGTAACCCATTAGCACTGGCACTAAAGTAATAGCTG
>CALJHL010000276.1 GCA_938075435.1 uncultured Thalassotalea sp. | reverse complement strand
TCCAGTCCTATTTATGCTGATTTATTGATCAGCTCTAACGGTAACACTACGGCATTGTTAATTTATTTAAAGCAAGATGATAATTACCAGATCTTAAAGTTAGCCATAGAAGAGCTTAAATCTTTGCTCAAGGCACAACCTCAGTCCTTTAAACTGCGCAGAGATTTAGCACGTAAAAATAGACAGCTTGCTCGTTATACGAATAAAAAACAGGATCAACAAGCTGAACTTATTGAAAACGTTCGTCAGGTAATGAGCAAATTCAGTCGCTATGGAAAGCTGCATTTAGGTGGTGTCCCTATGATCACTGCCGACTCTATTGCGTTTATCTACCACGACTTAACTACCTTGGGTTTTGTGGTGTTATTTTTTATCATTATTACCTTAGCAATCGCTTTTTCACGACTGAAATGGGTGGTACTACCGTTAGTTACCTGCTTTATGACCGGAGCCGTTATGGTTGGGCTATTAGCCTTACTAAACTGGCCGGTAACGGTTGTTTCGTCCAACTTTCTGTCGCTGATGTTGATCTTAACCTTGTCATTAACGATTCATTTAATTGTTCGTTATCAAGAGCTGCATTGGCAAAACCCTAAGGCATCCCAGTTAACCTTAGTGAGCAAGACACTAGAGAAAAAATTTGTGCCTTGTTTTTTTACCGCTATTACCACCATTGTTGCCTTTATTTCGTTAGTTGTCAGTGGTATTCGACCAGTGATCGACTTTGGTTGGATGATGACGCTAAGTGTGGCCCTCGCTTTTATTATGGTGTTTACCTTTTTCCCTGCAATGTTAATGTTATTGCCAGTAGGCAAGCCGGTGGAACAGCAAAACATAACTAAACGTTTAGTGCTATTTATCGCTAATAGTTTATTACCGAATAAAATGTTTATCTCAATAGCCTATGGAGTCATTATTTTGCTATGCATTATCGGCACCTCATTGTTAACGGTAGAGAACCGATTTATTGATTACTTTAAAGAAAATACTGAAATTTACCAAGGCATGGCGTTAATCGATAAAGAACTAGGCGGCACGACACCGTTAGATGTCATTATTAATGCCCCCGCTGCGTGGACCACGGCAACCAACGAAGATGAACTGTTGAATGCCGAAATGACTGACGAAATGCTAGCCGAATTTGATTTTGATGACGCAGATTTCTTGGACGAAAATGATGAACAGCTTCCCCAAATAACCAACGGTTATTGGTTTAACCCTACTATGTTGGCTAAAGTAGCCAGTTATCACCAGTATTTAGACAGTATTCCACAGACTGGCAAGGTATTGTCAATTGCCTCAGGCATGGTATTAATAAACCAAATTGAACCTGAAACAAAAACGGATAACTTCGTATTGTCGATACTCTACACTAAGCTACCAGAGTCGGTAAGGTCAGTGCTGATTGACCCATATATATCCAAGGATGGTGCTCAAATTCGTTTTAGTATTCGGGTTTTTGAAAGTGATAAAACCCTTAAACGCACGGAGTTACTTAACAACATCAAGCAAGGGTTAATTAATAACTTTGATTTGTCAGCGGAACAAATTAAGTTTTCAGGCATGTTAGTCTTATATAATAATATGTTACAGAGCTTATTTAACTCACAAATATATACCTTAGGAACGGTTTTCTTTTGTATTTTTTTGATGTTTTTACTGTTATATCGCAACATTAAATTATCAATAATTACCATAATACCTAATTTAGTTGCTGCGGGGATGGTGCTTGGACTAATGGGGTGGTTAAGTATTCCATTAGACATCATGACAATAACAATAGCCGCCATTTGTGTCGGTATTGCCGTAGATGATTCCATTCATTATGTTCATCGTTTTAAAGTGGAGTATGCCCACTGTCACGACTACAAAATTGCCATGCTAAATTCCCACTCCAGTATTGGCAGAGCCATGTATTACACTTCTATGACGATCACCTTAGGCTTTTCAATTCTGGTTTTCTCAAACTTTAATCCATCTATATATTTTGGTTTATTAACTGGATTTTCCATGGTGGTTGCCCTGGTGGCCAATTTAACCTTGTTACCACTGTTATTAATGAAATATAAACCCCTGTGTTCGCTTTAAGATGACGATAATATCTGTTGGCTTCGCCCTAAAGTAAGCATAATTGCTAATTCTTTGCTTTCTAAATATTGCTCTAAATTAGGTGGATATTCGATTTTTGTACTATTTTTAATTGACATATCAATGTTGTCCTAAGCTATTCGTCATTGATACTAGGAGGGATCATGAAATTATTAACTATAACCGCAAAACTATACTACCAACGTGCCGTGACGATCATTGTCTTATCAATTTTAATAACCAGCTGTAGCACAGGCCTAACATACAATAATGTTGAGCTGTCAGATATTAAAAGACAAGCGATTGCCAGCGTCGCAGCTAATGGATTTGAGCATCGAGAATCAACCAAAAAAGAATTGGATAAGGTTTACTCAATTTATTGGAATTCACCAAAACTAAATAAAATCCATCAAAATAAAACAATGAATACCGGCGAGTTCTTTAAACTGGTTCCTATATTTACCCTGATAGATCGAGATGGTGATGGTAAAGCCGACCAATTTTCCTACTCGAAAACCAAACAAGATAAAGACAGTAAAGAATTTGGCTTTATCTATGATCTTAACAAGGATGGGAAAATTGATTATCTGGTATTTTATGGCGGCTCAGTGATGACTAAAGAGTTAAAACTACATTGGTTCAATTACCATTTTATCGACTCAAATTTTGATAATAAATTCGATATCTATGTGAACAATGGGGCTATTGACCTTAACAACGACGGTTTAATTGACGACAAAAATATCAGTGCTTGGGTGTACGACCGTGATTTTGATGGAAAAATAGATAGCGCCGAATATCTTGGTACTAAAACACCTTTACCAATCCCTGTTATCGACAATACGGTATTGCTGAAAACAATATTCAATAATAAAGAACAACCAGCAGAAAAAATTGACAGTGCATTTGTTGGTTTCAGCGAACACTCTATATTCGAACAAATTTTAAAAGAGATAAATAGCAAAACGCACTTGTTATAAGATAGAAACGCGTTGAGCCAATAAAAAAGACGCCGCAGCGTCTTTTTTTATGAGTAAACCAAACTAAAGGGTCTTAGATTTCATTGACAAATTCAATAGCGCGACCAATGTAGCTTGCTGGAGTCATTGCTTTTAACTCTTCTTTAGCACTTTCAGGCATTTCTAAAGTGTCGATAAATGCGCGCATAGAGTCGGCATTTACCCGTTTACCACGAGTTAATTCTTTAAGTTTTTCATAAGGCTTTTCAATGCCGTAACGACGCATTACGGTTTGGATTGGTTCAGCCAATACTTCCCAGTTTTTATCTAACTCATTTAACAGCGCTTGTTCGTTAACTTCTAATTTACTAATGCCCTTAAGGGTTGATTGGTAAGAAATTATTGAATGGGCAAAACCTACACCTAAGTTACGTAATACCGTTGAGTCAGTTAAATCACGCTGCCAGCGAGATACCGGTAATTTTTGTGAAAGGTGGTTAAGAATGGCATTGGCAATACCTAAATTACCTTCTGAGTTTTCAAAGTCGATAGGGTTAACTTTGTGTGGCATTGTTGACGAACCAATTTCGCCGGCAATGGTTTTTTGTTTGAAGTGACCTAAGGCGATATAGCCCCAGATATCACGGTCAAAGTCGATCAATATGGTGTTAAAACGAGCAACTGCATCGAATAATTCGGCAATGTAATCATGTGGTTCAATTTGAGTCGTGAACGCATTCCAGGTAATACCTAGTGATTTTACAAAGCTTTCTGCAAATTCGTGCCAGTTTACTTCTGGGTAAGCCGAGATGTGGGCGTTGTAGTTACCAACGGCGCCGTTTATTTTACCTAACATTTCAACGTTGGCAATTTGATCGCGTTGACGTTTTAAACGTACAAAAACGTTAGCCATTTCTTTACCCATAGTACTAGGGCTAGCCGGCTGCCCGTGAGTACGACACATCATTGGCATTGATTGGTATTCAAGTGCTAATTTTTTAATTTCAGCTAATATTTCATCCATCATTGGCAATAAAACTTGTTGACGAGAATCGTTAAGCATTAAGGCGTGTGATAAATTGTTGATGTCTTCTGAAGTACAAGCAAAGTGAATAAATTCAGAAACCGCATTTAGTTCAGGAAATGCAGCAACTTTTTCTTTTAATAAATACTCAACCGCTTTTACATCGTGGTTGGTGGTTGCTTCAATTGCTTTAACTCGTGCAGCATCGGCTTCAGAAAAGTCGCTGACGATTGCATCTAGTACGGCATTAGCTTCAGCAGAAAATGCAGGAACTTCTGCTATTTCAGCCGTTTGGGCTAGTTTTTGTAACCAGCGCACTTCAACAGTAACGCGATATTTGATTAAACCAAATTCACTGAAGATAGGACGTAACGATTTAACTTTACTGCCATAACGGCCATCAACTGGTGAAATTGCACTAATACTTGAAAGTTCCATAAATGTTCCCAAAGGTATTGAAATATAATTAAATTTGATTAAGTAATTGTTTTGCTGACGTAACAAATTTACGTCGGTTGAATAAAATATTGCGTCGTTGACCACCGACCTGACGCCATAATACTGTAGAGCGAATGCCCGCCAATAATAATGCACGAATTCGGTTTTGGTTGGCCACTTGTTTTAAAATGCTGGGTTCGCCAGCAATTTGAATTTTTCCGCCTAACGGACTAATTACGTCGGTATAAATGCTGGCAAAGTTGCTGACCATATTATCGCTGTCCAGCTCATAATGCATTAATTGGCGTTGGCATTGCTCAATGCGATTTCCTAATTCAGTAAGCACCTTAGGTTTACTTCTAAGGCGACGTTCTAAATTAAGTAAATTGACGATATAGCGAGTTAACTCTGGATCTTTGTTATCGGTGCTATCGCCAAGTTGTGCCGCCATCATAGTCAAACCAGTGCTTAGGTTGGCTAACTCGCCACCATAGACATCTAAGGTCTCAACGGGGTTAATATTTATTATGCTTTTTAGCATTAAATTAAAAGCCGTTTGGTCGACTGAATTTTTACGGGCAATACCTTGCACCATTACTGCCGCTTGGCAAATACCAGCAAAGGTTTGCGTTTGATCTAATTTATTAGAATTGTCTTTAGCCACAATACTTACCACTATTCTCTTATTAAAACATCAATAATGCCGCCGCCGAGGCAGACTTCATCTTGATAAAAAACAACCGATTGGCCAGGCGTTACTGAGCTTTGTTGTTGATTGAAGACAATTTGATAATTTTCATCATCCAAACGAGTAATAACACAGGCAACATCTTCTTGGCGGTAACGAGTTTTTACCGTACAAGGTAATGTTTCGCCTATTGAAATGCCCTGGCGATTAACCCAGTGCAATTGATTCGCATATAGGCCTTTTGAAAAGAGGCGAGGGTGATTGCTGCCTTGACCAACAATAAGCACATTGCGTTTCATATCTTTTTCGACAACGTACCAAGGGGCTTCACCAGCGTCTTTTAAACCGCCAATATGTAAGCCTTTGCGTTGACCTAGAGTATGATACATCAAGCCTTCATGTTTACCGACTTCTTTACCTTCAGCGGTCTCAATAATGCCAGGTTGAGCAGGTAGGTATTGACCAAGAAAGTCTTTAAACTTACGTTCGCCAATAAAGCATATACCAGTAGAATCTTTTTTATTATGGGTAATTAAACCTTCACGTTCGGCAATGGCACGAACTTCGGGTTTTTCAATGTTGCCAACCGGAAACAATGTTTGTCCCACTTGTTTATGACTCAGAGTATATAAAAAATAGCTTTGATCTTTATTGCTGTCCAAACCACGTAACATTTCAACTTTACCGTCAGAGCCGGTACGACGTTGCACATAATGACCAGTAGCAATGTAATCAGCGCCTAAATCTTCACAGGCAAATTCAAGAAAGGCTTTAAATTTAATTTCTTTATTACACATGATATCTGGATTTGGGGTGCGTCCGGCTTTGTATTCTTCTAAAAAATACTCAAAGACGTTATCCCAATATTCGGCAGCAAAATTAATGGTGTGTAATTCAATGCCTAACTTGTCGCATACCGCCTGAGCATCACGTAAGTCGTCTGCTGCAGCGCAATATTCATCGTCGTCATCTTCTTCCCAATTTTTCATGAAAAGACCTTCCACTTGATACCCTTGCTGTAGCAACAGATAAGCAGAAACAGATGAATCAACACCGCCGGACATACCAACGATAACCTTCAAATTTTGGTTTGCAATGTTTGGGGTTTCAGTAGTCAAAACCGATAAATTCCAAGCTAGGTTAAAAATGGCGAAAATTGTAGCATGATTTGCTGTTTCGAACATCATTAATTAGTGAAAATATGCTAATCAATAAAGGCTAGTTTTTTGTAGATAAAATAGTGATAAATCAGCCGAAAAGCTAATAAAAAACAGCTTGGCTACTCGCAGCTAGTGGTGAAGTTTAATAAAATTGATTAATACTAATGTTAACTAAATTTGGCAAATTACAGCTCATATAGTCGCCATAGGCTAAACTTATTTAGACGTTATCAATATGCTACATGTGCACTAAGGAGTTTATGTTTTTATTAGGTTTATATTTGTTTATCGCTTTATTTTTTTCATTTTTATGTTCAATTGCCGAAGCGGTACTGTTGAGCGTTTCTTGGGTGCATATAGTGCAACTGGAAAACAACGGCCATAAATCAGGTAAGCTGTTACGAACATTAAAAGCCGACATAAATAAGCCTCTAGCTGCAATTTTAACGCTTAATACTACCGCTCACACTATTGGCGCTGCTGGGGTCGGTGCGCAAGCGACGCTGGTATTTGGTGACGCTTCATTGGGGATAGTTTCGGCGATTTTAACGATTTTAATCTTACTGTTTTCTGAAATAATCCCAAAAACTCTAGGTGCTTCTTATTGGAAAGGACTCGCGGCAATTACCGCTTATGGCTTACAGGCACTTATTTGCTTATTAAATCCTTTTCTAAAGCTGCTGGGCTATATAACTCAACATATGGTGAGCAACTATGGCACCGGCTTTAGTCGTAAGGAACTGGCTATTATGGCGGAACTTAGTGCCGAAGAAGGTCTTATCGATGTTGAAGAGGCAAGAATATTACAAAATTTATTATTATTAAAGCAACGCAAAGTGGAAGAAGCAATGACGCCTCGAACGGTTATGTTTTTTCAGTCGCAGCAATTAAAAGTAGAAGAATTTTTTCATAAACATAAAAAAGTTCGTTTTAGCCGTATCCCCGTTTACGAACATACCCCAGATAATATTGTCGGTTTTGTTATTCGCTCCGACTTACTTTTAGCACAAGCTCGCGGTAATAATGATACCCGTTTAAGTAACTACGTAAGGCAAATGCCGACATTACTCGATAGTATGTTGTTGTCGCATGCGTTAAAAGAGTTATTAAAGAGCCAAACTCACATTGCATTAATTGTAAATGAATATGGCACCATCAGAGGCCTTTTAACTCTTGAAGACATTTTAGAAACGCTAATCGGCCATGAAATAATTGACGAAGGCGATAAAGACACCGATATGCAAAAACTTGCTAAACAGTTGTGGAAAACCAAAGAAAAAAAATACGGCATTAACCGCGACAATTAACCTTGGTGTATAAATACTCGCAAGTTGTGATCAAATCTTTTCATGCAGTATTGATAACTCGTAACGATCCCCCTTTAAAAAGTCATCAATACCTTGCATTACCAAGGGCGAACGAATTTGTTCTCCCTTAGCTGCTAATTGTTGTTTAGTAAGCCATAAAGCCTGAATAATATCGCTATCGCGCGGAGCCGTTTCGCAGCAATCGTCTAACTGACAAACAAAGCAAAACCTTAAGAAGTGCAAGTTAATGTCTTGGCGGTAGTGGTAATAAATGCCACTGATATAACCCGGCTCGACCGTTAAACCTGTTTCTTCTAATACTTCCCGCTGTAAAGCTTCAACAATGGTTTCATTCGCTTCAAGGTGACCGGCAGGTTGGTTATAGACAATTTTGCCATCATCGATTTCTTCAACAATTAAAAATTTATCTTGGTGATAAATAATGGCCGCCACTGTGGCATTGGGTTTAAATTGCTCGCTCATAACACTCGCTCTTGGCACCGACTTTAAGTGCTCGTTATAGATGATTTAAAAAAAGCATCTGTACAATATTATTGGATAAAATGTTTTATATCGCGCATTGCATTTAGGATTGGGTGTTAACAATTCGATATTCACCGGGTTGTAAATCACTCAAGGTATAGGCACCAATAGAATATCGAATTAATCGCAAAGTAGGGTGGCCAACATGGGCGGTCATGCGGCGAACTTGCCTATTTTTACCTTCACTCAACACTACTTCTAGCCAGGTAGTAGGGATATTCTTGCGCTCTCTAATTGGCGGTACACGCTGCCAAACCTTGGGCTCAGTGATGACTTTAATTTTTGCCGGTTTGGTTAAACCGTCTTTTAATTGCACGCCGGTAATTAAGGCATTAATAGCGGCTTCGGTTGGTATTCCTTCAACCTGAACCCAATACACTTTACGCTTTTCATTTTTAGGGTTTGCCAGTTGATGTTGTAACTTACCATCGTTGGTTAATACCAATAGCCCTTCCGAATCTTTATCAAGCCGACCCGCAGCATAAACGTCTTTTACATCAATAAAGTCTTTTAATGTTTTGCGGTTATTATCGTCGGTAAATTGCGTTAGCACATCAAAGGGCTTGTTAAAAATAACAATTTTTGTCGGGCCGCTAGCTCTTACGTCTTTGCTTTTAAAGCCATCTTTGTGGTTGGGGTTTAGTGCTGACAGTCTTTTTTTAGATTGTTTTATTGGCGAATTTGCGCGGGTATTTATATTGCTTTTTAGTTGCTTTGCCACAGTTAAAGTCCTAGAAATCAGCTGGTTATCATAATGTAATTTCGTTAATTACTTAGTTAACAATTTGATGTGTAAAGTTATTCATAACATGAATAGCGACTATAAATGAAGTTGCTATGTTGATGCACTCTCATCCCTATTTTAATCAATTCACTGCTGATATACTACTGCGCGATTAGGATTTACACAAAAATACCAATTTGATTAAGCTATTTGTCGCTGAGTTAGTCATAAATTTAATCAAATTGGTATTACTAAAAATATATGCTTGCTTAGGTTTACAAGCATATTTCAAATTTCTTTCACGGTTCGCACCGTGATCATAAAAATATAACATAACTAAGGAATTGCTATGACCTCTGAAAAATCAAAAATAATTTATACAATTACCGATGAAGCGCCTGCATTAGCAACGCATTCATTTTTACCTATTGTAGAAGCATTCACTGCCCCTGCAGACATCGAAATTGTTGCCAAAGACATCTCTCTTGCTGGTCGTATAATTGCCAACTTTTCTGAGTATTTAACACCCGAACAGCAAATTTCTGATGCATTAGCCGAGTTAGGCGACTTAGCGAAAACTCCAGAAGCAAATATAATTAAACTGCCAAATGTAAGTGCGTCAATTCCGCAGTTACAAGCAGCCATTAAAGAACTTAAAGCGCACGGTTATGCTTTACCTGATTTTCCAGAAGAGCCTAAAAATGATGCCGAAGCGGTAATTAAAGCCACTTATGCAAAAGTATTAGGCAGTGCGGTAAACCCAGTTTTACGTGAAGGTAATTCAGACCGTCGTGCTCCTGCTTCAGTTAAACAGTATGCTCGTAACAATCCTCATTCTATGGGCGTTTGGTCAAGTGAGTCTAAATCATACGTAGCTAGCATGAGTGAAGGTGATTTTTATGGCAGCGAACAATCAGTAACCATTGCTGATGCAACATCTGTAAATATTGAATTAACCAATGCCGCTGGCGAAGTAACGGTTCTTAAAAAAGGTCTAGGTCTTTTAGCCGGTGAAGTAATCGATGGTTCATGTTTAAGCAAAACTAAATTACGTGCCTTCTTAGCAGAACAAATTGTTGCCGCTAAAGAAAAAGGTATTTTATTTTCGTTGCATATGAAAGCGACGATGATGAAAGTTTCTGACCCAATTATCTTCGGCCACTGTGTACAAGTATTTTATGCTGATGTTTTTGCCAAATACGGTGATTTATTCGCTGAGTTAGGTGTAGATACTAACAATGGTATTGGTGATGTTTATGCCAAAATCGGTAATTTACCTGCACAGAAGCAAGCCGAAATAAATGCGGCCTTTGCTGCTGTATACGCCAATAGCCCAGATTTAGCGATGGTTAACTCTGATAAAGGCATCACTAACCTACATGTTCCTTCTGATGTGATCATCGACGCTTCTATGCCAGCAATGATCCGTTCATCTGGGCAAATGTGGAATAAAGATGATCAATTACAAGATGCTGTAGCTGTTATCCCTGATCGTTGTTACGCCGGTGTTTATCAAGAAACTATTGATTTCTGTAAAAAACACGGTGCTTTTGACCCAACAACGATGGGCAGCGTACCAAATGTTGGCCTTATGGCGCAAAAAGCCGAA
>CALJHL010000275.1 GCA_938075435.1 uncultured Thalassotalea sp. | reverse complement strand
GAGGACGCTATTAGATCACAGTGAAATTCATTGTCAACATCGTTGTTTATTAAATAAGCTGCTGTGTATAAGAGACAGGTCTAAACGAGACTCGGGACCTCCTAAATTCACAACGAGCTTCTAAAAAATACACCGTCACCGATATAAAACGTACATCCATGAACCTATGGGCATTTGTATATCCCTATACTTCATTCCGCAATGCTTTTGTGCGGAACCTCCTCAAATCACAGTGTGCTTCTAAAAAACTAAAACTAAAACTAAAACTTTAAAAACGAAAAAATCCGCTTTAGAAGCGGATTTTTAAATAGGGTCTAACTAATAATTTTACTTATAATAACTTAAGCATTTTTCTACTTCGTTTTTAGAGCCCAGGATCACTTCTACTCGTTGATGAATATCAGTAGGTTGTATTTCCATGATGCGACCTTCGCTCGTTACACTAAGGCCACCTGCTTGCTCAATTAGAAAACTCATTGGGTTTGCTTCATACATTAAGCGTAATTTATATGGCTTGTTGGCGTCTCTGTTATCCGCAGGGTAAGTAAAAATACCACCTCTAACCAGTACGCGATGGACATCACCGACCATAGCTGCAATCCAACGCATGTTAAAATTCTTGTCGCGAGGACCTTCACTACCAGCAAGTAAATCGCCAATGTAGTTTTGCATTGGTTTTTGCCAAAACCTTTGGTTTGACATATTGATTGCAAATTCAGAAGTATCTTCGCTTATTTTGACATTTCGTTCGGTAAGCATGTAACTACCATGGGTTTTATCTAAGGTATAAAAATGAGTACCATTACCTGTAGTTAATGCCAAAATAGTCGATGGGCCATATAACACATAGCCAGCACATACTTGACTTGTGCCTGGTTGTTTAAACATATCTGGATCGGATGCTGCCATGTCTTGTGGTGCTTCCATAATCGAAAAAATCGTTCCGATTAATGAATTAATTTCAATATTTGAACTGCCATCTAACGGATCGAATGAAACAATGTATTTACCCGATTCGTTACCAGGGACAGAAGTGTCTTCTTCTTCTGATGAAATTGCTTTAACAAAACCAGATTCTAAAGTGATATCTTTAAATAATTGGTTAGCAACTACATCGAGTTGTTTTTGGATTTCACCTTGAATGTTTTCATCTAAGGTCGAGCCCATTACACCACTGAGTTGGCCTTGACCTACACGAAAAGAAATTTCTTTGGTTGCAGCTAAAATAGTTTTAATTAATGAAATCAAATCTAATGGAACATTGTCTTCGCGTAAAGCCGGAGCAATTCGTTGCATGGGGATACCTGAATTAATAGAATAGTTAATGAAATTGTTAGACGTATTGTACTAAATAAAAGCAAAAATCTCTAAAAAATTTATACTTTATTAGCTCAAATAAATTATTTTATATAACTTAAACTATTTATTCAGAAATTAAGGTATATTTGCATCTGGAAAATTTAATAGTAAATCCAAGGACCCCATGAAACATTTCAATTTTAGCCTCTGTATTATAGTTGTTTTGCTGAGTTTAGTTGCTCCAAGCCAAGCCGCTGAAGATTTCTCTGACGGTAAATCTTATCAACAAGGTTATATGCCGTTATATACAGACGATGATACTGGTAAAGTCTATCTTGAAATTCAAAATTTAAACCAACAATTCTTATTTCAAAGTAGTATGCCACATGGTATTGGCTCTAATGATATAGGTTTAGACAGAGGCCAATTAGGGGATACCCGTTTAGTACAATTTGAAAAAGTCGGTAATAAAGTATTTTTACGTCAATTAAATACTTACTACCGCGCTAACAGTGATAACGACTTAGAGCGTCAAGCCATTGATGAAGCCTTTGCAAGCTCAATTATTTGGGGGTTTACCGTAGAAAAAAATGTTAATGACAAAATTGTTATCGATTACACTCCTTTTTTGTTATCAGATATTCACAACATTGGCGCAAGCTTAAAAGCTGGGAAACAAGGCAATTATAGTGTTGATTTAACCCGTAGCGGTTTATATCAAAAACGCACTAAAGCATTTGTTGATAATACTGAACTAGAAGCGATTATTACCTTTAAAGGATCTGATGCGGGTAAACATCTAAGATCGGTAACACCAGATTCTAATGCGGTAACTGTAAATTTGCATCACTCACTTATTCGACTGCCGGACGAAAATTATCAAACTCGTAAATTTCATCCTTATTCGGGGATGTGGTCAGTCGAATATGCTGATTACGCAAGCAAAATTGATCAACCTCTAATTGAACGTATTATCCCTAGACATCGGCTTGCCAAGAAGACACCTAAGGCAGCAATAAGTGAAGCGGTAGAACCTATTATTTATTATCTTGACCCAGGTGTTCCAGAGCCTGTGCGTTCGGCATTAATTGATGGTGCCCTTTGGTGGGATCAAGCTTTTGCAAGTATTGGCTATAAAAATGCTTTCCAAGTAAAAATGCTACCAGAAGATGCGGACCCCATGGATGTTCGTTATAACGTAATTCAATGGGTTCATCGTGCTACTCGTGGTTGGTCCTATGGAGCATCGGTTGTTGACCCTCGCACTGGCGAAATTATAAAAGGGCATGTTACCTTAGGTTCGCTTCGAGTTCGTCAAGATTACTTAATTGCATTAGGTTTAACTTCACCATTTATTACTGAAAAAGCCGACACTTCAGCTCAACAAGAAATGGCATTGGCACGTATCCGCCAATTATCAGCCCACGAAGTTGGGCATACCTTGGGCATTGCTCACAATTTTTCAGCTAGCGTCAATAATCGTGCTTCGGTAATGGACTATCCGCATCCGTTGGTAACGTTAAATAAGCAGGGTGAAATTGATTTATCAAATGCCTATGCTGAAGATATTGGCGAATGGGACAAGCACGTAATTAATTATGCCTATGGTGACTTTACTAATGAAGCTAAAGATTTACAGGCAGTAATAAAGTCGGCAAAAAATAAAGGCTTGAAATATATGTCTGATCCGGATTCACGCCCTCAAGGCGGCGCCGAAGCAGGAGGGCATTTATGGGATAATGGCGAAGAGCCGGTTGCTGAGCTAGCGCGAGTATTGAAAGTTCGAGCGAAAGCGCTAGAAAATTTTGGCATTAATACCATTGAAAATGGCACACCTTTTTCGGAAATTGAAAGTGCTTTAGTGCCTATTTATAATTTTCATCGATTTCAAGTGGAAGCGGCGGTAAAAGTGATTGCCGGTATTAATTATTCGTATGCGGTAAAAGGTGAGGATCAACAAATTCAATCAAGAGTACCTGGGGCTATGCAGCATAGCGCCATCAATGGCTTACTAACTACATTAGACACTAAAGTTCTAACCTTATCGCCTGAAATTATTAATCTTATTCCACCTAAAGCTTATGGTTATTACCGCAACCGAGAAAGCTTTAGCTCGAATACTTCATTGGCGTTTGATCCGGTAACCGCGGCACATGGTAGCGCAAGAAGCACCATCTCATTGGTGCTTAATGGCCAAAGGCTAGCTCGTTTGAAACAACAAAACTTGCAAGATAACAGCATCCCCTCGGTTACTCAGTTAATCGAAAAATTAGTCAGTGCAACCATTAAACAACCAGCAGCTCAGGGACTAAGTTTTGCCATTCAACAACGAGTAAACCAACAAACCTTGGATAGTTTATTGGCATTATTTCACAATGAAGATTTAGTCGCAGAAGTACGCAGTGAAGTGTTTGCAAGCCTTATTAATTTACAACACTGGTTAACGAGTCAAACATCACAAAATTTTAAATCTAAGCCGTTATATGCTCAGTATAGTTTATTCAATCGGCAAATTGCATTTAGCTTACAACAAGGTGAAACCATCATTAATGAAATGCCAGTTCGGATGCCACCAGGTTCACCAATTGGCTCGGCTCATTAAAATCACACAGATAAAAGTAGAATAACAAATGACCAAACATGTACATATTCTTGGGATTTGCGGCACCTTTATGGGGGGCATTGCCGCTATTGCCAAACAACTAGGTTTTAGGGTTTCTGGTTGCGATGCTAATGTGTATCCACCAATGAGTACTCAGCTTGAAGAACTTGGTATTGAATTAATGCAAGGCTATAAAAATGAGCATTTGCAAGATGAACCAGACATAGTGATTGTTGGTAATGCTATGTCGCGCGGTAACCCTATGGTTGAGTATGTGTTAGACCGAAATATTCCCTACACTTCAGGTCCGCAGTGGTTGCTTGACAATGTACTCAAAGATCGCTGGGTATTAGCTGTTGCGGGTACTCATGGTAAAACCACTACGAGTTCTATGCTCGCTTGGATCTTGGAGTATGCGCACCTAACCCCTGGATTTTTAATTGGTGGGGTACCACAAAATTTTGATAGCTCTGCGCGATTAGGCAATTCGCCATTTTTCGTGATTGAAGCTGATGAATACGACACTGCCTTTTTTGATAAGCGCTCGAAATTTGTTCATTACCGACCACGTACACTGGTGATGAATAATTTAGAATTTGATCATGCCGATATATTCGACTCAATCAAAGATATTCAAAAACAATTTCATCATGTCGTTCGTATGGTACCTAATAACGGTTTGTTACTGGCACCAAAAGATGATGAGTATTTAGCGCAAACCCTAGCAATGGGAGCTTGGACGTCAATCGAATATGCTGGTGATGCGCTAGGCTGGACTGCAGATAAAATAAACAACGATGGTAGCGAATTTACGGTGTTTTTTAATCAACAATTACAAGGCACAGTAAATTGGAATTTATTGGGTGACTTTAATATTGACAACGCGTTGATGGCAATCGCCGCTGCACGTCATGCTGGGGTACCAAGTCATGTTGCTTGTGCTGCTCTCGGTGAGTTTATAAATACTAAACGTCGACAAGAACTTGTCGGCGAGGTCGCGGGTATTAAGGTTTATGATGACTTTGCTCATCATCCAACCGCAATCAGTAAAAACTTAGCGGGCTTTCGCGCCAAGGTTGGCGGTGAACGTATTCTTGCAGTGCTGGAGCCGAGATCAAACACCATGAAGTCTGGGATTCATAAAGACACGTTAGCAGCATCACTTGATAATGCCGATGTGGTTTATTTATACCAAGATGAAATGGTTAAATGGTCGGTCTTTGATTTAATCAAAGACTGTAAAGCGCCAGCTTTTTGTCAAAATAATATTGATGATTTAGTTCGTTCGGTTGCTCAACAAGCACAAGCAGGCGATCATATTGTGGTAATGAGTAATGGTGGTTTTGGTAGTTTTCATACTAAGCTGATAGCAGCACTAAAACTATTGTAACAATGACTTAAGCGGCGAAGCAAATGTTCGTTAGACAAGCTGAATTGGTTCAAGTGATTAAAATTGACCGATAATTTATACATTGATAAAGATGCTAATTGGCCGGCATCGAAGTAATAAGGAAACAAAAATTGGCAACATTTACAGGTAAAATTACGTTTGCAATAACCGGCGCTTCTGGCTCCCTATATGCGCTGCGTTTATTGGAGTGCCTAGTGGCTGCAAATTACCAAGTGTTTGTACTTATCTCAAGCGCGGCAAGAGTCGTGCTGGATACCGAAGTCGGCATTAAAATACCTGGCAACCCGGAAAGTGCGACTAAATTTTTAACCGACAAATACCAAGCCCAAGCTGAGCAAATTACCGTTTTTGGTAAAGAACAATGGTTCTCTCCAGTAGCATCGGGCTCCGCTGCTCCCAAACAAATGATAGTCTGCCCATGTTCCACCGGAACGTTAGCGGCAATTAGCCAAGGTATGAGTGATAATTTAATTGAACGCGCCGCCGATGTTGTAATTAAAGAGCGCGGACAACTAATTTTAGTGCCTCGCGAAACGCCATTTTCAACCATCCATTTAGCCAACATGCACAGTCTCTCGCAAATGGGAGTCACCATCATGCCGGCAGCGCCTGGTTTTTATCATAAACCTGAATCGATTAATGACTTAATTGACTTTATGGTGGGGCGAATGCTTGACCATATTGGCATTGAACAAACCATCATGCCTCGTTGGGGCTATAACAACTAAACCCTTTTAATTAATTATTTATTGTTCAAACTTTTTTGTTTTGGTCTAAACTTTAGCTAATAAAGTAAAAGCCAAACTTAAAGTGTAGCTAAGGCTATAATAATAAAGGGAAACACGTGACCGTTTTTAAGGAATTAAAACGTCGTAACGTATTTAAAGTTGCAACCGCCTACCTAATTACAACCTGGTTAATCATCCAGATTGTTACTGTGCTTGAACCTCATTTAAAATTACCTGAATGGGTTTCGCCAGTAATTATTGTCTTTCTTGTTGTCGGTTTCCCTATCGCATGTTTATTTGCCTGGGCGTTTGAATTAACGCCTGCAGGGATCATGCGCAGTAAAGATGTGGTCGTTGATAACTCCATTGTCAACATTACTGGCCGAAAACTTGATTTTGGTATTATTACTGCGATGGCAATCGCTGTGGTCTTTTTAACGTATGAAGCATATTTTGCTAAAGACCTAATTATTGAGCCTGTGAAAGAGGGTAACAGTCAACAAACTCAACACCGCGAACAAACATTAACCAAGCCCGTTGAGGAACAAATAACCTCTATCGCAGTATTACCATTTGTAAATATGAGTAATGATCCAGACCAAGAGTATTTTTCCGATGGTCTGTCAGAAGAATTATTAAATGTTTTGGCGCGCATCAAACAATTAAAAGTAGCTGCCCGTACATCATCGTTCTTCTTTAAAAATAAGAATATGGATATTAAAGAAATTGCTGAGAAACTCAACGTTGCCCACGTATTAGAAGGAAGTGTTAGAAAATCAGGTACCAAACTTAGAGTAACAGCACAGCTTATACAAGCAGATAATGGTTACCATTTGTGGTCTGAAACCTATAACTATGAAGCCGAAGATATTTTTAAAATTCAGGATGAAATCTCTGCAGCAGTGGTTAAGCAATTAAAAATAACGTTATTAAATGAACAGGTGGTGGCGCTAACTGAACACGGTACTCGCATACCCGAAGCTCAAGATGCTTATTTGTTGGGACGGTATTATATGCGAGATAGAACCTCCGATTCATTGGCAAATGCGGTAACAGCATTTAGAAAATCTTTAACCATAGATGCAAATAATCAGTTAGCCATTTCTGGACTGCTTGATACTTATCTTTTGCAGTCCTCATACGCGAATTTAACGGTAAAAAATTATTTGGCTTTAGCCAAACCCTTACTGTCTAAGTATCTAGATAAAGATAACAATAGTGCTGAAATGAATACCAGCATTGGCGCTTATTACAATGCACAAGAAAATATTGAGCGGGCGACCCAGTTCTATGAGCGGGCGATTGCAACCAACGTAAATTATGTGCAAGCCTATCATTGGTTGGCAAATATGAGGCGGACATTTGATCATCAAAATATAGAAGGCATTAGAGAACATTTTCATAAAGCTCTGCAGCTTGACCCATATTCGGAAATATTACTTATTTCACTATTTGGTTGGAATTATGATAATGGCAAGATTATAGAAGCTGAAAATTACATGCAGCGACTTAATGAAGTTTCTCCCAATGCTTCCTTGTCTAACGCTTATATTTTGGCTTATTACTGGCAAACAGGACGAAATTGGCAAAAGGCTTGGCAAATTCTCATTAATGAAAAAATTAATAAATCTCAATTTAATCATGATGAAAATTTTTATTTTTATTTGGCATTAGGAAAAATAACAGCCGCAGAACAAGAAATAAAGAAAATACAATTTAAAGAGTCATACGGCTTCGCAGTAGTTTTTATGAATTATCACTTGGGTTTATACCGACTCAATAAAGGGATAATCAACGAGGCTGAGTTTATTGATTTTATGAGTAAATCATTTAAAACCCACCCACATAAAGATAACGTGTTTTTACAAGCCTTGCTGGCAATCAGGGCAAATAATTACCAATTAGCTAAAACCATTTTGGAAAAAGACTATCACCATATCTTAACGGCCAAAAGTATTAATTACCAAGAGCTAATTTTTACCGCGGCTTTTAGTAATGTATTAAAGCAGTTAAATGACCCTCGCCATAAAGAGCTGGCTAAAATGGCTCAGCAGAAAATAAAATCTTTGCTGCCAATTAGCTCAGCGCCAGAAGCGTTTGGAACTTTTCCTGCGCTTATATTTAGCCTCACCGGCGATAACGAAAGCGCATTAAAGGAATTAACAACCTTGTACGCAGAAAATAATTATTATCATCGTATGCCATTAATTCAAAAATCAGTTGCCTTTGATCCGCTTCGTAAAAATGTCAAATTTCAACAGCTATTGAAACTTGCCGAACAAAAGCTTCAGGATAAAGTAACTGAGTTTGATGCTGTATTGACAGAAGCTGAATTTGCAGGACAAACAACTCAGTAATTCATCGCAAAAAATACGTGATTCAGCTTAAAAATGTCCAACCTGTCATAACCTTTCTTTACTCCTTGTCAACAATGTGTTTTATTTCGTACAACTAAAAAAAGCTAATCAATGAGTGGTTAGCTAAATCAGAACGAAATAGGGCAAATTTAATGTCGTTATTGAATCACAAACCTAATGTAAAACCAGTAGTAATTGCAGCGACACTCTCAATGTTGCTCGCTGCAACTGCTTCTTTTGCCGCAGAAAAAGACGCGACAGAAGTGAAAGAAGAGAAAAAAGCCGAATGGTCGGTAAATGAGCCAATGGGTGAATTTAGCGATGCAAAAATCAATGTCGACCAAGGTACTTGGATGAACGTCGATATTAGCCCGGATGGTAAAACTATCGTCTTTGATTTACTGGGTGATATCTACACCATGCCGGCATCTGGCGGCAAAGCCACGGCATTATTCAGCGATATCGCTTGGCAAATGCAACCCACATTTTCTCCAGATGGTAAACACATTGCCTTTACATCTGATCAAGGTGGTGGTGATAACATTTGGGTAATGGAAGCCGACGGTGCCAATCCAACAGCGGTTACTAAAGAAACATTTCGTTTATTAAATTCTCCAGCATGGTCACCAGATGGTGATTATCTAGTTGCGCGTAAACATTTCACTGGTACTCGTTCATTAGGTGCTGGTGAGGTATGGATGTACCACAAAACTGGTGGCGATGGCATGATGCTAACCAAGCGCCCTAATGAGCAAAAAGATTTAGGCGAGCCAGCGTTTTCTCCAGATGGTAAATACGTATACTTCTCACAAGATGCAACACCAGGTAAATCATTCCATTATTCAAAAGATTCAGAAAAAGGCATTTATAAAATTAAACGCCTAGACCGTGAAACTGGCGAAATAGAGGTGATTTTATCAGGTCGTGGTGGCGCAATTCGTCCAACTCCTTCTCCAGATGGTAAAAAACTAGCGTATATCAGCCGTGTTGATTTTCAATCGACTTTATTTATCTATGATTTAGAAACCGGTAAGAAAACCGCTATTTATGACAAGTTAGACCGCGACATGCAAGAAACTTGGGCAATTCACGGCGTTTACCCAACCATGGCTTGGACCCCAGATAATGAAGAAATTATCTTTTGGGCGGGCGGTAAAATTAACAAGTTAAACCTTGCTGATAAAGAAACTGAAGTTATTGAGTTTAACGTTACAACAACCAAGAAAATTCAAAAAACACTGAGATTTACCCAAAATATTGATGTTGATAACTTTGCTGTAAAAATGTTACGCGACGTTGAAATCTCGCCAAATGGTAAAACAGTATTGTTTGAAGCATTAGGCCATGTTTATACTCGTTCTTTGCCTAATGGTAAGCCGAAACGTTTAACTAAACAAACCGATCATTTTGAACTTAACCCGAGCTTTTCTCGCGATGGTAAGAAAATCGTATTTTCAACTTGGGATGATCAAAAGCAAGGTAATCTTAGAGTGGTATCGGCAAGAAATGGTAAAGGCAAAAACCTATTATCTGAGCCGGGTAAATATATCGAAGCAACGTTTTCACCTGATGGTAAAACCGTTGTCTATCGCAAAGTAAAAGGTGGTTACATAACCTCTCCTGAATGGGGCGTAAACCCAGGCATATACCAAGTCTCTACTAAGGGTGGTAAAGGTGAGCTAATTACTGAAAACGGCTCTCATCCACAGTTTGCTAACCGCAACGATCGTATTTATTTAAATCAATGGGGTGAAATGCCAGAGCTGGCTCGAATTGATTTAGATGGTAAAAATGAGAAAGTCTTATATACCGGTAAATACGCGACTGAATTTAAAGTTGCACCTAATGGTAAGTATTTAGCCTTTGCTGAACGCTTTAAAGTATTTGTTACGCCACTTGTTGAACGTGGAGACGTAATTAAGATTGGGCCAAAAGCTACTAATATCCCAGTTAGACAGTTATCTGTTCGTGCCGGTGAAAGTATTAGCTGGAATGCCAAAAGCAATGAACTTTATTGGAGTTTAGGTCCTGATTTATATCAAGCAAGCTTAAGTGGCATGTTTGATATTGGTTATAAAGCCGATGAAGATGCTAAACCAACAGTTACAGCTCTAGGTTTTAGTAAAAAATCTGACGCACCCAAAGGCATAATTGCTTTAGTGGGCGGGCAAGTGGTAACTATGGAAGGCGAGCAAGTTATCACTGATGGTGTTGTTCTTGTTGAAGGTAAGCGCATTAAAGCGGTTGGTAAGAAAGGTGAAATAACCATCCCAGCTGAGGCTACCATTATCGATGTTACTGGCAAAACTGTAATGCCTGGTTTGGTTGATGCGCATGCGCATGGATCGCAAGGTAGTAATGAAATTATTCCACAGCAAAACTGGAAGAACTACGCAACCATCTCATTAGGTGTAACTACCATTCACGATCCATCGAATGATACCACCGAAATCTTTGCGGCAAGTGAATTGCAAAAAGCCGGTGATATTGTTGGACCGCGAATCTTTTCAACGGGTAGCATTTTATATGGTGCTTCAGGCCCTGGTTATACATCGCATGTTGATAGTTTAGAGGATGCTAAATTTCAATTAGAACGCCAACAAAAAGTAGGCGCTTTTAGTGTGAAATCATACAACCAACCACGTCGAAATCAACGCCAGCAAATTATTCAAGCGGGCCGTGAATTAGGCATGATGGTTGTTCCTGAAGGTGGTTCATTACTTCAACATAACTTGTCTATGGTTGCCGATGGTCATACCTCACTTGAGCATTCAATTTCTACCGCAAAAATTTATGATGATATCCGTCAGTTTTGGCAGCAATCTGAAACCGCTTATGTACCAACCCTGGTAGTATCATACGGTGGTATTTCCGGTGAACATTACTGGTACGATAAAACAGAAGTTTGGAAACACCCACGATTGAGTAAGTACGTACCAGCAGATGTATTAGCTCCTCGTGCTATGCGCAGAACAACCGCTCCTGAGCACCATTATAACCATCTAAGTGTGGCTAGAGTAGCCAAAGAGATGCAAGATATGGGCGTATTAGTTGGTATTGGTGCCCACGGTCAGCGTGAAGGTTTAGCCGCACATTGGGAAATGTGGATGATGGCACAAGGTGGTATGACACCATTGCAAGCCCTTCGCACCGCTACTATCGACCCGGCTAAGCATTTAGGCTTAGACAATAACATTGGGTCATTAAAGGCCGGTAAGCTTGCCGACATTATTGTTGTTGATGGCGATGTGGTAAAAGACATTCGTCAATCAGATAAAGTTAGCCATGTAATGATTAATGGTCGAATTTATGATGCCGATACCATGAATGAAATTGGTAATTACGACAACAAACGTCAGCCATTCTATTTTCAATAAAATTAATATTGATTAACCCAAAAAGCCTTAATAGTTGATCTTATTAAGGCTTTTTTTATTTGCTTAAATTAACGGAAATAAGATCCCCATTAACGCTTTTTTAAATGAATTTACAGTGCTACACTATTCGTCTTATTCAGCGAAGGTGTATATCTTTGGGCCGAATATAGAATTATAACGTAGCTCGTTCACACTCCTTATCGGCGAGTTAATATTGATATCAAACAGTAAAACAGGATTTTTTCATGGCCAGTCGTGGTGTAAATAAAGTAATAGTTGTAGGTAACTTAGGACAAGATCCTGAAGTTAAATTTTTCCCAAGTGGTGGTTGCTTGTGTAATGTCACAGTAGCGACTTCTGAATCTTGGAAAGATAAACAAACTGGCGAGCAAAAAGAGTTAACCGAATGGCATCGAGTGGTGTTTAATAATCGTTTAGCTGAAATTGCTGGTGAATACCTTAAAAAAGGTTCAAAAGTATACATTGAAGGTAGCTTACGTACGCGTAAATGGCAGAACCAGCAGGGCGTAGATCAATACACCACAGAAATTCGTGCCAATGAAATGCAAATGCTAGATTCACGTAATGCCGGTGGTGATATGAACCAAGGTGGCTTCCAAAAACAACAAGCCGCACCACAACAAGCATATAACCAACAACCAGCAGCACAGCAGCAACAGTCAGCTGCTGCACCACAGCAAGGCTATAAGCAACAATCTGCACCGCAGAAACCTGCTATGCAATCAGGTGGTTATCAGCAAAACCAAGGTGGCTTCCAACAGCAACCAGCCCAACAAGGTGGTTACCAACAAAATCAACAAAACCAGCAACAAGGCGGTTTCCAAAAGCAACAAGCGCCTAAAGTAAACCCGCAAGAGCCGGTTATGGATTTTGATGACGATATTCCATTCTAGGCTATCAAATAAGAGGTATAAATAATATCTCTTTCAAATAACAAAAAGCCTTGTATTAACAAGGCTGTTTTTATTGAAAAATATAGATAGCTTAGCTTTTATGCATGCATATTTAGTTGTTACTACGTTATCAATTAGCGGTGTGCATCCGCTCTTCAAGACGAGTGCGAACTAAACGTCCCCAAGCTTTACCTAACCTTCTAACTTCGGCTGCAGTTGTAACTCTGTTTGATTCGAACACTACGTTACTTTGTTCGGCAGCACGACGATCAGCTGCCCGTAGAAGAATTGACTCGGTAAGAGAGTCACGCAATTCAAGCACTAAGGTAGCAGCGCCAATTTCTTTTATATAAATTGCGTTTCGACCACCCATTTCTGGTGGAACATAAGAGACTACATCCAATAACCCAACATTAACTAAAAGCACATCAAAGCCCGATTCATCGGTTAATTGAAAATGCTCACTTTTAGCTAGTTCACTATTAAAAGCTTCGCTAATTATTTTGTTAAATTTTGCCTTGTTGGCATCGGTTAAGCTATATCCTTGTCCCGACTTATGGGCTTTATGACTGCTACCTTGCACGTCGTCACGGTATTCAATACCAATATTCTCAATACGTATCTTGGTGTAGCCAGTTAAACTTGCTCCCGGTTTAACCCAAGCAATGCTCGCAGAACTGTCTTTTACTTGATGTAAGCCATCATAAGTAATTTCGGCATTTGGACTAGTATCTATGGTTGGTGTCGTTGTAGAGCAACCCATAACCGCAAAAGCCAGCATTAATAGAGTAAAGAAATTGTGTATTTTAAGATTGTTCATTTTCTATAACCTTTTTTAATTTTTAAATTAAATTTTTCTGCTTATGTAAGTTGTAAATAATTTATTAACAGATATCCCAAGTAGACCTTTAAAGTTAATTAATTATTTCACTTAAGTTGGTATTGCTATCTGCGAAAACTTCAACACCATAGCGTAAAGTAAGTATAGAATACTTTTAATAAACAAAGGGTAAGCTAATGTGTAAGATTGTTGCATATTGTAAACGGTAATTTTTGACAATGACTGATTTTATCTTATCCATCGTTAATCGGATTGAAACAGCTGATTTATTGAATTTCAGCATTCTAAATAGGCGATAAAAGCCCTAAAGTGAATGTAGTGGTTTAGGGGTTTACTATAAAATGGGAGGTATTTATTATTTCCCCATTGCTATTACTAATATCAACTAAGGTGATTTTGCTTTTGCTAAAATCATATCTCGACGTTGTATCATCGCTTTTATTTGGGTGCGGTGCAGCACATCGCCTAACTGTTGTTGCAAGTTATCTTGAGAAAGACTGGCTAATTTTTTTCTAAACAATGACGATAACTTTAAGGTGATTTTTTTGTACATCTTCGGCGGGTTTTTAGATAAGCCGAAAGCTATAGAATGGTCAATGAGGTACAACATATTACCTTTTTTACTAAAGGTTAAATTGGTTTGATTTCGATCATCATTATAAATAAGTACATCAAAAATATAACGACTTATGTACTGCTCTAACCGTGGGCAATAGCTATTAAACTCGATATTTTGCTCTTCTCGGTCTTTTTCATTACGCAGGTTTTCGACCCAATATTGCAGTAAACCAGTTTTGTTATCTACTTGTCGTTTTACCGCCACCGGAACTAAGTTTAATCCTAACATCCGATCTAATCGATAAGCGGCAATTTCGTGTTGGTACCTGTCGGCAACGTAGTTTTTGCCTTTCGAACTTTTCTTTGTTTCAAAACGACGATCGGAATCAAAGGTTTTCAATAACGCTCGAATTTTGTTGCCGTTTTTTTCGAGGGTAACAATGCTCGAGTCAGTTATACCAACGCCTATTTTTTCGGAATGCGTGATGTCGGCAGTCAATAAAAGATCTTTAATTTCAGCTTCACTTAATGATTTTGAACCAACGCTGAATCTATTCACTTCGGTTAACAATGGTGATAGTTCAGTCGCGCCTAAACTGTGCACTTGAATGGTGTTATTTGCAAACACCAGTGCCGTTGCATTGCCGTTGTAGGCTTTTTTAAGCATGCCAGTATCAGCGAGGATTACTTGTCCATCTAATCGGCTTCTAACTTGTTTATACAATGGCGTATGGCCAACAACAATGCGTTTGGCGTCAAGGCTTTTAAGTAAACCTTCGGTATTGAATGATTCGCTATAAGGGTGACAATAGGCATTGCCGCGATACCACATTGGACTTCTATCTGAAAAAGCACTCTCTTCCAGTTGATAGAGGCGGACAAAATGTTTCGCCCAAGACGGCATTCTGGCGTTGCTGTTTTTTTTCTTTTTTTCTGCATAAGGAAGCAGTTTATTGTTGAGATACTCGGTTCTTGTCCAATAATTTGTGGTTAACGGCAATACTTTTTTACTTTGTAAAGACTGAACAATATCTTGGTATTCCCAGATGGGTTTAACCATTTTATTTATTTCAGCTAACTCCATACCGGCTAAATCTGTTGATAATCCGCCATGAGCAAACAGGGAATCATTTACTTTGATAACGGGTAAAGCGGTGCGCAGCCAACGACCATATTTGCCTTTAGGTGAAAATGCATTTACCAAGGCAACGTACCCAGGGGGGTACTCTTTAGTGAATTTGGTCAATAATTCATCTTCAGCCATGTCTGGATTTTCAAATTTGTACTGCGCCAGTAAATCGGTGCGTTGCTGGGCGGTCTCATCGTCTTTAAAGGCGGCATACTCTTCGACCGATACGTACCTAAGATCACCTGTGGTAACCATTAATTCGTGATTACCTAATACTTGTAAAACCAAACCGCCACTTTCAGGGGCTTGTTTTTGGATTTTTATCATTAAATCCAATACTTGCCGAGAGCCCTCGCCTCTATCAATCAAGTCGCCTAAACTGACCAAGTAAGTGTTACCACCAATCCAATTATCAGAATCATCAATGAGCTTAAGTTCTTTTAAAATGGCATTGAATCGATCGTAAGCGCCATGAATATCGCCAATCGCAACAACTTTATTTGGAGTGCTATATTGACCACTAAAATTAGTTTTTGCTGATGCGCTATTAAATAATAATCCGCAAGCGATAAATGCCAGCCAAGTGGCGGTTATAAGCCATGCTCTGCTTTGTAATATATTCATATATTTCCCAACAATATAGAGTATTAAGTATAGTTTAAGTTTGCATTCACATTTACTCTAATACTCTCATCTATTATTTACAATTTTAATTAACCCGATACTATTTTAAATAGCTATATAACTTAATTGATATAAATCAATACCGAATATTTTATGTTTTCTATACTGGCAAAAATGATCCGCTTATGAGTAATTAATGTCGACCCAATTGTATGCAACTGACCAAACTAAGGCTACTTATACAATATCTGCACGCGGTAAAACTAAATCTGAACCGATCATGGCATTTATTAAAAAGAACTTTGCTAATGTACCGCTTGCTCAAATTGAAAGTGTGTTTGCTTTCGTTGAGCGTAGCACACTCTATGGCGGTCGTGCGTTTAATGGTCGGCAACTATCGAATGCCGATGTTATCTCATTAAATAAAATTGGTATTGGCGTTCGGATCCCTTTAACCAACCACTTTGCCAGTCGTGAAGAATATATAAAAACCAGTCTGATGTTGCAAAAATATCATAACAGTTTAAATTCGGTGATTTGCACCAACGATGATTTAGCTTTGTGGATAAAAGAAGATTATCCTCTGTATGATATTGAAGCGAGTGTCATTAAAAATTTAACGACTAAAAGTAAAATTGATGATGCTTTAGAAATTTATGATACCGTGGTTTTACCTATGGTTGCCAACGATAACGATGAATTACTTGATAGTTTAGTCGACAAAAGCCGGATCCGATTATTTGCTAATGCCGGGTGTGCTTATACTTGTCCTGCCCGGATTTGCTACAAATCATTCTCTAAAATGAATAAATTTAAAGGCGGCGAATTTAAATGTTCGCAAGATATTAAAGAGCGCGATTCACTGGGAATGATTGATTTTGATTTGGGGCGACTACAAGATAAGGGTTTTCATAAATTTAAACTATTACGCTCACAAGCAGGCAACTTTACCGGTTATTAATCTGCAGACTAATAACCGACCCAGCCATAACCTATTTAGTTAAGATGGCAAGTATCGGCGCGTTAAACGGCTTTGCCTTCTTTTTGTTGCTGTATATTCCAAAGTTTGGCATAAGCGCCTTGTTGCTCAAGTAAAACGTGATGATTTCCCTGCTCTACAACCTCACCATTATCGATAACAATTATCCTATCGGCATCGCTAATGGTTGATAAACGATGCGCGATCACCATACTGGTAACGCCAGTAGATAGTTCTTTTAACGCCGTCATTATTGCTTGCTCTGATTTGCTATCTAAAGAAGAGGTTGCTTCATCAAATACCAAAATTGGTGGTTTTTTCAAAATTGTTCGAGCAATCGCTACCCGTTGTTTTTCACCGCCAGAAAGTTTTAAACCACGCTCCCCAACCATACTGTGGACGCCATCGGGTAGGGCATTGATAAAATCGTCTAAATGAGCCAGTGTTATAGCCTTCATAACCTCTTCATCACTAGCACTTTGCTTACCATAGCGGACATTTTCTAAAATATTATCGTTAAATAACACAGTATCTTGCGGCACTATACCAATGGCACTGCGTAACGATTTAAATGTTAATAAGCTAATATCCTGATCATCAATAAATATTTTTCCGCCATTAATATCATAAAAACGAAATAGCAGTTTAACTAAGGTTGATTTGCCGCCACCGCTGGCGCCAACAATGGCAACCTTTTCTCCCGGTTGAATGCTAAAACTAACCCTTTTTAAAATACCTCTATCTTTATGATAACTAAAATCAACGTCCTTAAATTCCACCTTACCCTGAGTTATCTGCAATTCTTTGGCATTTTCAACTTCAACGGTTTTTGGTGAAATTGTTAATAAATTAAACATTAGCTCAATATTAGCCAAGGAACCTTTCATCTCCCGGTAAACAAATCCAAGAAAGTTTAAAGGTATAAAAATTTGCATCATAAAAGCATTTATTAAGACAAAATCACCTAGGGTCATCAAACCAGCCGCTACTTGGTTTGCGGCTAATAACATCATAGCGGTCATGGCCAAGGCAATAATCAAGGCTTGGCCGCCATTTAAGGCAAATAAAGATAAGCGATTTTTACGTTTTGCTATTTCCCAATCGGCTAATTCTTTATCGTATCGGTTAGCTTCATAGTCTTCATTGGTAAAGTATTTAGTGGTTTCATAATTGATTAAACTGTCAATTGCTTGTGAATTACTGGCAGAGTCGGCTTTATTTGCTTGGCGTACAAAGCCGGTACGCCATTCAGTGGTTTTAATAGAAAAACCAACATAAGCACAAATTGCCGCAAAAGTGATCGCGGCAAAGCTGAAACCATAATTATAAAATAGGATAAAAATTACCAAGCTAATTTCTAGCAGGGTAGGAATTATATTGAACACCATAAAACGCATTAAGAAATTAATGCCAGTAGTACCTCGCTCTATATCTCTAGATAAACCACCGGTACGACGATTTAAATGAAATTCTAAATCAAGTTTATGTAAGTGTTTAAATACTTTTAAGCCGATTCGGCGGATGGCGCGTTCGGTAACTCGACCAAATAAGGTATCGCGAATTTCGGCAAACAAAACATTAGAGAAACGCACCATACCATAAGCGATTACTAACGCTATGGGTGCCACAATTAATGCTGACGAAGTGCTATTGCTAGCATCTAAATCATCGACGATATATTTCAAAATAAACGGTAAACCGACACTCGCCACCTTCGCTAGCACCATAAATAACAGCGCCGTAAATACTCGTTGTTTAAATTCGAATAAATACGGCAAAATATGTTTGATTATTTGCCAGTTAAAATGTTCAGGTTCGGTTGTTGTTTGGGTATGAGATCGCATAACTGCTAATTTATAAACTAAGTTATCTAGATAATAACGAATCACACCGGCTAACGATATCGTTATTATTGGTTGCCAAGCTCGAAAGCTTGATACCTTAGGCGGTTAGAGATGTTAAATAGGCAAAGTTACAACGAAACAACCCGCATAAAAATGCGGGCTGGTATTCATTAAATTGCTATTATTCAATGTTTATAATTTATTAATAATAGAAGTCATCATGATTATGAATTTGAGGATCATCGATAATCTCTTCTATGCCAACATCAAAACTATGATTATCGGTTAAATCTGTTAAATAAACGGTCTGTGTTGCACCATCTACCCATGTCACCGTACCACTACCTTTATGAGTACCACAACACATGCCAATGCGAACTTTTTCTAAATCCATAAAACCCCCTTAATTATTGTTTGTGCAAAAATTAGACAGGTAGTTGGCTATGAAGTTCCTTTTAGAGGAATTTAAATATTTTTTGGGTGGCTCAGTTACGGATAAAATGCCAAACCTAAGGTAGTTGCTCGGCTGGCGCCAGTTACCTTTGGTAGGTTGCCATTAATATTATTATCAAAGGCAAAGGCTAACCAGGCGAATACTAATGCCTCCAAACTGTCATTGGCAATACCCATACTCGTTGCCGTGGTAACCAAATGTTGATCGCATAGAGTTGTTAACATATTCATCAGCAGTGGGTTGTTGGCACCGCCACCACAAATAATTACTTCAGCTGCAGAGCTTAATGAATTTATAGTGGTTGCAATGCTTTGACAAGTCAAAGCCATTAAGGTTATTTGCACATCGGCGGCCGTTAAAGCTTGTTCAGATAGTTGTAAGGGCGCTAAATAATCAGTTAACCAATTAAGATGAAAATATTCTCGACCGGTACTTTTCGGCGCCGCTAAGCTAAAATAATTATCAGCAAGCATCGCGGCTAGCAATGCCGTATGTACTGCCCCGGTTGCAGCCCATTTTCCATCTAAATCAATGGTATTAGGGCAATCTTGATGATGTAAACGATACCAATCATCAAGTAAAGCATTACCAGGGCCAGTATCAAATCCTGAAACATTCGTATTGCCCTGTTTAGGCAAAAAAGTAATGTTGCTGATACCACCAATATTAACCACACAAACATCACTATTTGCATTGGCAAATATTGCTTGATGATAGGCCGGTACTAATGGCGCACCTTGCCCACCTAAGGCGATATCTTTGTCTCTAAATTTACCTATTACCTTGATATTGGTTAAACACGCGAGTGTTTGATTACAGCCTATTTGTAGGGTAAAAGGAAATTTATCGGTCGGGCGATGACGAATTGTTTGGCCATGATTGCCAATAGCCTTGATGTCGGCGCTGGTGAGGTTTTGTTGCTGGATAAATGTATTTATGGCGCGGGCAAATTGTTGAGCGAGTAGTTTATCGAGCAAGCCGGCTCGATCAATTTCATCGGCACCAGGACGATAAAGAGCGATGATTTTGGCTTGGGTATCGTTATCGTAAGCTTGATAATAACTGGCAACGAGTTGATGACCTGTAGTTGAGAAATCAACCAGTGCCAAATCGATGCCATCGGCACTGGTACCGGACATCAAACCTATATATAAATTACTCTGCACTTGATGTTTGGGCATGATCCGTAGCAGCCAATAACGCGTTTTTTGAGCCCTCTAATTTATTGAGTAACTCAGTGGCAACTTGTGCAAATTCAGCTTTATATTTTTTATTGATTGGCTCTGCATCGGGCAGTTTCACCGTGCGTGGGTTACGGTGCACGCCATTTAATAAAAATTCATAATGTAAATGCGGCGCTTGCGACAAACCAGTGGAGCCGACATAGCCAATAATTTGGCCTTGTTTAACACGGGCGCCTTTTTTAACTGCGCGTTTAGAAAAGTGTAGATATTTAGTGACAATATTATTAGCGTGTTGAATAAAAACATAGTTACCATTGTACTTGTTATAAGTCGCGGCGATAACCCGGCCATTACCGGCAGCTTTTACTGGGGTGCCTTTAGGTGCTCGATAATCTACACCATTGTGGGCTTTAACGCGTTTTAAAATAGGGTGGTAACGTTTCGGTTTAAAACTCGAGCTAATATATTGAAAACTTACTGGTGCTCGTAAGAATGACTTACGCATGCTGTTGCCTTGCGGAGTGTAAAATTCACCATCTTTAAAGCGTACCGCTTGGAAGGTTTCACCCTGATTGACAAACTCCGCCGCTAAAATTTTACCGTTAGCAACGAAATCACCATCGATGTATTCATTTTCATAAATCACATTAAAACTGTCACCTTGTCGAATATCCAAAGCAAAATCGACATCCCAACCAAAAATATTTGCCAAATGCATTGTCTGGTTATTGGTTAAACCAGCACCTAAAGCCGCATTCCAAAAATTACTGTTTATTGTTGCTTGGGCATAATTTAAACGAGTCTCAATTGATTTTTGTTCCTTGCTGCTCACATATCCTTGTTCGCTAAGCTGCCACTTTAACGTATCGGTAATTGAAATCGGGTAATGTAATTTTAACAATTTTCCATCGTCATCACTGGCAATTTCTAATTTGTCGCCAATGTTAAGGTTGGTGAGTTTTTTACCATCTTTACTGCTGGCCAGGTCATGAATTGTTTTTGCGCTGAAACCAAATTTATTTAAGATTTTACCTAATGAATCGCCACTTTTAACGGTAGCCGTTTGCCAGGTAAGGGCAGTGCTTTTTTGTTCGGGCGCCTTAATTAATACTTGTTTATCTTCTTCAGGTATTGCTAATTGGTATCTTTTACCTATTTCGACTGAGGATTTATCAGTAGATCGACTAGCTGAGGCCTTTTCTGAGGGAAAAACCATCAAAACTAGTAAAAATAAACTGCAACCACTAATAAGTAGTTGATGTTTTTTGGGGAGCTCTAAAAATATGTTTTTCAATTTAATCAAAGTGTTACTGAATTCCAGGCAAAAATAAAGGTGCATACAATAGTCACTATAACAAATTATCTAAATTGCAGACAACCCTTGGCTCTGATCAATTTGTCATTACTGCAATTTTTTTAAGGTTTTTAGTTGCTTGCAACAACAATTAAGCGCAAAGATTTTGTAATTAATTTACATAATGTTAAAAAATTCTTGTTTGCAATAAGAGCTTTTAAAATCGCTTAACTTTCACTCTTTTATATGGCGGCGTATTCGAGTAGAATTCGGTATCTTTGAATTTATACTTTACCAGTCATAATAACTGCGGCGCTGTTTACACAATGCTTTATTTACAGATTAGGTAATCACCAATGTAGGGCCAAGTTAATGACCGATATTATGCAGGCGTTTGCCGAAATCAAACGCGGCGCAGAAGAAATCTTAGTAGAAGATGAACTGTTAGAGAAACTTAAAAAAGGTAAGCCATTAAAAATTAAGGCCGGTTTTGATCCGACTGCACCAGATTTGCATTTAGGCCATACGGTGTTAATTAATAAAATGCGTCAGTTTCAGCAGCTAGGTCACGAAGTCATTTTCTTAATCGGCGATTTTACCGGCATGATCGGTGATCCTACCGGCAAAAATGTTACCCGCAAAGCATTAACGTCAGCCGATGTGTTAGCAAATGCCGAAACCTATAAAGAACAAGTATTCAAAATTTTAGATCCGGCCAAAACTCGAGTTGAGTTTAATTCGACCTGGATGGAGAAGCTCGGCTCTGCGGGCATGCTAAAATTAGCTTCTCGTCAAACCGTCGCGCGAATGATGGAACGAGATGATTTTAAAAAACGCTTTAAAGAAGGGCAATCAATCGCCATTCATGAATTTATGTACCCGCTCGTTCAAGGTTGGGACAGCGTGGCGTTAGAAGCCGATGTCGAGTTAGGTGGCACAGATCAAAAGTTTAATTTATTAATGGGTAGAGAACTTCAGAAAAGCGAAGGCCAGCGTCCACAAACCGTATTAATGATGCCATTGCTTGAAGGCCTTGATGGCGTCCAAAAAATGTCAAAATCGTTGGGTAATTATATTGGCATTACTGATTCGCCGACAGAGATGTTTGGTAAAATAATGTCTATCTCAGATGTTTTAATGTGGCGCTACTACGATTTATTAAGTTTTAGACCGATTGCACAAATCAATGCCTTTCGCCAACAAGCCGAACAAGGAGCTAACCCGCGCGACATTAAAATTGAATTAGCAAAAGAGTTAATTGCTCGCTTTCATAACGAGCAGGCGGCAGAAGCTGCCCACCAAGAGTTTATTAATCGCTTTCAAAAAGGTGCTATGCCTGATGAAATCGAAGAAAAATCGATTACCGTGATTGGTGGCGAAATAGCCATTGCTAATTTACTTAAAGAAGCCGGTTTGGTTGCCAGCACTTCTGAAGCCATGCGCATGATAAAACAAGGTGCGGTAAAAATTGACGGTGAAAAAATTAACGATAACAAATTACAATGCCAAGCCGGTAGTGTCGCAGTTTACCAAGTTGGTAAACGAAAATTTGCCAAGGTAACCTTAAGCTAAAATCGAATTATTGAAAATAAAGCTAAAAGCCAGTCAAGAGACTGGCTTTTTTAGCGCTATGTGACGTAAAGTAACATCTAGTAATAACAATAAAATATCAATATTAATGCCTTTGTCTCATTTTTATAAAAACACTCTAACCTTGTTAAGCGCTTTATTAGTGGCGGCTTGCACCAGTAATACCAAGTTTAATTATGATGTGAAATATGATTTTGCCAATATCAGTAATTACTCAATATACCCTCGTGGATCTAAATTTAATGACATCCAACATTTAAGTGACTACCAAAGAAATCGATTTGAAATTGCTATTGAACAGGCAATGGAGCAACGTAATTACCCGTACCAAAATTATTTACAAGCCGACATTGTGGTCAGTTATTTTTTGGTTAAACAAAGTTTACAGGAATTAAAAGTCTATAATAAAGCCGTTAAAGCCTGTATTGCATGCGGCGAAGCCGAGCAGCAACAGTTAAATAAGGACATTAAATCATCTATGCTTATTATCGACATTGTTGATAATAAGAAGAAGCGTTCGGTATATCGTAGTTTTGCCAAACTAAAATTATCGGCAGAAAATAACAGTGAAGAAAACCAAGATCTTATTGATCAGGCAATCGAAAATATATTAATTAATTTTCCGGCCAGTTGAGCATTTAGTTTAGCTGCACAGGGCAATAATTAGCTATAATAGCGCTAATCGCAAAAACTTAACCAAATAGGCGTATAAATGAGCTTTCCAAATGATGAAACCGGAGCGGTGTTGGCTGAAATGCAAGATGCTGGCATTGAACTAAGCAAGCCGGTGATCGTTGAATTTTTTCAATTATTTGAAGATGAAAACAATGCCAGAGCTTTGGCTGACTATATTAAAAACTCCGATATTGATGCCATCGTTAAAGTCCATCCAGATCAAACACCTAATGTCTGGGATGTTGACTGCACCATGAAAATGATCCCTAGCTATGAGAACATTACTAAAAATGAAGTCATGTTTGAAAAATTAGCTCGAAGATTTTCTGGCTATAATGATGGTTGGGGAGTACAACTTGACGACTGATAGTTAAGCTAGAATGCAAATTTGCTGATGAACTTAACCTTTATCCTTTAAGCTCATCATCAAATTTAAAGGCTGGCAAAGAAACTTGCCAATAAATTCCCACTAAGCGTAAGGCCAGCGAACCCGTCATCCCAATGATCATTGCGCTATTTTCAGAGAAGTTCAGTTCACTAAATAACACAAATAATCCCCCTCCCAGTAACGCTGCTGTCGCATATATTTCTTGTCTAAGAATTAATGGGATTTGATTACAGATAATGTCTCTGATCATGCCGCCGGCAACACCGGTTATCGCACCCATAATAATTGATGTCAACATACTGAAATCGTGACTTAAGGCTTTTTGTGTCCCGAGTACGGCAAATAAAGCTAAACCAAATGCATCAGCAATAAGCATAAAGCGTTTTGGCACAAGTTTGGGTTTACGAATGATTAAAATTGTAAAAACAGAGGTAAAAAATATAACCCCGACATAATAAGATTGTATGGTCCAAAATACCGGTATGCCGAGTATAATGTCTCTAATCGTACCACCGCCAACCGCGGTAACGGCTGCTAGAACCATTACTCCGAATGGATCTAATCGATAACGGCCAGCAGTTAATGCACCTGACAGGGCAAATACAATTATACCGAATATGTCGGCATAATAGATAAAGGTGCTCATATTAGCTTGCATATATCGTTACCCCTTATTTTTCTGAATTGGTCGTTCAGCCTGCTGCCAAGCCATAAAGTCGCCATTCAGGTGGTTTACCTTGGTAAAGCCATTGTCGGTAAGTATCGCTTGTGCTATCGCTGCTCGGCGACCAGAGCGGCAATAAACCACAATGTTTTTATGTTGATAATCTTTTATGTCAGTCAGTTGCATTGCCAATTCTTTATGGGCAATGTTAATGGCGCCGGAAATATGGCCTTGGTTAAACTCTTCTTCACTACGTACATCTAACAATAACAATTCTTTATTAGCTTGCTGCATGCTAAATAATTGCTGTTGTTCAATGTCTGCTAATAACTTTGTTTGTTCGCCAATAGGTTTAAAAGTACTGCAACCGGTTAGCAAGACAACAACCAAGATTAAACTAAA
>CALJHL010000274.1 GCA_938075435.1 uncultured Thalassotalea sp. | reverse complement strand
CTGAGCTAATCGTCCAGTCTTTGTGGTTGCGTATTATAGGGGTCAGTTAAAAACTGTCAATACTAAGTTTCATTTATTTTACTTTTATTTGTTCGTTTGCTGTTTTTTAATACAAATTGGTTGTATCAGCAACAATTATTGAAAATTTCATTAAATTATTAATGAAATTTTCTAAATTTTTATAAAAAAATTCGACTAATCCGCAAAAAACATTAGAAAGTTCAAAATATTTAGCTCTGAATGTAAACATTTGTGTTCAAAAAACATACAAACCTAGGATTCTAATAACAATTAAGTTAATTAAATTCAGTGAGTAAGCAATTAAATTTACATCTAAAAGCAACACTCCATTGACACATATTGTTACATCCAACAGAAGTAAGCGTGCAACTAAAATCGCCCTTACCCCCGTCTACTTAGTTATATAAAAAATTAAACACAAAAAAAACAGACAATCAAAACACAAAAAATACACTTTAAAAACACAGGAAGACAACTATGAAAACGTTAACTACAGTAACAACTACCCTACTAATCGCTGGCGCAAGTCTTATTAGCTTTAACAGCAGCGCAACCCCAATGAGTTCTTATATGCAAAGCGCTTTAATTGATACTTGTAAAGCTGCCGCTAGCAATAAAACGCTACGCTTAAAATCAACATTAAAAGCTCACCGCCTAAATGAAGCAACAGTGGCATTGGGTGTGGTATGTAACGGTGAAGATATTATTACTTTTGCGCAAAATCGAGGGGCCAATAAAACCGCTGACCATATGAGCAACAGTATTGGCCAGGCAAGTATTACCGACTTAGCGGCAGTTGAAATTAGGAAGTTCGAGGTTAACTTTACTACCAGCCCTGAATAAGGTTATTAAATTGGCTTCTGTAAATGATAAAGAAAACACCCAGAGTAATGTAATTGCGCTGGGTGTTTTTATTTTGCAGTGTTAAACTAACGACACTACGCAATCTGGTGTGTAGAAAATATCATTAGGAATAACATTTTGGAAATTGAAGTTTTAGTCATAGAAGTTGATGCTGAGCCTATTGAGTTATGCAAATTACTAAAAATTGCTAACTTAGTTAGCGGTGGCGGCGAGGCTAAAATGGTCATTACCGACGGTTACGTTTATTTAAATGGTGAAGTTGAATACCAAAAACGTAAGAAAGTGTACTTTGAAGATATCGTGCAATTTAATGACGAGGCGATTATGCCAATGCTTCGCGAAACCGAACAGCTCGCCCCTGCAGAACTCGTTGAACAAACAAAAACATTTAACCCCGATGAACACCCATCTGCAAATCAAGATTTTGCACGGCCTGCTGAAAATAAAAACTCGAACAATAAAGCTAAAAACAATACTCGAACGAATTCTGGCCACAAATCCAAGAAAAATTCGCCTAAGCCGGTTAATAAAAGCAAAACAAATTCTCGTCCAGAAAATAAGCAACCCGAAAATAAACAGCCAACAAGCAATTCAAGATCAGGCCGAAAGTCGATATCTTTTTAAAGAACCTTTTCCCAAAACAAGGCACTGCCCATCTTCGGGTCAAGTTCATAGCTAGTAAAGCCAAATTTAAGGTAACTATTTTTAGCGACTTGATTGCCTTCTAAAACCTCTAGAGTAATTTTACAACAATCACGTTCACCGGCAATTTTCTCTACCAAATCCATCATTTTATGACTCAAACCTAAGCCCCTATATTCAGCGACCACGCCCATGTCATGAATATTTAATAGCGGCTTGGCTTTAAAAGTCGAAAAACCTTCAACGAAATTACAAATCCCGGCAGGTTTACCATCGACATAACACAGAATGGTAAAAACATCATTTCGTGCGGCTAATTTTGCGCAGAGATTTTGCACAGAATAATCACTTAACGGCGCCGCCCCACCCATAGGATCTTGAGCATAACTATTCAGTAAATAAATTAAATCGTTACAGTGTTGAAGATTTTGGTAATCGGCAATGGTTAACTCTACGGACATATAATTTCTCATTAAATTTAATATTATTTATGGGTGGGCTCTGCGTTTATATAGCGAATAAAACTACGTTCATAACACTAGGCTAATAAATCGCGAGCGATAATTACTTTTTGGATCTCACTGGTGCCTTCATAAATAGACGTTATGCGCACATCTCGTGCCATGCGCTCCAATGGATATTCTTTAATGTAGCCAGCACCGCCGAGCATTTGCAATGCATCATAACAAGCTTGATTCGCTTTTTCAGAAGCAAACAACTTGGCCATCGATGCGGCGGCCCCAAAAGCTAAACCTTGCTCTTTTATACTGGCGGCATTCATTAATAATAATCGTGCAGCTTCCAAATCGGTATAGCGTTCAGCGAGCATCCACTGCAAACCTTGAAAATTGCTTAATGGCTGACCAAATTGGTGACGTTCTTTAATATACTCGCGAGCATAGTCCATTGCCGCCAAACCAATTCCAAGTGCCAACGAGCCGATGCCAATTCGGCCACCAGCTAACTCACCAACGGCAATTGCAAAGCCTTTATTCTCTTGTCCCATCATTGCCGACGCTGGAATACGACAATTTTCAAAATGAACTTCATTGGTTGGCGAGGCCTTTTGGCCCATTTTATCTTCGCTTTTCCCTATGGTCATTCCAGGGGTGTTAGCTTCGACTAGAAAACAAGAAATACCCTTACCTTTTTGCGCTCGTGGATCGGTTACGGCCCAAACCACAAATACTCCAGCAATGGTGCCACTTGTGATATACAGTTTTGTGCCATTTAAAACATAATCGTCACCGTCTCGAATGGCTGTAGTTTTCATTCCTGCGGGATCAGAGCCCGCACTTGCCTCGGTTAAACAAAAGCCGCCAGCTAAATATTCGCCCGAACAAATTTTAGGTAAATAATATTGCTTTTGCGATTCATTACCAACGGCTTGAATTACCTCTGCAACCATGTTAGTTACCGAGGTTGTTACTGCCGTAGAGGCACATGCTTTGGCAATTTCGGTAACGGCCAGTGAAAAGGCAACAGCGCCGGCTTCAACCCCTCCATATTCGGCGTTAACGTTAAGACCCATAAAACCTAAATCAGCAAGTTGTTTTATATTGGTTTGAAATATCTCTTGGCCTTCGCCTTCATCTAATTTCGCCGCCACAGGCGCTAATTCTGATTCAGCAAATTTATTTGCCATGTCTTGGATCATTTGTTGTTCTTCGGTCAATGAAATATTCATTCTGGCACTCTTATATCTTTAACTGTCGCATGTGCGCAACGATACACGGTTTAATAACGATTAACTAGCATAACGCTAAGTTACTAAAGTATAAAAACTAATGCTTTATTTACCAGTAAATAATTTTCAAAACTGACAATAGTCATATGGAGGGTAAAACAGTTACGTTATGATCTTCTTGGCAAAGTTGACTATATTTGTTTACAGCCGTAAATGAAAAATAATTAACTGAATATTAAACTTATCATCAAAATGATTGCGAAAGTGTTCAACTTTATTGCCAAAACTTACCGAGAAACATTTAGTTAATCGCGGTGGTTGATTGTGTAAAATACAAATTTTGTTAGAG
The DNA here is from genome assembly GCA_938075435.1 of uncultured Thalassotalea sp. Lineage (GTDB taxonomy): Bacteria > Pseudomonadota > Gammaproteobacteria > Enterobacterales > Alteromonadaceae > Thalassotalea_A. The sequence goes on along the minus strand of CALJHL010000274.1, from coordinate 1,921 downwards.
TATCGGCACTAACTCTAATATTTGATAACTGATTAGATTTTATAAAGGAGCTTAAATGGCTGGTTTTAATAAAGTTGTTGATTCATACGAAGCAGCAATGGCAGGTCTTGAAGATAATATGACAATTATCGCTGGCGGTTTTGGCCTGTCAGGTAATCCTGAAAACTTAATTAAAGAGATTAAACGCAAAGGTACCAAGGGCTTAACAGTTATTTCGAATAATTGTGGAACCACCGAACACGGTTTAGGTATTTTACTTTTTGACAAGCAAATAAAGAAAATGGTTGCTTCTTATGTTGGTGAAAATGCCAATTTTGAAACGCAAATGATGAGTGGCGAGTTAGAAGTTGAATTAACTCCACAAGGAACACTCGCCGAAAAAATGCGCGCCGGCGGTGCAGGAATTCCAGCTTTCTTTACAGCAACTGGTTACGGTACTCCTGTAGCAGAAGGTAAAGAAGTTCGAGAATTCAATGGTCGTAACTATATTTTAGAAGAAGCAGTAACCGGTGACTTTGCCATTGTTAAAGCTTGGAAAGCTGATACCTTCGGTAATTTAGTATTTCGTAAAACCGCTCGCAACTTTAATCCTTTAGCAGCAACTGCCGGAAAAATAACCGTCGTTGAAGTTGAAGAAATTGTTGAACCAGGCGAGTTAGACCCAGATGAAATCCATACTCCGGGTATCTATGTTAACCGTCTTATTAAAGGCACTTTTGAAAAAATCATTGAACAACGCACTGTGCGTTCTTAATCGGGAGAATTAATATGGCTTTATCTCGTGAACAATTAGCGCAACGCGTTGCTCAAGAATTACAAGATGGTTATTACGTAAATCTAGGTATTGGTATTCCTACCTTAGTTGCTAACTATGTACCGGCAGGTATCGAAGTTATGTTGCAATCAGAAAATGGTCTATTAGGTATGGGGCCGTTTCCGACGGAAGCAGAAGTTGATGCCGATTTGATCAATGCCGGTAAACAAACCGTTACTATGGCAAAAGGTGCGTCGTTATTCGATAGTGCCGAGTCCTTTGCGATGATCCGTGGCGGTCATGTTGATTTAACGGTGCTTGGTGCATTTGAAGTCGATGTAAATGGTAATATAGCTTCCTATATGATCCCCGGCAAACTGATTAAAGGCATGGGCGGGGCGATGGATTTAGTTGCTGGCGCTGATAATATTATCGTTACTATGACGCACGCATCTAAACATGGTGATTCTAAACTGTTAAGTAATTGTACTCTGCCTTTAACGGGTAAAGGCTGTATTAAGAAAGTATTAACCGACTTAGCCTTTATTGAAATTAAAGACGGTAAATTTCACCTGCTTGAACGCGCCCCAGGGGTGAGTGTTGAAGAAATTGCAAAATTAACTGCTGGTGAATTAGTTATTCCTAGTCACGTTTCGGAAATGAAGTTTTAATAGCAATTTGCAATAATTCTGCCAAAAATGTCCTCCCTCTTCACTCAGGGGATTTTTAATTGAAAATCCCCTGCTAACCTATTAAAAAAGAATGCCTTACAGCAGTAAATAATAGGAAAGCAAATAATGAGTAAACGTGAAGTTGTATTTTTAAGTAGTGTCCGAACTGCAATTGCAGATTTTGGTGGTTCATTAAAAACCATCGCCCCAACCGATCTTGCTGGGCAAATGGTTGCCGAAGCAGTGAAACGCTCTGGTGTTAATGTTGATGATGTTGGTCATTGTGTTATTGGTAATGTAACCCATACAGATCGTCGCGACATGTATATGAGCCGCACCGCCGCTCTGAAGGGTGGATTAAATCAAACAACCCCAGCGTTAACCGTAAACCGTTTATGTGGCTCTGGCTTACAAGCCGTTATTTCTGCTGCACAATTATTATTATTAGATGATTGTGATGTTGCCGTTGCCGGTGGCGCAGAATCTATGTCACGAG